>DASWBH010000286.1:0-15000 GCA_036390755.1 Thermoanaerobaculia bacterium
TCACGATAACGCCCTCTCCACGGCCTCGACGGTGGCGTCGATCTCGATCGATCTGCCGGCCGGCCCGCGCATGATCGCGTCGATGTCTTTCAGCAGGTGTCCGGTGAGCACGCAGACGATGCGCTCGCCGGCGTGCAAGACTCCGGACGCGCGCAGCTTCCTCACGCCGGCGAGGGTCGCCGCGGAAGCAGGCTCGCAGCCGATGCCCATCGCATCGATGTCGCGCTTCGCCGTCATGATCTCGTCGTCAGTGACTTCCTCGACCACGCCGCCGGTGTAGCGGATCGCAGCGACGGCACGATCGTAGCTGACCGGATCGCCGATGCGGATCGCGCTGGCGATCGTCTCAGCCGCGACGCGATGCCTTCCCGTGAACGAATCGCGGAAGCTGCGATAGAACGGATTCGCGCCGCTGGCCTGGATCGACGCGAGCCGCGGCGTACGCGAGATCCATCCCGCTTCGCGCGCCTCGCGCAGCGCTTTGCCGAACGCGCTCGTGTTGCCGAGGTTCCCGGCGGGAACGACGATCCAGTCGGGGGCGTTCCAGCCGAGGTCCTGCAGTAGTTCCCAAACGATGGTCTTCTGACCTTCGATGCGGAACGGGTTGATCGAGTTCAGGAGATAGATGCCCAGTTGCTTCGAGGATTCGAGAACGAGCTTCATCGCCGCATCGAAGTCGCCGCGGATCTGCAGACACGTCGCTCCGTACGCGAGCGTCTGGGCAAGCTTTCCGCCGGAGATCTTCCCGGCCGGCACGAACACGATGGCGCGAAGCTTCGCCTGCGCGGCGTACGCCGCCAGCGATGCGCTCGTGTTTCCGGTCGACGCGCACGCCACCGCGCGCGCGCCGAGCCGCACTGCCTGCGTGATGGCCACGGTCATGCCGCGGTCCTTGAACGAGCCGGTGGGATTCTCGCCCTCGTGCTTGAACAGCAATCCCTCACGTTCGTACAACCGCGTCCCCCCCTCGGGATGCGTGATGATCTGGTTTTCGGGAACGTTCAGGACGGCCTCGCGGAAACGCCACACGCCGGAGGAATCCGGTCCTCGGTCCTCGGTCCTCGGTCCTCGGTTCAAGCGCTCGTCGAACTTGCGGGTGTCACCCGGCAATCGGTCGCGTTCGACTGACAGAAGTCCCCCGCAATCACATGTGTAGCGAATCTCGTCGACAGCGTAGCGGCGATGACAGCCGATGCAGGCCAGCCATTCTTCAACCGAGGGCCGAGGACCGAGGACCGAGGACGTCGTGGTCATATGGCGTGTGCCCCTCTCGCCGAGATCAAGCCTGCGTACACGACGCACTCGATCTCGCGCATCGCATGACGCATCGCTTCGGCCACGCGTGCGTCGTTGTCGCTCGTGATGGCGAAGATGGTCGGGCCCGATCCGCTGATCGAGCAGCCGAGGGCGCCGGCGTCGAGCGCCGCGCGCTTCACGTCGCGAAAGTTCGGAATGAGATCGGCGCGAATCGGCTCGGCGTAGCGATCGTCCAGCGCGCGGCGGACCAGGCTTGCGTCAGCGGACGCGAACGCGTAGGCGAGCGCGGTGGTGCAGGCCATCTGGCGCGTCCACGACGCGCGGTCCCAGTGCTGCGGCAGGATCTCGCGGGCGCGTTTGGTCTCGATGCGCACGCGCGGCGTCAGCAGGACGACGCGCCACTGCGGCGGCGGCGTGATCGAAACGGCGTCGACCGGGTCGACCGACAGCACGATCGTGAGTCCGCCGAGCGTCGACGCCGCGATGTTGTCGAGGTGCCGTCCGGCGACGAGCGACTCGCCTTCGAGCGCCGCTTCCATGATCTCGCGGCTGTCCGGCGATGCACCCGCTGCAAGCGCCGCCGCAAGCGCACCGCCGACTGCACTGGCCGCGCTGCCGCCCATCCCGCCCGCCACTGCCAGGCCTTTCTCGATCGAGACAATCGGCTGTTTGCCGATGCCCGCAGCACGCAGCCACGCACTCGCTGCGATCACGGCGACGTTCTTCTCCGGCTCGCGCGGCAGCATCGCGGCGTCGCGGCCGGTGATGCTCTCGACGCGCGCGTCGCCGTCAGTGAGCTCGACGGTGACCTTGTCGCCGACGCCGTCGACGGCGAGACCGAGGACGTCGAATCCCGGACCCACATTGCCGATCGACGCCGGAGCGAAGACCGTCGTCATCGCTTGCCGCGATCTCCCGCGCTCGGCGCTCCGTGCTCGGCGCTCCGTCTCCGCCGTTCCTGCATCGTGATCGCCACGATGTCGTTCAGCACGCCGGCCGCGGTGACTTCCGCGCCCGCGCCGGGCCCGGTGACGACGAGCGGATTCGTCTTGTAGCGCTTCGAGTAGATGACGACCTGGTTGTCGGTGCCGTGCAGTCCGCCCATCGGCGAGCTCTGGTCGACTTCCTCGATGCCGACGCGGATCGTCCTGGCGATCTTCGCGACGTAGCGCAGCACCTTGCGCTCTTCCCGCGCGCGTGCCACGCGATGACGGAAGTCGTCGTCGAGCGCGCGGAGATTCGCGACAAACGTCGACGGATCGTCGCTGTCGACGTCGCGTCCGAACAGCGGCTCGAGCTTGATGTCCGACAGCTCGAGCGAGCGCCCGAGCGTGCGCGCGAGGATCAGCGCCTTGCGCGCCACGTCGGTGCCGGAGAGGTCGTCGCGCGGATCAGGCTCGGTGTAGCCGAGCTTCCACGCTTCGCGAACGGCGTCGGAGAAATTCACGCCGTTCTCGAGCGCGGTCATGATGTATCCGAGCGTTCCGGAGAAGCAGCCGAGGATCATCTCGACGCGGTCGCCGGTCTCGTGAAGCTTCGCGAGGGTGTCGAGCACGGGTAATCCGGCGCCCGCCGTCGCTTCGTAACGCAGCGACAGTCCGCGATCGCGCGCCGTCTGCATCAGGCGATCGAACTCGATCTGCGCGACCGCGAGCGGCTTCTTGTTCGCGAGCACGATGTTGAAGCCCTGCTCGAGCGCCTCCTGGATCAGCGGCGCGGTTTCTTCGGACGTGAGGTCGACGAGGATCGGCCGGTGCGACGGGAGCAGCCAGAGCTCTTTGCGCATCATCGCCTGCAGTTGCGCGAGCGTGAGCGGTGAACGTCCGTCGAAGAGGCGCTCTCCGGATGCTTTGCGTTCGGCGAGCACTTCGAGCGCCTTTGCTTCGAATCCTTTCTCGACGACCTTGATGCCGGAGCGATCCGCGACGGCGACGACTTTGATGTCGACGCCGAGGTCGGCGCGCAGATGCTTCTCCTGCGCGACGAGCTGGCGGGCGAGTGCGCGGCCGATCTGCCCGAATCCGAGGAACGTGAGTTTCGACTCGCGACCGGAGGTGTCGGCGAGCGGGCGGATCTTGTCGAGCTGATACTCGGCGTGCAGAGCCATCAGGGCACGCTTCACGTCCTCTTCGGCGATGGTCGCGGTGATGTTCAGCTCCGAGGAGCCCTGCGCGATCGCGTGGACGTTCACGCGTTCGGCCGACAGCGCGGAGAACGTGCGCGCAGCGATGCCGGGCCGTCCGCGCATGCCCAGTCCGACGACGGCGACGAGCGCGACGCCTTTCTCGGCGCGCACGCGGTCGATGAACTTCATCTTCCGCTCCAGCGCGAACGCTTCGTCGAGCGCGGCGATGGCGTGGGCCGCTTCCGGTTCGGGAACGACGAAGCAGATCGACGACTCGCTCGACGCCTGGCTGATCATCGAGACGGAGTGGCCCGCGTGCGCGAGAGCGGTGAACGTCCGCGCGGCCACGCCTGGAACGCCGATCATGCCGCTGCCTTCGACCGAGATCAGCGCCTGGCCATGAACTGCGGTGAGCGCCTTGACCGGATACTCGCCCGGCTGCGCGTCCGCGGAGATGCGCGTGCCGGCGCCTTCGCGGAACGTGTTGCGGACGTAGAGGGGGATGCGCCGATCGGCCAGAGGAATCATCGTGCGCGGATGCAGGACCCTGGCGCCGTAGAACGCGAGCTCCGCGGCTTCGCGGTAGTGCAGCTCCGGCAGCACGCGCGCGTTCGGGACGCTGCGAGGATCGGCGGTCATCAGTCCGTCGACTTCCTTCCAGAGCGTGACGGCGCGAGCGCCGAGGCTGCGCGCGAGAATCGCCGCCGAAAAGTCCGAGCCGCCGCGCCCGAGCGTCACGACTTCGCCGTCGGGACCGCTGCCGAGGTAACCCGGCACGATGACCGGAGAGCCCTTTTCGAGCAGCGGGATGATGTGCTTCTTGCCGGCGCGCTCGCAGCGCGCGAAGTTCGGCCACAGCGTCCCGGCCCGGCGCTCCGTCAGCACGACGTCGGTCGCGTCGACGTACATCGCGTCGCCGAGACACGTCGCGAAGATCTGGGCGAGAACGCGCTCACCGCGCGAGACCATCGCGTCCTGTGCGCGCGGCGTGAGCTCGCGAAGCACGGCGATGCTTTCCGCGATCGCGAGCATCTCCCGCGTTGCGCCGCCGACCACTGCGCGCAGGTCGCCGGCAGTGCGGCGGCTCGTCACGAGCTCTTCGATCAGACTCGTATGCCGCTGCTCGAACTCTTCCGCCGCGCGCCGGAAGCTTTCGCGGTCGCCGTGCAACGCCGCGCGCGCGCAGCCGAGGAGCAGGTCGGTGATGCCGTTCATCGCCGAGACGACGACCACGAGCGGCGTCTTCGCGTTGCGCACGTGGGCCATCGCCGCGCGGACCGCGTCGGCGCTTCCCACGGCCACACCGCCGAATTTGTAGATCTCGACTTCGGACACGCGTCAGGCCTTCACGCCTTTATACAGGTAGGCGATGCCAAACGTCAGCGGCTTCCATTCGACGGAGGTGAAGGAGGCGCTGTCGCGCATGAGCTGCGCGAAGTCCTCGCCGCATGGAAACCGCGACGCGGACGACTCGAGATATTCATATGCCTGACGCCGTCCGGTGATCGCGCCGCCGAGGCGGGGGAGGATCGTGCGGCGGTAGAACTCGTAGAGCGGACGAAAGATCCGGTTTCGCGGCTGGCCGAACTCGAGAACGATCACGCGGCCGCCGCTGCGGACGACGCGGGCGAGCTCGGCGACGCCGCGGCGCGGATCGCCGACGTTGCGGATGCCGAACGCGATCGAGCTGATGTCGAACGCCGCGTCGGGATACGGCAGCGTGGTCACGTCGGCTGCTTCGAACTCGATGTTCGCCGCTTTGGTTCGCGCAATCTCGAGCATCTCCGGAACGAAGTCCGTTCCGACGACGCGTCCGCGACCGACCGCGTTCCCGAACGCGATGGCGAGGTCGCCGGTGCCGGTCGCGCAGTCGAGCACGGAATCGCCTTCGCGCGCGCCCGACCACCGCACGGCGGCGCGCCGCCAGCGGTGGTGCACGCCGGCCGACAGGATCGTGTTCGCGCGGTCGTACCGGCCGGCGATCGACGCGAACATCGAGCGGATGCGGCCGGGGTCGGGACCGGTGTAGGAGTTGTCGGTTGCCGGTTGTCGGTTGTCAGGCACGTGAGCGGCGCGAGTTTATGAGAGCGGTACACGAACCGCATAGAATCGCCGCGTGCCGCGCGATTTCGCGTTCATGCAGACTGCGCCCGGCCGGGTGTTCGTCGGCTGGGGACCGTTCGAGCAGATGCCCTTCCGCCGTCCCGACCAGCCCGCGTTCTTCATCACCGATTTCTTCCTCGACGAGGCGCGCCCGTGGCGGCATCCGGCGGAATGGGAAGAGATCGCCGCCGACGACTTTGCGTCGCGATTTGAACGGACAACACCGCCGGAGATCGACTGGCTGCCGCTCGATCAGCAGATTTTCGCGACGCTCTTCGACTCCGCGCAGCGCGGCATTCGCAAAGGCGACTTCCAGAAGATCGTTCCGGTCATCTTCGAACACGGTGAGACCGGGGACAGTTGGCGGAGCTCAGGTCAGCGGACCGGGGACCTCCTGTGGCCGCATGTGCTCGGGCGCCTGACGTCGGTACCGCGTGGTCTCTACGGTTACGGCTACTCGATCGGCGGCCGCTCCGTCGCCGGCGCTGCGCCGGAAGTCCTCTTCCAGACACACGGCCTCGGCTACTCGACCATGGCGCTCGCAGGCACGCGTCCGCTCGCCCGCGCGGACGAGCTGCTGCGCGATGCGAAGGAACTGCGCGAGCACCGCTTCGTCGTCGAGGACATCGCGCGCCGGCTCGCGCCCTTCGGCAACGTCGAGATCGGCGCGCTCGGAATCCTGCAGGTGCCGCGCATCGCCCATCTGGTCACGCCGATTTTCTTTCGCGAGATGGGCGGCGAGCGGATGTCGTTCGCGGAGATGGTCCGCCGTCTTCATCCGACCGCCGCGCTCGGCGTTTCGCCGCGCACCGAGGCGGGCGAGCGGTGGTTGCGGGAAGCGGACCGCGATGCGCAGCGCGGCGCATTCGGCGCGCCGTTCGGACTGGAGCGCGAAGGGCGTTACGCGCTCGCGCTCGTCGGCATCCGCAACATCGAGTGGACGGCGAGCTCGATCCGCATCGGGTCCGGCGCGGGGATCATCGCGGAGAGCCGCCTGGACTCGGAATTCGAAGAGCTGCGGCAGAAGCGCGAACAGGTGAAATCGCTGTTCGGCGTCGGCGCGTCTGTCGAAGCGTGGACATGACGAACATCGAGCGCGCGCGGCGGCTCGTCGAGCAGGTGCGCGCCCTCGGCGTCGAGGACTTCTGCATCTGCGCCGGATCGCGAAACAGTCCGCTGATCGCGGTGCTCGCGTCGGCTGACGCGCAGCTTTTCTCGTTCGTCGACGAACGTTCCGCCGCATTCTTCGCCCTCGGGCGCACGAAGCAGGACGGGACGCCTGCCGCGGTCGTGACGACGTCAGGTACGGCGGTCGCCGAGTTGCTGGCCGCCGTCGTCGAGGCGCACTACTCCGGCATGCCGCTGGTGTTGCTCACAGCGGACCGGCCGGCGCGATACCGTGGCAGCGGAGCGCCGCAGGCGATCGACCAGATCGGAATTTTCGGTCCTTACGCGGCGACGTCGATCGACGGCTGGACGCGTACGACGCCGCTGCACATCAACGTCGAGTTCGACGAGCCGCTGATCGATGAGTGAGCGACCGCTCGTGCTGATCGGCGGACTGGCCGCGCGCGATCGCGAGCGCGTGCACGACTTTGTGCTGCGGCTGAACGCGCCCGTGTACGCCGAACCGCTCTCCGGATTGCGGGAAGACGCCGGGCTCGCGCCGATCCTCCTCCAGAACGAGCGCATCCTCGGATCGGCGGGATTCACGAGAGTGATCCGCATCGGCAACGTACCGACGCTGCGCTTCTGGCGCGATCTCGACGAGAAGATGCGCGGGGTCGAAGTCATCAGCTACAGCGCGCTGCCGTTTCGGGGCCTGTCGCGAGGAGAAGTGCACTCGATCGACGATCTGCCAGACATCGCGCGCGTCGATCGCGACGAAGAGCTCTTTCGGCACGACCGCGAATGCGCCGAGCGCCTCGACCGCATTCTCGAAGTCGAGCCGGAGTCGGAGCTCGCGCTCATCCGCTCGCTCTCGCTCGACCTTCCGGGCGGCGCGCGCATCTACCTCGGCAACAGCCTTCCGGTGCGCGAGTGGGATCTCGTCGCGACTCGCGAGAACCGGCACTTCACGATGGAAGCGAACCGCGGCGCGAACGGCATCGACGGCCAGCTCTCGACGTTTCTCGGATGGTGCTCGCCTTCGGCGCTGAACGTTGCGATCGTCGGCGATCTAACGGCACTGTACGACCTGAACTCCGCGTGGATCGTCGCGCAGCTCGATCCCGCCATCGAGTTTCAGATCTACGTCGTCAACAATGGCGGCGGGCGCATCTTTTCGCGCGTGCCGTCGCTGCGCGCGCTGCCGGACGACACACGCGAGCGGCTGATCGAGAACAGCCACTCGGTTTCGTTCGAGCACTGGGCGGCGATGTGGAATCTCTCGTACAACAATCGCGACGCGAGCCGCGCGGTCATCGAGATCGTGCCCGACATCGACGCGAGCCGGCGCGTGTGGCAGCGCTTCGACGAGATCTGGTCGTGATCGTCGCCCTGCACGGATTCCTGGGGCGCCCGGCGGACTGGAACTTCCTGCGTGATGCGGGATTCGATGTCGACGCGCGCGACCTCGACGACATCCCGCAGTCCGGCGACACGATCCTCGGCTACTCGATGGGAGGCCGGATCGCGCTGCGCGCTCTGCTCGACGGCGCGAAGTACCAGCGCGCGATCATCGTCTCTGCAGGACTCGGCATCGAGAGCGAGGCCGATCGCGCCACGCGACGCGAAGGCGACGAGAAATGGGCGCGGCGATTCGAGCACGACGACTGGGAATCCGTGCTTCGCGACTGGAACGCGCAGCCGCTGTTCGGCGGCCACATTCCGGTGCGGCGCGAACGCGACTACGACCGGCGAAGCGTTGTGCGCTCGCTGCGGGAGTGGTCGCCGGGCGTTCTGCCGCCGCTCGCGCCGCGGCTGCATGAGATCGCGATTCCCGTTCTCTGGATCGCCGGCGAGCGCGATACCAAGTACGTCGAGACGGGGAACCGCGCCGTGTCGCTCCTGCCGAACGCGGCGCTGTGGATCTGTCCGGACGCCGCGCATCGCGTGCCATGGGAGCAGCCTGAGGCGTTCATCGCACGTCTGCGCGCGTTGCTATAGTTCGCGCCCTATGGCTGAGCGTTGGACCACGATCAAGAAGTTCGAAGACATCAAATACGAGCGCACCGCGGACGGGATCGCGAAGATCACGATCAACCGGCCGAAGGTGCGCAATGCGTTCCGGCCGCTGACGGTCGGCGAGATGAAAGAAGCATTCGATCTCGCGCGCGATGACGCTGAGATCGGCGTCGTGATTCTCACCGGCGAAGGCGACGAGGCGTTCTGCTCCGGCGGCGATCAGCGCGTTCGCGGCAAGGCCGGGTACGTCGACGCGAAAGGCGTTCCGCGGCTGAACATCCTCGACGTGCAGAAACAGATCCGCAGCCTGCCCAAGCCGGTGGTCGCGATGGTGGCGGGGTATGCGATTGGCGGCGGTCACGTCCTCCACGTCGTGTGCGACTTGACGATCGCGGCCGACAACGCGCGATTCGGACAGACCGGCCCGAAGGTCGGCTCCTTCGACGGCGGTCTCGGATCGTCGTACCTCGCGCGCATCGTCGGTCAGAAGAAGGCGCGCGAGATCTGGTTCCTATGCCGTCAGTACGACGCGAAGCAGGCGCTCGACATGGGTCTGGTCAACACCGTCGTGCCGCTGGCGAAGCTCGAGGCCGAGACGCTGCAGTGGTGCCGCGAGATGCTGGCGCTCTCGCCGATGGCGTTGCGCTGTCTGAAGGCGGCGATGAATGCCGATTGCGACGGACAGATCGGCCTGCTCGACTTCGCCGGCAACGCGACGCTCCTCTACTACTTGTCGGAAGAGGCGCAGGAGGGGCGCAACGCGTACGTCGAGAAGCGCAAGCCGCAGTTCAACAAGTTCCCGCGTTTTCCATGAACCCGTGGCTGCTCGCGGCACGGCCGAAAACGCTTTCTGCCGCGATCGCGCCGGTGCTCGTCGGAACCGGCCTCGCACTGCACGATCGGCACGGCGTGCAGTGGGTCTACGTCGCATGCGCGCTGCTCAGCGGCCTGTTCATCCAGATCGCGACGAATCTCATCAACGACGCGCTCGACTTCCGCAAAGGCGCCGACACGGCTGAACGGCTGGGGCCCGTGCGCGTCACGCACGCGGGACTGCTGCCCGAGGAGACGGTGCTCCGCGGCGGTTACGCATGTCTGCTCATCGCGGCGCTCTTCGGGATTCCGCTGATCGTGCACGCCGGCTGGCCGATCCTCGCCGTCGGCGTCGCGTCCATCGCGATGGCTTACGCCTACACCGGCGGGCCGTATCCACTGGCGTATCACGGACTCGGCGAACTGTTCGTGATGCTGTTCTTCGGCTTCGCGGCTGTCGGCGGCACGTATTACGTTCTCACGCTGCACTACGGAGTTGATGCGGCGGTCTGCGGCGCCGGCGTCGGTTCGCTCGCGGTCGTCATTCTGGCGATCAACAATCTTCGCGATATTCACGGCGATCGTGCCAGCAACAAGAAAACGATGGCCGTACGAATCGGCGAGAGCGGCGCGCGCGCGGAGATCGTGCTGTTTCTCGCGATCGCGTACGCGGCGATCGGGTTCGTCGCGTGGCGGCTTCGGGATCCGATGCTGCTGATCGCGCTCGTCTCGCTGCCGCTCGCGATCGCTCTCGCGTTGCGCGTGTATCGCAGCACCGGGCGCGAGTTGAATCGCTGCCTCGCGATGGCCGGCGCACTTCAGTGGGCGTACAGCGTGCTCTTTCTCATCGGCTGTATCGTGTAGACGATGTGGGTCTGGCGCTACACGCTGACGCCGAAGCGGCGGCTGAGCGGAATCGCGCGGCCCGGTTTGCGAGAGGGCGCGCCCATCCGAAACGGCGACGGCGTTGCGGACGTGCATCCCTGGCCCGAGCTTGGAGACGCGCCGCTCGACGAACAGCTCGTGCGGCTCGCGCGCATGCCGCCGGGCGGCTCCGGGTTCGGCTTCGACGATCTCCTCGAGAAACTCCCGTGGAAGAAGCTCGCATGATCGATTTCTTCAGCGGGGAGTCGCATCTGCTGCTGAACCCGCGATTGCCGGACGAGGATCGCCGTGCGCTCGAACGGCTCGCCGCTGAAGTGCCGGCGCTTCGCGGTCACGTGTGGATCGCGACGTCGGGAACGAGCGGCGCATTGCGGCTCGTCGCGTTGTCGAAGCAGGCCATCGTCACGTCGGCCGAAGCGGTGAACCGACACCTGGACGCGACCGCGCACGACGTGTGGTTCTGCGTCCTCCCCACATTTCACGTCGGCGGCCTCGGCATCTACGCGCGGGCTGCGCTCGCCGGTTCTCGAGTAATCGCTTCGGACTGGGATGCGCGACAATTCATCGGAACGGTTTCCACGGAAAACGTGACGCTGGCGTCGCTGGTCCCCGCGCAGGTTCGCGATCTCGTGTCGCTGGGAACTCGCGCACCCCGCTCGATTCGCGCGATTGTCGTCGGCGGTGGCGCGACTGTGCACGATTTGTACGACGGCGCGCGCTCGCTGGGCTGGCCCGTTCTGCCGAGCTACGGCATGACCGAGGCGTGTTCGCAGATCGCGACGGCGAGGGGAGAGTCGCCGGACCTGCGGATCCTCTCGCACATTCGCGTCCGGGGCGAAGACGATCAGCGCCTCGCATTTTCCGGTCCGTCTCTGCTGACGGGCTACGCGTTTTTCGACGATCGCGGGCGCGGCGCTTTCGTCGATCCGAAAGTCGACGGCTGGTTTGCGTCCGAGGATCGCGGAGAAGTCGACGGCGAGATCCTTCGTCCGCTCGGCCGCGCCGGTGCGTTCGTGAAGATCGGAGGCGAGTCGGTCGATCTGTCGAGGCTCGACGCCATTCTCGAGTCCGTTCGCGGAACTGTCGACGCCGCGATTATCCCCGTCGTCGACGATCGCCTCGGCCACGTCATCGAGATCGCAACAGTGAATGGCGACGTCGAGGAAATCGTCCGCGCGTTCAATGCGCGCGTCCTGCCGTTCGAGCGCATCCGCGCCGTGCGCCGCGTCGGCAGCATTCCGCGCTCGCCGCTCGGAAAGCTCCTCCGCGCGAAGCTCATTGCGGAGCTGCAATGACTGACGTGCTGCTGACAGTCGCCGGCATCCTTCTGCCGTCGATTGTGATCACGCTGGCGGTGCGGCGGTGGCTCGAGCCCGTATCGTGGAGGATCGCCGCGGTCCTTCTCGCGATTGTCTTCGTCTTCATTGCGCGCGGCGTGTTCACGGCGGACATGCCTGTGCCGTTGGACGAGGTGATGCGCGGCTATCCGTATCACGGGATTTTTCCGGTCGAGAAATCGAAGAATTACCTGGCGAACGACACGGTCAAACAGATCCTGCCGTGGATGCATGTCGTCCGCGAGCAGTTCGCCCGCTGGCGCGCACCGCTCTGGGATCCTTACCTCTTCTGCGGCTACCCGCTCCTCGGCAACGGGCAATCGGCACCATTCAGCCCGGTGTTCCTCGCGACTCTGTTCGTCCCGCTGCCGAAGCAGATGGTCGCGATGGCCGGGTTGAAGCTGTTCCTGGCGCTGCTGTTCGGCTACCTGCTCCTGCGGCGCGAGCGCGTTCCCGACATCGCCGCAATCCTGGGCAGCTCCGTGTTCGCATTCGCGATCTTCAACAACGTCTTTCTTTATTACCCGATGACGGCCGTGACACTGCTGCTGCCGGCTGCGGCGTACGGCATCCTCCTCTGTCTCCGCAGAGAGAGCGGAGCGCCCGTCGTTCTTGTCGCGCTCGTTGTCGCCGCGCTGCTTGCAGGCGGACATCCGGAGAGCGTCTTTCATGTCGCGATCGGCGCATTGACGCTCGTCATCATCGAATGGATCGCTCCGCAGTGGGACAGCACGCGATTCGGCGTTCGCGATTGCGTGCGTGTCATTGTGGCGGCGCTGCTCGGCCTGCTGATTTCGTCGCCGGCGTGGGTGCCGGTGCTCGAGCAGGCGGTGGTCAGCCTGCGCGTGATGTCGCTCAGGGTCGTGAACGCCGGCGGCGCGTTTCCGGCGAACACGCTCTGGGCGATGCTGAACCCCGACGGTTACGGCAACCCCGCTCACGGCAACTACGGCTGGATCATGTCGTACACGCACGTGGCGTCCTTGTACGTCGGGCTGATCACAATGGTGCTGTTTCCGCCGGCGATCTTGTCGCCGAGGGCTTCGCTGCGAGACAGGCTGCTGGCGATCGCGGCGATCGTTTTTCTTCTGCTGTCGCTCAACTGGACGGTGCTGGCGCGCATCGCCTATGGCGTTCCGCCGTTTTCATGGATCGCACACGACAGGCTGCGGTTCGTCTTCTGCTTTTTCGTGGGCATCGTGGTCGCGCGCACTCTGTCGAGGTTGCGCAACTGGGACGTCGTGATCGCGCTGCTGGCTACGGCGATCGTGCTGCCACTCGCGATCTATGTTTTCGTCAAGATGTACGGGCAAACGCTGACGGTGATCTCGGCTGTCGGCATGGTGTGTCTCGTTCTGTTCTGGATCGGCACTCTGATCCGCCGGACATGGTCCGTACCGCTCGCATGCGCGCTGACGATCGTGGAGATCTTCGTCTTCACGTTCGATTACAACGCGCTCACTGATCATCGTTACTACGCGCCGCGCTTGCCGATCATCGACGCGTTGCACCGCTTCGCGGCGGCCGCTCCGGATGAACCATTCCGAATTATTGGCCTCGACTGGGCTTTTCTGCCGAATGCGGCGGCGCAGTACGGACTCGAGGACGTACGGGGCACCGATCCGATGGAGTGGAGCGATTACGCGCGCTTCTTTCGTGTCACCGAGGCGAAGGATCAGTCGATCGACGTGAAGCGAGTCGTCGATCCGACGGCAATTGCAATCGACTTCCTCAATGTCCGGTACCTGCTCACTGCGCCGAACGCCGGACTTGGTGGCAAATGGGAGCGGCTCTACAGTGGAATCGACGGCGAGCTGTATGAGAACAACAATTTCATCGCGCGTTTCTTTGTCCCTCGGTTGCTGAGGCGGGTGAATAAGCGCCAGTGGGAGCAGGAGCTGATGGCGTCGAAGGATTTTCAGGAGACACCGCTCGTCTATGGACGCGATCTGCCGGCCGTGGCCGTCAATCCACCGGACGCGACAGTCACCTGCCGTGCGCATGGACCGACCGACTTCCGGTTACGCGTAGCGGCGGCGCAGCCGGCCATCGTGGCATCGAGCCAGCCGGCGATCCACTGGTGGCAGGTGCGCGTGAACGGCGTTCCAGTCGACCCCGTGCGCATCAATGGAGCATTTCTCGGCTTCCGGGTGCCGGCGGGCGTATCGGACGTGTCGGTCAGGTACCGGCCGCTGCCATATCGCGTTTCGCTTGGGGTGGCCCTGCTGTCGGCAGTCGTGCTGGCTCTGATGGCCGGCCGTCAGCATGTCCGGTCGCGAATCCGGATGAGCTCGGCTTCCACCCCCCTCGGAAACGCGTGGAATAGGCGGTAGGAGGGACGCAGCCACAGCAGTAACGTCAATATGCGCAAGGGGTTATGCATGAGTGCGCTGAAATAGCGAGACGCCCTCGCGGGTTCCACATGATCCACGCGGCAACGATCTTTGGACAACGGAAAACGGCGCACAAAAGAGCCGGTTTGGAATAGCGCGGCAGGGCAACGAGTTGTGTGTGTTCCCGGCGCACGATTGACACCGCAGCCGAGGGGACCTAGAATCCACGGTCCCTGCAGTCTCCAGGAAGTTCGATCTTTCAACCCCTCTCCAGTCACGAAGTTACGCCGAAGTCCGAGTCAGACGGAATGAGTTCGCGCGCGAGCAAAAACGCACGGAAACATTTCGCTTGACACGGACGGGAGGGTCTGGCAAATTGGCCGCCCTTTCGACGGAAGTCGGTTCTTTGACAACTGAATAGGATAGCAAGACAGACAACGTGATTCCTTTGGAGGCTCGTGCAAACGAGTCTCGAAAAATCAGAACACGATAGTTCGTACCCATACGAACAATCCGAATAAAAAGCATCAGTCGTTCATCGATTGGTGCCTTGAATCAGACTCAAAGTTGAAGCGCGTCGCAAGATGCGCGCATTTAAACTGGAGAGTTTGATCCTGGCTCAGAATGAACGCTGGCGGCGTGCTTTACACATGCAAGTCGAGCGAGGCGGCCCGCAAGGGTCAGTCGAGCGGCGAACGGGTGAGTAACACGTGGATAACCTGCCCAGAGGTGGGGGATAACCCGGGGAAACTCGGGCTAATACCGCATGATACCGAGAGGTCAAAGGGGGCTCGCAAGGGCTCTCGCCATTGGAGGGGTCCGCGTCCGATTAGCTAGTTGGTAGGGTAACGGCCTACCAAGGCGACGATCGGTAGCCGGCCTGAGAGGGTGATCGGCCACACTGGAACTGAGACACGGTCCAGACTCCTACGGGAGGCAGCAGTGGGGAATTTTGCGCAATGGGCTAACGCCTGACGCAGCAACGCCGCGTGGAGGATGAAGGTCTTTGGATTGTAAACTC
>DASWBH010000287.1:0-3369 GCA_036390755.1 Thermoanaerobaculia bacterium
AGTGATGGGACGGATCAACCGCAACTCGACTCCGGCGCGCGAGCGCAGCCGTTCGAGCAGCGGATTGCGTGCGCCGAACGAACCTTCGAGGCCGTGCAGGGAATCGACGACGACGCGCACGACGACGCGGCGCGCGGCTGCTGCGGCAAGAGCAGCTTCGACCTGCGAGCCAACGTCATCGTCGGCGGCCATGTAAACCTGAAGGTGAACGCGTCGTTTCGCCGCGGCGATCGCGTCGAGCAGCCATCGGCGAGCGGTTGGATTGTCGAGCTCGATCTCGATCCGGTTTCCGGCGATCGCCCGAGTCGCGGTCGTCGCCTCGACGCGTGCCGCGAAGGAGTGCGAGACGGGAGCGCGATCCGCGGACCAGTGCATCGCGCTCGTGATCTCGTGCGGTCTCACCGCCGCGAAACCGATCGTTTGCGGGGTCCGTGCGTGGTCATGGACGATCGCGGCGACCGGGAAGCCGGCGGCACGCATCGTTGCGCCAACGCGTGCGAGCCGCACGGCGTCGAGATCGTCGCCGATGTCGAGCGCCGGTCCTTCATCCAGGACGGCGCTCGCGTCGATGACCGCCGCATCGATGCCGGCTCTCCGCATTGCCCGCCGAATGCTGCGGCAGCTCCGCACGGGCCGCATGCGCACCGCGAGCAACTCCGCATCGCGAATTGCGGCGAGACGGGAAAGATCGACGTCCGAATCGAAGAGCACGAGAGGTTGCGATCCGGGCCGGCAGATGCGCACGTTCTGCTCCGCACGTCCTTCCGTCCGGCGATACACGCCGACACGGTCGACGGTGGCGGGTGCGGCGATCTCCGCGAATCCGTCGTGCGCCTCGACGAATGTGACGGCGCCGTCCGCGACGACCGCGATCTCCTGATCGGGAATCGGTTCATGGCGGCCGACGCCGGCCGCGAACAGCAGCCGCGCGCGCGAAACGCCGTCGTATTCGACGACATCCGGCACATCGATCGGCCGCGCGATCGAAACAGCGGGAGCGAGCGGAGGAAGAACCAGCACCGGCGCCGGCCACACGTTCGCAGCGAGGAGCGGTCCCGGAAAACGCGGCACGACGATGAGATCGATGCCACTGCGCGGAAACGGCGGGCCGGCAGCGAACGTCACGCGCACGGCCGGGTCGCCGTGATCGCGCAGGAACGCGTCGACCGCCGCACGGCCGCGCGACCCGATCGCGACGCAGAGGACATTTCGAATCGGCTGATCCGTCGTCGTCGATCCGACATACAGGAGCGGCAGCCCACGCTGTTTCCGCAGCTCCGCTGCCGCCGAGAGGATTGCCGGGTGCGCATGTCCGATGACCACGAGATCGCTGTTCGCTTCGCGTGCGCCGTCGGCAATGCCGGTGAGCTCCGTTGCGAGTTTCAGTTCCACGTCCGGTGCAGCGTCAGCCGTTGCTTGCCGGAGCTGGTCGAGCAAAGGCGGCGCGTCGTTCTCTGCCGCGGCGAGCCATGGCAGCTTCGGCTCCGGAAAATACGCGACGACCAGAAGACGCTCTGCATCGGGAGTGAGGCGCCGGAGCACCGTGATCGCGTTGCTCGCGTCGCGCTCGAGATCGGCGAGAAACAGCGGTCGGCGGTAGTTCATGTGCAGCCCTGCTTTGTGTCGATGAGTACCGGCCGCAGAGTACGCCCGGACGCGTCGAGCACGTGAGCTTCAACGTTCGCGAGACTCCCATCGTCATCGATCTCGTACCGATTGAAGCCCGCTCGCACCGACGGATCCGGATGATCGAGTGCGGCTCCGCTCGCAGCGATGACGTCGATCACGCCGTTTGCCGTGGCAAACGCGCAACGCACGCGGACGTGGAGGTGTCCGAACAGGACGAGTCCGCGGCGAAGAGGAACGAGCTCGCGACGGAACGCAGCGGCGTCGACCAGACCATCGCGCAGGCGCGCAAGGCGATTGCGTGCGTCGACGGGTGGATGATGCATGAGGATCACGGGCGTCCGTCGCGCGACCTCCGGATGCGCGAGGATTCGAGCGAGCGCGTCGAGCTGCTCGTCGCCGAGGGATCCGGCAGCGATGAACGGCGGGCGCGGAACGCCGGTCGAAAGGGCGATGATCGCTGCCGGTCCGCGCAGCTTCACGCATGGGTACGGACCGGCGGGGAGATCGCGTGCCAGCTCCGGCAGATCGCTCCGAAGGAAATGACCGAAGTGATGGCCGAACCGCCGCTCGTGAAATGTTGCGGGAAGGTAGATGTCGTGATTACCCGGCACGACGGTCACTTCGACCGATCGCGCGAGGTCATCGAGCAGCGTTCGCGCTGCCTCGTACTCACTCTCGAGCGCGAGATTCGTGATGTCGCCGGTGACGACGACGTGATCAGCGCCCTTCGCGGCCGCAGCGAGCACCGCTTCGAGATATTCGCGGCGATGGACGCGGCCGCGCCGCAGAACGAGATTCGCGTAACCGGTGACGCGCTTGTTGAAGAGGATTGCGCGCCACTCCGCGCCCGCCTGCGACAGCACATGAAGGTCGGAGATGTGAGCGATGCGAAACATCGGGATCTACCGGGCACTGACAAGGAGAATCGCGCCGGTGATCAGCGCATATGACGCCAGTCCATACGCAGCCGCGGTGTCTGCCGGCACGTTCATCAGCAACAACGCGAAACAGGCGGAGACGAACGTGTTTCTCACAGTGGAGTGATTGCGAGTTCACGGATCGCCCGCCTCGCAGCCTCGGCGTTTTTCCGAAGCACTTTCCATTTCGCTCGCTCCTGCCGCTCGGCCGCCGCTTCACGCTGCTCCTCGGCGCGATCGTTCTCCTCGAGCTTCGCTTCCAATTCGTCGATCTTCTTCTGCAGCATCGCCTGTCGCCGCGCGTGCGCCCTGGCGACTTCCGCCCGCAGTTGTGCGAGGTCGGATTTCATCGCGGCGATGTCCGCCTCCTGGATGTCCGACAGCGAGCGGCGGAAGACGGTCCCACCGATCGCTTCCATGCGCGTGTCGACGGGCGTCGTCCACTCCTCGTCGATTTCGGCGACGAGCGCGACTTTGTTCGCGGTGAGAGATCTCGCGACATCGTCGATGAAGTCGTATCCGACGCGCGAGTTCCGCAGGTCGACGAGGCCGCCGAGCGTGAATCCCGATGCGGCGCCGACCGCGAATCCCGCCGGACCGCCGAGGAGTCCGATGAGACTCCCGAGCGAGGTACCGAGGAGCGCTCCGATCGGGCCGGCGACGTTCCCTTCCACCACGGTCGCGGTTTTGTCCGCGTGTTTGACGAGCGTCGCGTATCCATAAATACTGACGCTCCCCTCCGCCTCGCAATGAAGCAGCGCCTTCTTCCCTTCGTACGCTTGCGCCTCGCTGTCGAACACGACGACCAGCATTCGATCCATGG
>DASWBH010000288.1:0-2118 GCA_036390755.1 Thermoanaerobaculia bacterium
CGGCGCGTCGATCGGTCTTCAGGCCGACGCGTTCAACCTCTTCAACTGGACGAACCTCGGCTGTCTGCAGAACTTCATCCCGCCCGAAGGCAACCCGAACCTCGGCCAGCCGACGTGCGTGACGGAGCTCGGACGCCGTTATCAGGCCGGCTTGCGCATCGGCTTCTGAAGTGTTCAACGACTATCGGTACAAGGGGAGAGCGGCGATCGCCGCTCTCCTCGTTTTAGCGCTGTCGTGCACGGCGACGCCGGCCGATCCGCCGAAGCGCCGCGTCATCGCGCCGGTCGAGAACAACGCCCTGCTCGACGATCTCGAGCACCGCACGTTCAATTTCTTCTGGCAGACCGCGAATCCGCAGAACGGACTCGTGCCCGATCGCTGGCCGTCGCCGTCGTTTTCGTCGATCGCCGCGGTCGGCTTCGGCCTGACCGCGTACGGCATCGGCGTCGAGCGCGGCTACGTCGCGCGCGATGCCGCCGCCCAGCGCGTCCTGACGACGCTGCAGTTCTTCCTGAGTGCGTCGCAGAACACCGAAGTCGCGAACGCGACGTCGTACAAAGGTTTCTACTACCACTTCCTCGACATGCAGACCGGCGCGCGGTTCAAGGACGTCGAGCTGTCGACGATCGACACGACGCTGCTGCTCGCCGGCGCGCTCTTCTGCGAGTCGTATTTCGATCGCGACAACCCGACCGAGCGCGCCATCCGCGACGCAGCCGAGGAGCTGTATCGGCGCGCGGACTGGACGTATTTCCTGGCGCGTCCGCCCCTCATCAGCATGGGCTGGACGCCCGAAAAAGGACTGCACGATTTCGACTGGCACGGCTACAACGAAGCCATGATCCTCGTCGTCCTCGCCCTCGGATCGCCGACGCACGCGGTCGATCCAGCGGCCTGGAAGGCGTACACGTCGACGTTCGAGTGGCACGACTTCTACGGACAGCAGTACGTGACGTTCCCGCCGCTGTTCGGCTATCAGTACTCGCACATCTGGATCGATTTCCGCGGCATTCAGGACGACTACATGCGCGGGAAGGCAATCGACTACTTCGAGAACTCGAAGCGCGCCGCCTACGCGCAGCAGGCATACGCGATGGCCAACCCCGGCCGATGGAAGGGATACGGCGAGACGATATGGGGACTCACCGCGTGTGACGGGCCCGTCGACGCGGAGCTGACGATCAACGGCACGACGCACAAGTTCAAGACGTACTCAGCGCGGGGACCGTCGCCGCAATACACGATCGACGACGGAACGCTCGCGCCGACCGCCGCCGCGTCGTCGGTCGCGTTCGCACCCGACATCGCGTTCCCCGCGATCGAAGAGATGCGCCGCCGCTACGGCGACCGGCTTTACCAGCAGTACGGCTTCCTCGATTCATTCAACCCGACGCTCGACTTCGAGACGCACGTCCAGGCCGGTCATATCGTGCCCGGCATCGGCTGGTTCGACGTCGACTACCTGGGCATCGACCAGGGCCCGATCGTGGCGATGGTCGAGAACTACCGCAGCGGGCTGGTGTGGAGGGTGATGCGCGGGAATCCGCACATCATCGCGGGGTTGAAGCGGGCGGGGTTTACGGGAGGGTGGCTGAAGTGACAAATCAGAAATCAGAAAGCAGAAAGCAGAAATGGACATCGCGATCATCTCTGCTTTTTGCTTTCTGCTTTCTGCCTTTGTCATGCGCAGGTGCCGGCTCGCACAACAAAACGAGCATCGAGTTCTGGGGTCTCGGCCGGGAAGGCGAAGTGGTCGCCTCTCTCGTCCCGGAATTCGAGCGCACGCATCCGAACATCCACGTTGAGGTGCAACAGATTCCCTGGACCGCGGCGCACGAGAAGATGCTGACCGCGCACGTTGGCAACTCGCTGCCGGACGTCATCCAGATGGGGAACACGTGGATCCCGGAGTTTCACGCCGTCGGCGCGCTCGAGGACCTCGGCCCGTTCGTCGCGGCGTCCAGGACGATCCGGCGCGCCGACTACTTCGACGGAATCTGGCAGACGAACTACTCGCAGGGAAAACTCTACGGCGTGCCGTGGTACGTCGACACGCGCGTCCTCTTCTATCGCAGCGATCTGCTTCGGGAAGCCGGTTTCGATCATCCGCCGCGCAC
>DASWBH010000289.1:0-16877 GCA_036390755.1 Thermoanaerobaculia bacterium
GAACGCCTTCGCCTGATCGTGACAGTCGGAGCACGACATCGCGGCCTGCGGCTCCGCGGCTTTGGTCTGCTCCGCGGCCTTGGCCGGCTGCGGCTCCGTTGCCGCGGGCGCCGCCTGCTGCACGGCCGGCTTCGCGGCCGGCTTGTCAGCGGGTTGTTGAGCGCCCAGACGTGCCGACACTCCCAGGAACATCAGGAGCGCGATGCACGCGGTCGCATAAGGTTTCATTGACATGGCATCCCCTCTGGCCGTCGTTGGGGGGCGTCGCCGCCCCCCAGTCGACTTGACCATGTTTACCGGGCGTGGACCTTCTCGGCCGCCCAGTCTTTGCCGGTGCCGTGACACGTTGCACACGCTTCCTGCGATTGTGTTGCGCCGGGGAACGTCGTCGTGTTCAAGTAGGCATGCGCCGCCGCGTCCTTGTTGTCATGGCAGCCAAGGCATGCGGCGGTACCCGGACCCTGCGGGCTGAAGAAGTCGCGCAGCGTCGTCACGGGCTGGGCGCTGTTCGCCACCGGAAGCGTGTACGACGTTCCAGCGTGGCACTTGCCGCAGTTCTTGCGGTCGCCGGGGAAGCGAACTTCGTTGAATGACGTATTGCCAACCTTGTAGGGCTGCGTCAGCTCTTCACCGGTGTGAATGCGGTGGATCAAGCGCTGGAACGAGACCGACTCGGCTGGCGTCTGACCGTCGCCGGTGTTCGGGTTGTGGCAGATCACGCACTCTTCGGTGGTCTGACGCTGTCCGCCATGCAGGCCGAGCGACTCGTGGCAGGTCGAGCACTGCGCGAGCGTGACGACCGTGCGGCGCGGAGTGGCCGCTCCGCTGATGGCGACGTACTTAATCGGATTCATCGCGCACTCGCGGACCGCAACGTCGTCCTTGCCGTCGGTGCGCTTGATCGTCACGTTGCGGTAGACGTCCGCCGTGACGACCCACGTGCCGCTGGCATCCGCGGGCAGCGGCTTGGTCCAGGTGTAGCTCGTCAGGCCGGTAGAGGCATCGAATGTTGCGGTCTTCGCGCCGGCTTCGCGGAGGAACGTGGAGTAACTGCCGGTCGGTCCGCCGTACATCGGTGCGAACTGGTTGAGCTTCGTTCCGTCGACGGCGCTGCCGTCGGCGTTCTTCACGGCGATGTAGACGGTCGGCTTGTTGCCCGCGCTGAAGTTATCGACCTTCACGATCGCGGCGGTGAGTCCCTTGAGCTGCTTCGACTTCGTCGGAATCACGTGTGCGCCCTTGATCGACGCATCGAATTCCTTGCCGCTGTCCGGGACGTGGCACTGCGCGCACGCCGAGTCGTCCTTCTGCGCGCCGCCGGCGTGGTTCGCGCCGGTCGCGAAGTTGACGTCGTCGTGGCAGGAGCCGCACGCCGCGGCGCCCGGCCTGGTCAGCCACACATCGTTCTGCGCGGGTTTGGCAGCGGCGTTCGTGCCTACGTGGCAGCGATCGCAGTTGCGGATGTCCATCGGCAGGGCGACGGTCGACCAGTCGGAGACGGCCTGGCCGAATCCGATGACCTGGTACGGCGTGCCGGCCTTGACGCTCGGCAGGTTCTCACCGCTGTGGATCTTGTGCACCATCACCTTGAGGTCGACCGTGTTGCCGGTGTCGGGATCGGTCGACTGCGGCGTGTGGCACAGCGCGCAGAGCTTCGCGTCGCGGCGCGACCCGCCATGCATGGCCAGAGGATCGTGGCAGTTGTTGCAGCTCGCGGCGGTGTTGATCTTGTCCCACGTCTCGGTGACTTTCGCGCCGTCGGGACGGAAATCGAACTCGACGTTCGCGAAGTAGTTCTTGCCGATGATGTCGGTCAGATTGCGCGTCGCAAAGATGAAGAGCGTGTGCGTCTTCGACTGATCGAAGCCGGCCGGGAGGACGGTCTTGAACGCGTACTTGCTATGGCCGGCCTCGAGATCGGTCCATGTGCCGTTGGAGTCCGTCGTCGCCTGCGTGGCGCTGACGTTCGGGTGCGGGCTGTTCGCCGGCGAGGTCTGCACGCGCGTCATGTACGAGGTGTACTGGCGCGTGTCAGGGTTGTACCAGCCGAGGCCGAGGCTGATCGAGACGGCGCCGGGCGTCAGCTTGCCGTTGCGGTCGATGGGCTGGCCCATGTCGTCGGTGAGCGTCACGTCGGCCGTGACCTTGCGGTCGCTGCCGATGACGATCGAGTTCACCTTCACGTTCAGTCCGGGACGGATGTACGCGATGCCGTCATCGTTGACGTAAAACTCGATCTGGTCGGCGGTGAAAACCGGCTTGGCCGGTGTCGCGGGAGCGCCAGGGTTCGCGGCGTGTCGTCTGCCGCTGCTTTGTGCCGCTACCGCGTTATTCGCGACTGACGCCGGCGGGGTCGTGGGGAAACTCACCGACCCGATCGAGGCCAGCACGAGAAGTCCGCGCAGGATGCTTTGCATTTGAGATCCTCCTTAAGTCCTGCGCGGCATGTTCATCCCTCCTTATCCATAGACCGGTGACAGCCGACACCGTTGGTATGTGTCAGCCGAACATGTTGAAGGTAATAGAGAAAGGCTGCGCGACGGGGAGCCGCGCAGCCTCAAATTGGAGGGGTGCGGAATTTTACGCGCCGAGGCGCCGGCGGGCTGATTGATAGGCAGGATCGTCGACGATTCCGGCCGTGCGGCCGTTGCCGATTCGAGCCTGGATATCGCGAATCCGGTCCGTGGTGCCCGGGTGGTCGGCGAAGAAGCGCGAGACTGAGCTGTTGCCGCCCTGGTCCATGGCCAGAAGCTTCTGGAACATGTCGAGCATGCCGTGCGGGTCGTACCCGGCGCGCGTCATCAGATCGAGGCCCATGTCATCGGCCTGCTTTTCATCGGCGCGGCTGAATCGCGCCATGGCGCCACCGGCGGCAATGTTCGCGACGAGGACGGCGAGCGCATTCGGATTCTGTCCGAGAAGAATGCTGCCGATCGCGCCGATCTCCTGCTGCTGCTCGGCCTGTTTGATGACATGGCGGGCGACGACGTGGCTGATCTCGTGCGCCATGACGCCGGCGAGCATGTCGACTTTGTCGGCCTGCGCGATGAGACCGCGATTGACGTACACGTGACCGCCCGGAATGGCGAACGCGTTCACCGACGGATCATCGACGACATAGAAGTGGAACGGACGGTCCGCGAGCGGCGTGCTAGCGTGCAGGCGTTCGCCGACCTGAGTGATGTAAGGATCAGTGGTGACGCGCATCTGCGACGCGACCTGCGCCGCCATCTGATCGCCGAGCTGCCACTCCTGATCGAGCGATACCGAGCTGCTGCCTCCGATTCCGCCGGAGCCGCAGCCCGCGAGCAAGAACGTCAAAAGTACAAAGGGTGCGTAGAAAACATTTCGCTTCACGATGTTGAAACCTCCGCAGCAACACAAAGCACAAGCTGTGCACGGTCGTACCCGCGCACGGCGCGCGGCTGAGGACGCTGACGGGGGCTGCGGCAAACTCATCAGTCCGAACGATCCGCGGGCGACGATCGACGCGCTCTCGTTTTTCGCAGTGACATCTCGCCACGAACCGTTACCGCGATGAAAGACTTCGTTCATATCGCCGATCTATTCTGAGGATATGAAACGAGCAATCCCCGCGATCGTCGTCGCGTTCGCGTGTTCGCATGCAACCGCGGCGGAACTTCCGAAGCCGGTGATCGACGGCGTTGAGCACTTCGTCGCCGCGTTCATGAACACGAATCACGTACCAGGACTCTCGATCGCGGTCGTCGCCGACGGACAGCTGAGTTGGTCAGGCGCTTACGGTCTCGCCGACGTCGAGAATGGCGTGCGCGCAACGCCCGACACCCTCTACCGCTCGGCGTCGATCGGAAAGACGATGACCGCGACGGCGGCAATGGAGCTCGTCGATGAAGGCAAGTTTGACCTCAATCGCGACATCCGCGACTACTGTCCCGCCTTTCCGCAGAAGCAGTGGCGCATCACGCCATGGAATCTGCTGACGCACACGAGCGGCATCCGCCATTACGGTGGGCCGCAAGATCGCGAAGAGCAGTTCAGCACGACGCATTACGACTCCGTCGCTGCGTCCCTTGCGCCGTTCAAAGACGACCCGCTGCAATTCGAGCCTGGCACCAAATGGCAGTACAGCACATACGGCTACGACGTCCTCGGCTGCGTGATCGAAGGTGCGTCGAAGGAGCCGTTCCTCGCCTACATGCGGGAGCACGTCTGGACGCCCGCAGGGATGACGTCGACGCGCGATGACGATCCGTCCGCGATCGTTCCCCATCGCGCCGCGAAGTACACGATGAGCGGCGGCAAACTGCAGAATGCGCCGGCGATCGATATGAGCAACCGCATGCCCGCTGGCGGCTATCTCACGACCGCCGTCGATCTCGCGAATTTGGCAGCGGCGCTCATGAACGGCCGGCTGGTGAAGCCGGCGACGCTCGCCGCGATGCTCGCGCCGGCGCGATTGAAAACGGGCGAGACCGCGAACTACGGCCTCGGCTGGGGCGTCGAGAACGAGGAGTGGCACGGCGACCGGTGGGTGTTCCACGGCGGATCGAGTCCGGGCGCGAGCGGCTTCGTCGCGATGATGCCGAAGCACCGCTTCGCCGTCGTGTTCCTCACGAACCTCGATGAGCTGTCCGGCCGCGCCGAGCTCGCCGAAGACGTCGCGCGCCTCGTCCTCGGATTCGGACCGCGCGTGCAGACCGCGCACTGAGCGGCACTCTCAACGGCGGTGGTCGCGAAAGAAGTTCCACATGACGCGCGTCGCATCGATGCTTTGGCTCGTCGGACCGACGAGGAACTCCGGGAGCGGCCCGCCGCCGGGCCAGGAGTGTCCGCCGCCGTGCAGCGTGTAGAACGCGACGGTCGCGTTGTTCGCGCAACCGGTGTACTCGCGCAGCGTCACGCCGGAGGCGACCGCTGACTCGACCGGCCGTGGCGCGCAGCGGTTCCGGCGCGCCCACTTTTCCGCCCACACCGGAATGCTCGGAAACGGATGCGGCGAGAGCCACGATTCGCCGCCGTTGTACGGTATGGCCGCGTCGGCCGTTCCGTGAAAGACGATCACCGGCACCGGCCGCCGGTCCTTGCACCAGCTCCACGGCAGCGTTTGCGCCGCGGCCACCATGCCGACGGCAGCGAGCCGATCGGACATGGTGCAGGAAAGCACGAACGACATTCCGCCGCCGTTGGAGAGTCCGTTCGCGTAAATGCGATGCCGGTCGATGTTGTACGACGACTCGAGTTTGTCGACGAGATCCGCAATGAACGGCGCGTCCCGCTCCGTCCAGATCCTCGGACCTCCGTTCTCTGCGCCCGCCGGATAGACGACGATGAAACGTTCCTGGTCCGCGACACGGTTCCAGCCGCTCGTTTCCATCTGCTGCACCGGCCAACCACCCGCGCCATGCATGCTGATGACGAGCGGCGCCGGCTTCGACGCGTTGTAAGCCGGCGGAACGTGCAGGAGGTATTCGCGGACCTGACCCGACGAGACGATCGTTCCGTTCGTCCGGTTGTGGACGACGAACGCGACCGCTTCGCTGACCGCAAGCACGGCCGGAAGCGCGATCACGCCCATAACGGCGGCGACGACTTTCTTGCTCATCGGTGCCGGTTCGCCTCCAATGCCAGCGGCGCGGCGGCGATGCGCACGAGCGGCACGGCGAGGATCGCGACGAACGCGAGGAAGTAGTGGCGCACGATGACATTCGGAAAGACCCACACGAGCAGTCCGTAGACGGCGAGCACGATCGCGTCCCAGGCGACTGCAAACTCGATCAGAGCACGGTCGCTGAGGATCCGTTTCGCGTGCAGCCGCACCGCGATCCACCCGGCCGTCGCAGTTTTCAACAAAACGAAAAACGCGAGGATCCACGGAAACGCCGACCACACCGCCGCGCGAACATGGTGATCGGATAACACCCAGTGCGCGACCGGCGGCACGATCCCGAGCAAGGACAATGCGAATAAGACGCTCGCCTTCACCAGCCATTCGCGCCCGCTCATCGCGATGAAAAGACTCTGCACGAGCTGCTTCCACGTCGATGCGACGAGTGCCACGACGGCGAACCATAGAATCGCGATCGCGCGCGGCGTTCCCGCCGCTTCGACGACGCGGTGCATCGCATCGAGCAACACAGCCGACGTGCCGGACCACATCAACGCGACCGGCGTCGCGATCAGAACGAGCAGCCACGCCGCGAGCGCGCTCGAGAGCGTCGCCTGCAGCTTCGCCGCGACGAGCGAAGCCGCAGTCATCGGGCGCCGCGTCGTGAACGACGTCACGCTGCCTCTTGTCGCCGCGACGAACATCGCCATGAACGGCGGCGTGAGGAGCACCGCGACAATGATCTCCATCACGATCGCCGGCGTTTCGCGGAACACGAACAGCAGCGAGAGCTCGAACGGCAACACCATCGCCACGAGCGCGGGCAACGAGCGGCCGTAGTGCCGCCACTCGAACCACACCTGCGCGCGCGCTGCGGACGAGAATGTGCGCGGCGCAGTCGTACTGTGTTCTGCGCGCCCGAACCCGACACGCCAGTCCGGCACATCCCCGCGTCGCGCGCGTGCAACAGCGTAGCGCGCGACGAAATACGCGATCGGCAAGTGCGGTGCGAGGATCAGCAGCATCACCGCTTCCGACGGTTTGTAATTCAGCGCGACCATCACGATCGCGTCGATTGTCGCGAGCCACAGCACTGTCACGATCACGCGAAGTCCGCGCAGCGGGTAGGGCATCCACGTCAGCGCCTGCGTCCACGCGAGAAGCGATGCCGCGAGAAGTGCCGGCCAAAGCACCGGCACCGCAACGTCCGACGGCCAGACGCCGAGGACGCGCGTCGCGAGCCACAGGACCATCATCGCCGCGCTGCCGAAAATCATCGGCCAGCCCGCAAGCGCGCTCGACGTCAGCGGCAACGTGAACATCCGCGCCGGGTACAGCGACTGACGCGCGGCGACGTCGCCCGACAAACCGAAACTGAAGATGGCGAGGAAGTACATGAACGTCGCGGTCAGCGGGATCACGACGCCCAGCGCAAAAGTCTGCGGACCATCGAAATGGACGCCGCCCGGCAGGACGAGCGGCCTGACGACCGCGAGCACCACGAAATAGCAAGCGAGCGCAGTCAGTCCCCAGCGGTGCCGCTGCCGGAACTGCCCCGCGATAGCCAACGCAGGCGAGTGCATCTGTCACACGCTCTGACCGGGTCCGACGCGCGCGACGAAAATTTCGTCGAGCGACAGCACGCGCCCGCCGACGCGGTGCGACTCCTTGATGTCGTGGAGCGGCGCGCTCAGAACGATCGTGCCGTTGCTGATCATCGTCACGTGATCGGCGACCTGCTCCACTTCATCGAGCAGGTGTGACGAGAAGATCACCGTCCGTCCTTCGTCGGCGATCGTCCGGATCACTGCGCCGAGGATGTCGCGGCGGACGATGGGATCGAGACCGGAGGAGGGCTCGTCGAGCACGAGCAGCTCAGGGCGATACGCGAGCGCGACGATGAGGCCCGCGCGCGCCTTCTGCCCTTTCGAGAGGTTCCTGATGCGCGTCGCGCCATCGAGAGCGAACGCGCGGCGCAACTCTTCCGCGTACGCGTCATCCCACCCGGGATAGAACGCACGCGAGTAGCGAATCAGCTCGTCGACGCGCATCCACCCGGGAAGGTCGTTCTCTTCCGACACGTATCCGATACGCGACAGCACGCCGACCGGATCGGCGACCGGATCGCGTCCGAACACGCGCACCGTTCCGCTCTCCGCACGCAGCAGTCCGAGGATGTGTTTGATGAGCGTGGTCTTGCCGGCGCCGTTCGCACCGACCAACCCATACACCCCTCCGCGCGGCACGCACAAATTCACCTCGGCGAGCGCCGTCTTCGCACCGAATCGGCGCGTCAGTCCGGAAATCTCGATGACCAGTTGGATGCGAAAGAGTGTACCGCCGGCTGCTTACGCGCCGCCATACGCCTCCCCGAGCCGCGGATATCGGAGTCAGTACGCGCCGATGTATGGCTGCAGCGTCTTTAACGCCCGATCGACGAGGTGCGGATCGCCGAGGTCGAGATCGAACGCCCGCTTCAGCCATGTCGCGGCCGGCGAATCGAAGCCGCTTCGCAGCGCGCGCGAATACGCCGCCGCGAAACCTGCCGGCTCCGATTTCGCTGTTCCGAACAGCTCCAGCGCCACAAGGTCGGCCCACGTGTAATTGATGTCGTAGAACGGATCCTCAAACAGCAGCGGGATGCGCGTCCACTCATCCGGCCGCACGGTGATGCCGTAGCGCGCGAACACCGGAATGGTGAGTGCGTCGAGATCGGCTGCCGAGCGAACCTCGCCGCGCGTCACACCGTCGTAAATCCGCTCCTCCAGCTCCGCCTCCGCCGCCGTCCGAAAGAGGATCACGAGACCTTTCGACGTGAGCAGCTGGTCGAGGAAAAACCGGCGCAGCGCCGGATCGCGCTCATGTTCGTACAGATATTTCGGCAGCATCAACTCGGCCGTGATCGCCAGAGCTTCCATGATGAACTTCGGTCCTGACGCGTACACCGGCATCACGTGCGCGCGCGTCTGCATCTCGCGCTCGACCGCGTGCGTGCCTTCGTGTGTGATCACCCGGACGTCGTTGTAGCTTCCGCTGAAACCCGACATGAAGAAAACACTGGTCATGCCGGGAAACCCTTTCGAAAAGCCGGCGCGCAGCCGGTGCTCGCCCGGCGTGATGTCGATCCGGCCGCTCGCCGGATCGAGCAGCGACGACATCTCGTCGACGTAAGCACGCCCGAGGGGAGCGAGCGCGGCAAGAATCGTGGTGCGCGCCTCGTCAAATGAGTACGACGGCTTCACCGCAATCGGCGGCAGCGCGGCATGGCGCTGCTGGAACGCGACGTACACCGGCGTCGCCGCCGCGACTGCGTCGAACAGCCGGCGAGCGTCCGCTCTCGTCAGTTGTGCGTTTGCGTACACCTCGCTCGCAGCGTCCGGATATCCGCGCAGCTGTGCGAGTTGCGTTCGCGCGCGAACGAGCCGCAGCAGCGCGAATGCGTACAAGTCGCCTGAACGATCTTTTTGCTTGCCGAGCGTGTCGTACAACTCCGCGGGCCATGCGGCGACGGCGGGCGCCAGCGCTTCGACGACTTCCGTCTGCGCCAGCGTCAACGCGCCGTCCGCGCCACGCGTCGTTTCGATGAACCGCAGGTACGTGCGGCCATGGTCCGACGCGAGCAGCCGCTGCGCGTCAGCAGCGGTCACCTGGGCGATGTCGCTTCTGAAGAACGCCGTCCGTTTGGCGAAATCGGCTTCGAGCGCCTCTTCATCGTGCAGCAATACGACCTGCCGCGTGTCCACGGCGTATCGCAAATAGAGGTACGCATCGAGACGCTCGAACGATTCGAGCGCGGCGCTGTACGCATCGAGCGCTCCGACGAAGTTCGACGACGAGTCCGCGAGGTGACCGCGGTGTACCTCGAGGTCGCGCATCCGCGCGGAGTACTCGGTCCGTTGCGTGTCAGCCGGCGGGAACAGGCGTGCGAAATCGATGTGGTATTCGGCGGCGCCGAGCGGGAGCACCGTGAGAAACGCAAGAGTGAACGCTTTCACGCCGACACCATACGCGGCGCCGTTCACTCACGTCTTGGATGGATTTTCACGATTGAACCGGACGTACTGCAGCGGCGTCATCCCAAGCGTTCGCCGGAACACGTTGGTCATGTGGCTCTGGTCGAAGAACCCGCATTTCGCCGCGACCTCGGCGAGTGAACTGCGCGACCGGCGAAGCTCGTCGCACGCCAGCAGAACGCGCGCTTCAGTGCGAAGCTGAGACGGCGTGCGGCCGGACGATGTTCTTATCGCGCGGGTCAGACGAACCGCGTTGACTCCGAGCTCGGCAGCGATCGCACCAACCTGAAGAGGACCGGAGCATCGCTCCGCGATCATCGCTCGCGCACGCTGCGCGATCGTCGTATCGCGAACGATCCGCTCGAGCAGCGCGGCGACTCGCGTCCTTTCCGCTTTCTTCCGTTCGACGGCGGCGGCGATCCGCGCTGCCGCCGGGGCAGTCGTTGCAATCGTCGCGAACGACTGGCCGGTCAGCGGCACGGTCAGATATTTCGAGATCGGCGCTCGGAAGTGGTCCTCGTGCGCTTCTCCAGCGGCACGCAGCAGCACAGTCGATGACGCGCAAAGCCGCTCCGTGCCGCCGGACACGTCGAGGAAGCCGCCGGAAAGGACGACGATGAGGTGCGAATCCGGATGCGAGTGAACCGGCAGCACCTCGCCGGATCTGTACACGTGAATGCGAAAGTCGTCGAACATCACGAGGAGTCACTCGTAGCGGAGGGCTTCGATGGGATCGAGGCGCGCGGCCTTGTATGCCGGATAAATCCCGAAGAACAGGCCGATGGAAATCGACACAGCCAGGCCGAGAACGATCGACCAGATCGGCGTCGCCGTCGGCAGCGGCGTGAGCTTGCGGGCGACGAACGCGATCAGAAGACCGACCGCCACACCGATCGCCCCTCCGATCCCCGACAACGTCATCGCCTCGGTCAGGAACTGGGTGACGATGTCGCGACGCACCGCGCCGATCGCCTTGCGCACGCCGATCTCGCGCGTTCGCTCCGTCACGGACACGAGCATGATGTTCATGACGCCGACGCCGCCCACGAGCAACGCGATCGACGAGATGAAAATCATGGCCAGCGTGATGCCGCCGGTGATCGCGCGGAAGTTTCCGATCAGCTTGTCCGGCGTGAGCAGGCCGAAATCGTTCGGCTTGTTGAACGGCACTTTCCGCCGCGCGCGGAGCACCGCCGTCCCCTCTTCAGTGATGCGGTCGACCCACTCGGGCCGGCGCGGGATCGTCGCAATGTTGACGCCGACGTTTTTCTTCACCCACGGGAAGTCGCGGTCGAACGTGGTGATCGGAAGGTAAACGTGCGAGTCGACGGACTCGAAGAAATTCTGCGGTCCCTGCCGTTCCATGACGCCGATGACCGTGTACTTGCGACCGGAGAGCGCGACCTCCTTGCCGATCGCGTCGACGCGCGGGAACAGCGTCTCCATCACCGAGAAGCCGAGCACGACGACGTTCCTGCTGTGCGTCACGTCGGAGTCGGTGATGAAACGTCCTTCGCCGACGAAGTGGTGGTTGGCAGCGGTGTAGTCAGGCGTCACTCCGGCGAGAATGTCCGGCGTCGCTTCCTGTGACTTGTAGATCACGTCGGGCGCGCCCTGCGCTCCGTTCGGTCCGCCGCCGGCAAACCAGTAGCGCTCCGGCGACACGGCGGCCATCGACGGGCACAAGGCCTTCAGCGCGATCGCGTCGTCGTAGGTCAGGTTCTTGCGGTTCTCCTGCTGCTGATTGCCGTTGCCGGGACCGAACTGCGGATCGAATTTCTGAAACTGCACGAGCGTCGATCCGAACGACTGAAAGGCGCCGATGACGTTGTTGTTGAATCCTTCGATGATCGACACCATGGCGATGACCGTGGTCACGCCGATGACAATGCCCAGGACCGTGAGACCCGAGCGCAGCTTGTGCGCCGTGAGCGCGCCGCGCGCGAAGCGGACGTTCTCGCGAACGGCGACGACGTGATGCCACGCGGTCATTCGTACCTCAGCGCTTCAACAGGCGCGAGCCTCGCGGCGCGCCGCGCAGGGAAGTAGCCTGCCGCCACGCCGGTCAGCACCGCCACGAGCAGACCGGTGATGACGAGCGACGGCCGCACGAGCGTCGGAAGGAAGAACTCCGAGATCAAACGGCTGATGACCACGCCGAGGATCACGCCGACCAGGCCGCCGCCGAGGGCGAGCAGGACGGACTCGGCCAGGAATTGCATCTGGATCTTTCTGCGCGTCGCCCCGAGCGCGCGACGGATGCCGATCTCGCGCGTGCGCTCCACGACCGACACCAGCATGATGTTCATGATGACGATGCCGCCGACGACGAGCGAGATTCCGGAGATCAGGATCATCAGCGCAAACGCCCCATTGGTGATGCCCTGCCAGACGTTCTGCAGCGCTTCCGCCGTGACCATCGAGAACGGATCCGTGGCGCGGAACGCCGTCCGGCGCCGGCTTCGGAGGATGACTCGCAGCTCGTCCATCGATTTCTGCATGCCCGGAACGCCGTTTTCGGCGCGCACGAACAGGTCGATGCTGCGGCGCGTGCCGAATTGCTTGCGGAAGCTCGAGAGCGGCATGTAGAGGACGCTGTCCTGACTCTGGCCGAGGAGCGTGCCCTGCTTGCGCAGCAGGCCGATGACGCGCATCGGCTGGTTCGCGACGAGCATCGTGCGGCCGATCGGATCGAGTTTCCCGAAAAGCTCGTCGCGCACATCGGATCCGATCACGGCGGCGAGCGCCGCATGCTGATCTTCGGTCTGCGTGAAAAAGCGGCCGGTCTCGAGGTCGAGGTTGTTGATCTGCGCGATGTTTGCGGTGCCGCCCTGGATTTGGACGCCGGCGAGCCGTTTCGACTCGCGCTTCACGCCGCCGCGCGTCGACAGATGCGCGCCGATTTCCGCACAGGTGTGGCAGCGCGCGCGCGCCGCTTCATAGTCTTCCCACGTGACCGGCTTTCGCTTCACCGCTTCGAGGAATTGCTCGCGGCTCGTGATGATGCCGAACTGCGTGACGACGTAGACGTCAGGATTCAGCTGAAACAGTTTCTCCGAGACGAAGTTGTTCAGGCCGGCGATGATCGAGACGACGGAGACCACCGTCATCACGCCGATGATCACGCCGAGCAGCGTGAGAAAGCTGCGCAGCTTGTGCGTGTTCAGCGCCGTGGCGGCGATGCGGATGGTTTCCATTGCGAGATTGGTGATTCGGGATTCGGGATTCGGGACTCTTCATCCTTCATCCGTCATCCTTCATCCTTTCTTCTCCTGCTTCTGCTCCTTGACCTTGGACCCGTCCTTGATTTCACGCAGCGCACGGAAGGGCCCGGTGACGATCTGCTGTCCCGGCTTCAGCCCGCCGACGATCTCGATGTTGCTGTCGCCTGACAGACCGGTCTTGACCGGCGCGAACTTCGCCGCTCCGTTGTTCACGACGAACACGCCTTCTTCATCCTGCGGTTTTCCGGCGCCCGCGCCGGGCTTCTCGCGCACGACGAGGGCCTGAATCGGAATCGCCACCACCTTGCTGCGGGTCCCTGTGATGATGTCGGCCGAGCAGGAGAAGCCCGGGCGCACGCCCGGAGGCGGATTCTCGATCTGCACTTTCACTTCGAAGTTCACGGCCTGCGATCCGCCGCCGCCGAGATTGTTCTGCGTGATCGGGCTCGATCCCACTTCGGTGACGAGCCCCGAGAAGGTCTTGTTCGGATACGCGTCGATCGTCACATTCGCATGCTGGCCGGCTTTCACCGACGGGATGTCGGTCTCGTCGACTTGCATCACCGCTTCCACGACGCTCATGTCGGCGACCGTCATCAGCTTCGTGCCGGGATTGTTCATCGTGCCGATCACGGCGACTTCGCCTTCTTCGACGGGCAGCGCGGTGACGATACCGTCCATCGGCGCACGCATCGTCGTTTTCGACAGCGTGTCGTTTGCAGCGGTGAGATTCGCGCGCGCCTGGTCGATACGCCGCTCGATCGCGACGACATTCGCGTTCGCAGCGTCGAGGAGGCTGCGCGTGCGCTCGAGATCAGCGAGAGGGATGATCTTGTCGGTGTAGTTCTTCTGCGCGCGCTCGAAGTTGCGTTGCGCGTCGGCTGCATTCGCGCGCGCGGCGTCGCGATCGGAGAAGAGCGCCTGCTGCGAAGCCGCCGCTCCCTGAGCGGTCGCGGCAAGCTGCTTCTGGTCGATTTGCAGCAGGAAGTCACCCTTCTTCACGACGTCGCCTTCGCGAACGGCGAGGTTGACGATCTGCCCCATCACGTTCGCGGAGAGATCGACTTTGCGCTTCGCGTCGATCCGGCCGTTCGACGAGACCTTGCTCGTGAGGTCCATTCGGGCGACTGTGCCGAACGTCACGGGGGTGACGTCCTTGTCGCGTCGCGCGAGACCGAGCGTGGCGCCTCCGGCAAGCAGCACTGCGGCGCTGCCGATGATGACCTTCGTTCTTGTCCTCATGACGAACCGTTATACGACCGATCCTCTCGCGGGTTGCTAGTTTCTTAGCATCCACGTCTGAACGCGATACGGTGTCCAGATATCGAACAGGTGACCGGGACAGAGACGGCGAGGGGTGCTGTGCGCGTCTTGTAACTCCTTGCTCACGTGGCACTTTCGCTCGGCCGCTCCGTGGCGTCGAATTCGCGTTATCCGATTGCGGCCATGCCGGAAGCCAGCGTCCGCCGTCTCGTCCTCCTCACCGACGACGAAGCTCTCTCCAACGTCCTGCGCAGCTGCATGCGCCGCGACGGGATCGATGTCGTACGGTTGTCGAGCGCCAAAGAGGCGGTGCGCCAGATCGAATCGGGAGCCGACGCCGTGCTCGTGGACCTTGCAAAGCGCGGAATCAATGGAGAGGCCATCGTCGCGATGTCGCGGTGCGCCCATCGCAGGGAGATCCCGGTCATGATCATCGCGGCGCAATCGCGGCGCGAGCTCGCGGAGTTCGGCGCTGTCGTTCACGCGACGGAGATGCTGAGCAAGACCGAAGCGATGACGACGATAGCGGCTCGGATCCGGGTGCTCATCTGCACGCCGCTCAAGACGCACGGCGAAACCGGCAAGGCGCGCCTCGAGCAACTCGAGTGGGCGCTGGCTTGACTCTCAGCCGGCCGTGCCGATCGCAAATGTGGTGAGAACGAACAGCAGCGGGGTCACGCGCTCTTCAGGATGTCACGTCGCCTCACCCGTCCAAGCTCGAGGAAAACGAGCTCGTCGCACAGCGCGGATGCCTCTTCCACGTCGTGCGTCACGTAGATCATCGGAATCGAAAATTCATCGCGAACGCGCACGAGGTATTCGAGCACGCGGCCGCGCAGCTCGGCGTGAACGCCGGCCAGCGGCTCATCGAGAAGCAGAATCTCCGGCCTGCTGAGCAGAGCCCGCGCGAGCGCGACCCGTTTGCGCTCGCCGCCGGAGAGACGCAGCACGCCGCGCGAGCGCAGCGCGCGGATCTCGAGAATCGATTCGACGTGATCGAGCGTGAACGGCCCGGCGGTGTCGCGCGACCCATAAACGATGTTCGCGAACGCGGAGAGGTGAGGGAAGAGCGCATCGTCTTGCGGAACGTAGCCGACGCGTCGCAGGCGCGGCGGAACATCGATTCGTCTGTCGGAATCGAAAACGGGACGATCGCCGATCGCGACGGCGCCGCGCCGAGGCTTTCGCAGACCGGCGATGATCTCGAGCGTCGTGGTCTTCCCCGAACCGGAAGGCCCGCACACGGCAGTCGTGCGCGCGGCGAGCTCCTCATCGATGTCGAGCGAAAATTCTGCGAGGGGCAGCGTCACGTTTCGCAGCGTCACGCTCACGGCATCACGCTCCTGCGGCGGCTCACCACCTCGGCGATCCAGACCGCGGCGAACGCCACGATCACGGAGAAGAACAGCAGCCGGAATGCATCGTCATCGCGCCCGAGCTGCACGAAGTTGTAGATCGAGACCGCGACGGTGCTCGTCCGTCCGGGGATGTTGCCGGCGACGAGGATCGTCGCGCCGAATTCGCCGAGCGACCGGGCGAAGGCGAGCAGCAGTCCGCCGATGACACCGCGCATCGCCAGCGGCAGCGTGATCGTGAAGAAGACGCGCCGCTCGTTCGCGCCGAGCGTGCGCGCGATCTGCTCGAACCTCACGGGCACCTCTTCGAATGCGATGCGCGCAGCGCGGACGAGCAGCGGAAACGACATGACCATCATCGCCAGAACGACCGCACGCCAGGTGAAGACGATGTCGATGCCGGCGCTGTGCAGCGGCGCGCCGATCGGCCCGCGCCGTCCGAACAATCTCAGGAGAATCAAACCTGTGGCGACCGGCGGCATGACGAGCGGCAACGCGACGATCGTCTCGACCACAGACTTTCCCCACCACCGCTTGCGTGCCAGCAGCCACGCGGCGGCGATGCCGAAGGGGAGGATCAGCAGCGACGCGAGTGCCGCGGTGCGGAGAGTGAGCCAGACGATCGTCCAGTCGGAATTCACGGGCGGCCCGGATTCCTCGCTCCGTCCGGAATGACAACGAACCCATATCGCGCAAACGTCTCGAGTGCCGGCTTCGAAGTGAGGTAATCGAGAAAGCGGCGCGCCGCGGCGGGGGACTCCGCATTTCTCGTCATCGCAAACGGGTACGAAATGTCCGGTCCGTCTTTGCGCGGGACTTCGCAGGCGATGCGGATTCGTTTCGAGATCAGAGCGTCGGTCTTATAGACGATCGCTGCGTCGGCGTTGCCTGATTCGACAGCGGCGAGCGCGCCTCGCACGTTCTCCGTCGGAATGACTTTCGACTTGACCTGCTGCCAGATCCCGATTCGCGTCAGGTACTCGCGCGCGTAGATGCCTGCCGGAACGGAATCGGGCTGGGCCAGCGCGATCGATGCGATGCGCCGATCGGCGAGATCGCGCGGCGAATGAATACGAGCGCCGACGATTACCAGCGCGTTCGACAGCACGCTGCGGCGCGTCTTTGCGTCGATCAGTCCTCGGCGCTCGAGCATGTTCATCTTCGCTTCGTCTGCTGAGAGAAAGAGGTCCGCGGGCGCGCCCGCGTCGATCTGGCGCTCGAGCGTGCTCGATGCGCCGAAGTTGAAGACGATGTGATCGCGCGACGTCCGCTCGTACTTCATGGCGATTTCCGTCAACGCGTCGCTGAGACTGGCGGCAGCGAATACGTGCACTTCGGATGCGTGCAGGGCGGGAGCGAGGAGGAGCGCGATGAGGAGGCGCCGCATGCGATATCTACGGCGAAGTATATCGGCTCAAAGGTGCCGGCGCAGCTC
>DASWBH010000290.1:0-2645 GCA_036390755.1 Thermoanaerobaculia bacterium
TGGCGGATGACCGGCATCATCTTCTTCGGCCTGCTCGCGATCGCTCTGCTCTACGCCGCGTTCGTCATCATCTGGCCGTTCCTCACCGCGATCCTCCTCGGCGTGATCATCGTGACGCTGACGTTTCCGACCTTCCGGCGCGTTCGCGACCGGATGCACGGCAAGTCGAGCCGCGCAGCGACCGTGATGCTCATCGCCATCACGTTGCTGATCGTGATCCCGTTCACCATCATCGCGATTCTTCTCATGCAGCAGGCGAACATGGTCTTCCAACGCATGCAGTCGCTGGATGCGCAGCAGATCCTCCATCGCATCGACATCAGCTCGCACCTGCAGTGGATCCGAAAGATCGCGCCGAACTTCGATCCGGCCACGCTCAGCCCCGAGCGCCTGATCCTCCCGGCAGTTCGTGAGATTCCGGCCTGGGTCGCGGCACACGGCGCGGCGGTCGTCGGCGGCGTTGCCGGTCTCATGCTCGAGCTCGCGCTGGTGCTGCTCTCGATGTTTTTCTTCTACGTCGAGGGCGAAGCGATCCTCGAGCAGCTCACGACGCTCTCGCCGCTGCCGTCGCGGTACGACCGCGAGTTCGGCACGAAATTCAAGGAAGTCATCGACGCCACGTTCCTCGGACAGACTGCGAGCGCACTGGCGCAGGGGATCGCCACGGGCATCGGGCTGGCGATCGCGCAAGTTCCCGGCGCGGCATTCTGGGGGGCGGTGGCGACGGTTCTCGGATTGCTGCCGATGGTCGGCGCCGCGATCGTGTGGGTTCCCGCCGCGATCTATCTGTTCATCGCCGCCTCGATGGGGCAGCGCGGTTACTGGTCGCCGATTTTCCTGACGATCTGGGGACTGCTCGTCGTCTCGCTGATCGATAACGTCGTGCGGCCGTTGGTGATGCGCGGCAAGTCGGAGCTTCCCGCGATCCCGCTTCTCTTCGCCGTTCTTGGCGGCATGCAGGCGTTCGGCTTTGTCGGTCTCGTCATCGGGCCGCTCGTCTTCTCGCTGCTGATGACGATCATCGACATCTACAAGCGGACATTTCGATTGCGGAGGAGCGAGAGTGAAGTGGCGTAGCGCGGTCGCCGTCGCGCTGTTCGCCTTTGCGTGCCGCACGGCGACGGCGCCGCCGGTCGCAGGACTGCCGCGAAACTTCGGCGTCGTCGAAGAAGGAAAGATCTACCGCGGCTCGCAGCCGAATGCGGATGAGATGGAGAACCTCTATCGCCGCGGCGTCCGGACGGTCGTGAAACTGAACCTGACCGATATCGAGCAGGAGCGCAGCGAGACGAGCGAGTACGGCATCCGGCTGATGGAGTTTCCGCTGAGCGCGTGGACCGTGGGAACCTCGAAGTCGTGTGAGATGGTCGAGCGCGCGTACGAAGCGATGAGCAATCCGCTGAACTGGCCCGTGTACGTGCACTGCGATCACGGCCGCGACCGCACCGGATTCCTCGTTGGCCTCTTCCGGGAACGCGTCGAGGGCTGGACATTCGCGCAGGTCAGCGACGAGCTCGCGCGATACGGACATGACCGCAAGATGCGCCTGCTCTTCCCGAGCATTGCGCACGCTCTCGCGGATCACTTTCACGCCTGCGCCGCGGCGCGGTAACAACTCGCGACCGGCTGTCGTGTTAGAGTCTCGCGTCCACCGCATGGCAAAAGGAACACGCGCCGTTGGTCGCGGAACCACAGCACGCCGATCGCGTTGACGTCGGCGCAATTTACGAGGAGCACCGCCGCTTCCTCGTTGGCACCGCGATCTCTCGTTTCGGAATCGCGGAGACTGACGCCGAACCGCTCGTCCACGACGTCTTCCTCGCGTATCTGATGAAGGCGGACGAAGTCGCGAACACGCGCGCATGGCTGATCGGCGCGATCTGCAACGCCACCCGCTACTACCTGCGCACGCGCGCTCGCGCGGTCGGTCTGGGTGATCTGATCGCGGACGAGCCCGACCCTTCGTCCATGCGCCTGATCGACGAGCTGCCGGACGCGCTCGTCGCACGCGAGTGCTTCGCGTGCCTGACGGCGCGCTGTCAGCTCGCGCTGCGCTTGCGGTACCTCGAGGGCTACAGCGTTCCAGAGATCGCCGAGGAGCTGCAGACGTCGGCGAAGTATGCACAGAAACTGGTCTCGCGATGTCTTCAGCAGGCGAATGACCGGTACGGGGGAAAGGGAGTGGCTTCTTGAGCGGAACACCTGACGCGCTTCGGTCGGTGGCCGAGCGGCTCGAACGCGAGCGCGCCAATGCGCGACCTCTCGTGGCATCGCTTCGGATACAGTTGAAGGACGCTTGGGATGAACCGATCCCGCCCGCGTGGCGAACGCTGGGGTTCGTCCAGGAACTTGCGCTCGAAGCCGCGACAACGCTCGAGCAGGACCCGGAGTTGAGTTGTTCGCTCGCGCAGTTTGCCGTCGCGACGGCCAGCGGAATCTCGCCCACAGCGTATCCGCCACTGGCGATTGCGTTCGCCGAGGGGCAGGCGTGGAAGGAGCTCGGGACGGCGCACCGGTATCTGAGTCAGTACGACGCCGCTCTGCGCGCCTACGACGCAGCACGCCGAAGCTACGCGTCGTATGGCGCGCTGGCACACGAGCTCGCGATCGTCGACCTGGCGAGAGCAGTGGCGCTCAGCGAAGCG
>DASWBH010000291.1:0-4025 GCA_036390755.1 Thermoanaerobaculia bacterium
GTGAATGGCGACGTCGGATCGACGGCGATGATGCCCACGCGCTTCCCTTGCACGCGGTAGTGCTTCGCCAGCGCGGCGACGAGCGTCGACTTGCCTGATCCGGGCGAGCCGGTGACGCCGACGATCCGCGCGCGGCCGGTCGACGAATAGATCGCGGCGAGGAGCCGCTCGCTCTCGGGATCGTCGCGCTCGACGAGTGAGATCGCTTGGGCTAGAGCGCGATAACGGCCGGCGAGGATGTCTGCGGCAAGATCGTTCATGACTTCGCCCCGCAGTTTATGCTGAGCGAAGCGAAGCATCTTCTGGTGGGTCGGCGACGCTCATGTTCCGGTAGTTCATCCTGAGCGCCGAAGAGCGCGAAGGATCTCCTGCAAGGACGGCGACGAGCGACCGCACGTGCAGAGCTCGTGGGATTTGGTATCGCCGTTCGCGCAGGAGATTCTTCGCCGTCTCCGCGGCTCAGAATAAACTACCGCGTCTCATTCAGAATGTGCCGCGCGATCACGAGCCGCTGGATCTCGCTCGTCCCCTCGCCGATCGTGCAGAGCTTCACGTCGCGATAGTACTTCTCGGCCGGGAAGTCCTTGATGAAGCCGTAGCCGCCGAAGATCTGTACGCCGCGCTCCGTCGCCCGCACGGCCACTTCCGACGAGTACAGCTTGGCCATCGCCGAGTATTGCGTCACCCGCTGGCCGGCGTCTTTGAGCACCGCAGCGCGATAGCAGAGCAACCGCGCCGCCTCGATCTCGGTCGCCATATCCGCGAGCATGAACTGGATCGCCTGAAAGTCCGCGATCGGATGTCCGAACGCGGTGCGCTGCTTGGCGTAGTCGCGCGCCGCCTCGTACGCGCCTCGCGCGATACCGATCGCCAGCGCGCCGATCGAGATTCGCCCGCCGTCGAGAACCTTCATCGCATCGATGAACCCGTAGCCAACTTTTCCGAGGAGGCTCTCCGCGGGGACGCGGCAGTCTTCGAGGACCAGTTCGGCGGTGTCAGAGACGCGCATGCCGAGCTTGTTCTCCTTCTTCCCCGGGCGGATGCCCTTGCGATCCATCTCCACGGCGAAGGCAGTGATGCCGTGCTTCTGATCCGACCGGTCGGTCACGGCCAGAACGACGGCGAGATTCGCGTAGGTCGCGTTGGTGATGAAGTTCTTCGTGCCGTTGAGCACCCAGCCGTCGCCGTCTTTGACCGCAGTCGTGCGCATCCCCGATGCATCGCTGCCCGATCCGGGCTCGGTCAGCCCCCACGCGCCGATCCACTCGCCCGATGTCAGCTTCGGCAGCCAGTTCTTCTTCTGCTCGTCCGTGCCGGCGAGATACGTGTGGCCCGTGCAAAGCGAGTTGTGCGCGGCGACGCTCAGCGCGAAACCGCTGTCGATGACGCCGAGCTCCTCGATGACATTGACGTAGTCGACGTACGACAGCCCCGCACCGCCGTACTCCTCCGGCAACGTGACGCCGAGCATTCCCAGCTCGCCTGCGCGCTTGAACGTATCGACTGGAAAGTGCTGCGCCTCATCCCACTCCATGAGGTGCGGCTTGATCTCGCTCTCTGCGAAATCGCGCACCATCTGCCTGATCTGTTCCTGTTCTTCGGTCAACCCGAAATCCATTCGATCACTCCTCGGCCGCGTACTTTACACAGATCGCAGATCGCAGATCGCAGGAAGGTACCTGTTCCCTGTTACCGCGAGTAATGTCGCACGTACTCGGGAACAACGATGCCTTCACGCAACCGCGCGTCCGGAACCGGCTCCCCCGGCGTAAGCGTCAGCGGCAGCACGCCCGCCCACACCGGCAGCGCGTAATCGGGTTCGTCGTCGATCGGGCCGCCGGTCCGGATCTTCGCTGACGCCTCGGTGATCGGCAGGGACAGCACGAGCGTCTTCTTCAACTCCTCTTCGTTCGGACCGCGCGCCTCGGCCGCCCGGCCGCGCACGACATGCTCGGCGAGGGCGAAGAGCACGCGGAGCTTTTCGTCGCGATCGACCACCTCCTTCGCCGTTCCGAAGATCACGGCCGAGCGGTAGTTCATCGAGTGATGGAAGGTCGAGCGAGCGAGAACGAGGCCGTCGAGCAGCGTCGCGCAGACGCACGCCTCCACTCCCGTTCGCAGCGAGCGGAGCATCCTGCTCGCCGTCGAGCCGTGAAAGTAGAGCGTCTCATCGATGCGCGTGTGGATCGTCGGGATGACAACCGGCGCACCGTCGACGACGAAGGCGACATGGCAGATCAGCGCCTCGTCCAGAATCGAGTGAATGGTCCCGCGCTCATAATTTCCGCGATCAGCAAGGCGGCGGACGGTCGTGCGTGCTGTTTGCAAACGGTTCATATGTGCTGAAACGATATCTCGTTCTGCTGCTTCTGCCGGCGACTGCGTACGCAGGCCCGTTCGGGCTGGTGTCGCGCGGCGATACCGTCTACTTCAGCGCCGGGCAGAGCATACGGAATCAACACGGGCACTCCGTGTTCCGTTCGCTCGAGTACGAGATGACCGGGCGCTCCTCGCGCGTGCCGCGCTGGTTGCGCTCGTACGACCTCGGCGCCCGGATCGGCTACAGCGCTGTGCGGCAGGCCAGAAGCTGGTTCGGATATCGGTTCGGCGACCCGGATGACCAGGTGCGCGCCGAGTCCCTCTACATTTTCGGACGGCGCGAACGCTCCAACGCTGCCTCGATCCGGCCGTACTTCGACTTCGGCAGCGGACCGATGTGGTCGAATCGCAGGATCCCCGCAGCGACCTCGCGCCTCAACTTCAGTTCGCAGCTCGTCTTCGGCGTGGTGACGTTCGCGTCATCGCGCACGCCGCTTCGCGTCGGCTATCGCTTCTCGCACGTTTCGAACGCGGGGTTGACGCGGCGAAACCCCGGCCTCGCCGTGCACACGTTCTTCGTCGGCGCAACGATCAGGAAGACGTCACGCTGACCGGCTCGCGGCGAGCTTACGACTGAACATTCCGGGCGTGTACGCCGTGATGTGGCCGGTGAACGCGGAGGCGGCGACCGAGAGCGGCGACGCCAGCCAGAGCTTGCCGGGACCCGAGCGCCCCTTGTAGTTGCGGTTGATCGCGCTGACCGTCACCTGGTCAGCCGCGTCGGACACGCCGGGCCCGCAGCCGATGCACGCGCCGCAGCCGGGATCGAGGACGATGGCGCCGGCACGCTCGAAGGTGTGGACGAGACCGTTGTCGCGCGCGAACTTCTCCACCGTCTGCGATCCGAACTGAATGTAGAACTTCACACCGTCGGCGACTTTGAGGCCGGCGTCGACGGCTTCCTTCGCCACCTGGTGGTAGAAGACGAGGTCGTCGATCTTCCCGGCCGTACAGCTGCCGGCATACGCGATGTCGATCTTCACGTCGCCGATGTCGTCGATGTACGCGCCGTTCGTCGGATCGGAAGGAATGCCGCGATCGGGATCGCCCGGGTGCGCGACCATCGGCCGGATCTCCGAGAGATTGATCGTGTGCACGCCGCCGGCGTACTCGGCGCCCGGATCAGGCGAGACGGCGCGCTCGCGAAGGCGATCGATGTCTGCGTCCGGCCGCATCGACGCGATCCACTCGAACGTCTTCTCGTCCGCTTCGACGATGGCCGTGCGCGCCGAGCACTCCGTGGCCATGTTCGCGAGCGTGGCGCGCTCGTCGAGCGAAAGCGAGCGAACACCGGGGCCGGTGAACTCCATGATCCGGTTGAGCGTCAACTGCTGCTTCGCGTACTTCAGCAGGATGAAGAGCATCACGTCCTTGGCCGTGACGTTCGGCTGCAGCGTTCCGGTGAGCTCGAAGCGGATCGATTCCGACACCTCGACCGTGGCGAAGCCGGAGTGCGCGAGGTTCGCGTACTCCGTCGTGCCGACGCCCCACGCCAGCGCGTTGTTCACGCCGCCCATGCAGGTGTGGCTGTCCGTGGCCTGAATGAAGTCACCGGGGTCGATGATGAACTCGCGTGCAACCTCGTGGCAGATTCCGGGCGAGACGTTGTCCTTCGCCGCGAAGTCGCGGCAGCCGGTGTGCGCCTG
>DASWBH010000292.1:0-20311 GCA_036390755.1 Thermoanaerobaculia bacterium
GACGAATCCAGACCGCCGATCATTGCGCTGAGGACTTCATGCGCGGAGCGGCCGTTGTAGAGCGGCGCGATGAGCGGCTGCACGATCGAGACGGAGCCGTCGTGGCCGCGCGCGTCGCTCCACGTCTCGAGGTAATGCGTCTCCGGGATGTGCCAGTGAACGTCGAACGACGTCTCGTCGTAGTACAGGCTGAGGTGGGCGCGGAACGGGACCTTGTTCAGCGCGCTGCGGAATTGGAAATCGGGCGGCGCGTCGAACACCGGATTACCGCCGACGATGATGAGCGCATTGACGCGGCCGGCGTTCATGTCGGCGACGAGCTGGCGCAACGACTCGAGCTGATTCACAGGCGTGACTTCGACCGGATCGGTGAACGTGATCGTCGTGCCGTGATTGCCCAGCGCCTGATTCATCGCGTGTGCGATCGCATGCACGGCCGGCGGTTGCTCGTCGCCGGCGACCACGACGCTCATGCCGCGGTTCGCGAGCAGGTCGCGCGCAATCGCAGCGATCCATTGCGGCGCCGATGGCGAAGCCGTGCCGAGGCCGATGGCGCCGGCGAGCGCACGCGCCAGTCCTTCGACTTCTGACGGCTTGACAGGGAAGCGATGGTCGGCGATGCCGCCGGTCTGCGTCGCCATCGACTCGACGACGTACAGCCGGTTCATTCCGTTCGTGTGCGCGCGGCGGACCCGCCGGCGCAGCATGAACTCGCGCGCGTAGCGGAGATGGCCGGGACCTTCGCCGAGGAAGTCCGATGCGAGCGACACGACGACGTTCGCGCGCTCGAAGTGATAAACGGGATTGATGTAGCCGCCGAAGGCCAGCCGCGCACCTTCGCGCGCGTTGTCACCGCTCGCGGCTTCCCACTGGTGCCAGCGCGATCCGGGATATTGCGTCAGCACCTGCTGGATTTGCGCGCCGAGCGTCGGCGACGTGATCGTCTGCGTGAGGATGCGTAGACCGGATCCATTCGTCTTCGCGGCGTTGAGAACCGGCTGCAGCGCGCCGATGAACTCGCTCCACGTCGAGATCTCGCCGAGCCTGCGCACGACCTGCGAGCGCTCGGGATCGTACAGGCCGAGGATCGACGCCTGCATGAACGCGTCGGAGGCGCCGAGGGACGACGGATGATCGGGGTTGCCCTCGATCTTCGTGGGCCGGCCCATGTGGCTCTCGACGAGGATGCCGCGGGCGTAGCCGCCGTGCGTCATCGCACTGGCGAAGAAAATCGGCTTGCCGGGGATGAGGTTCTCCGGCTGATTGACGTACGGAATGATCTTCTGGTCGGGCTGCGAGCACGCCGCGAGGCCGGCCATGGCGATGGACGCGCCCATCAGCTTGACGAAGTCGCGGCGATCGACGCCGTAGTCGAGCGCGAGCGCCTGCTGCGGAAACTCGTCGTGCATGAAGTCGTCGAAGACTTCGCTGCGCGTCAACTGCTCCAGGCTCCGCCAGTACTCGGGGTTCTTCGTATCCCCGATGCGTTGCCGGAAATCGCTGAAGGTCAGTTTCTTCTCGTCCATCGCCCTAGTAGTGACACGTCGAGCAGTGCGTGAGTCTCTGGATGTTGTATTCCTTGACGAGCTTCGGCCCGAGCTCGGACTGGTTGACCGGTACGTAGTCCATGCGGAAGACCTGATCGCGCGGGCGCACGAACTGTTCCGGCGCGCGATGACAGCTCAGGCACCACTGCATCGTGAGCGGCGCGGCCTGATACATCAGGTTCATCTTGTCGACCCGGCCGTGGCAGCTCGCACAGCCGATGCCTTTGGCGACGTGAATGCTGTGGTTGAAGTGGACGTAGTCGGGAAGCCGGTGCACGCGACGCCACACCAGCGGACGTCCGGTAGCGTAGCTGGAGCGCACGGGCTCGAGCATTTGCGCGGTCGTCCAGATCTGTGCGTGGCAGTTCATGCACGTGGACGTCGGCGGGATGCCGGCGAAATTCGATGTCTCCACCGAGGTGTGGCAGTAGCGGCAGTCGATGCCCAGGCCGCCGACGTGATGCTGATGGCTGAAGGGGACGACCTGCTCGCGCTCGATCCCCTGATTCGTGAAGTACGGCGAGCGCACGATTCCGCCGATGGCCCAGAGAACAAAACCTGCGATGAAGATCGCGCCGAAGATCGTGACGCGAGAGATGGTGTTCGCGCTGCGATGGAAAATCTGCGCCATTTAAAAGTTCAAATTCAACAACGCGGGGAGCAGCTGCAGGAGCTGCGTCTGCCTCGGGCCCGCCAGCGGTGCGCGATTCTACCGAAATTCACCGAGCACGCAACAGATGCAAATTCAGTGACGGGCGAGACGGTAGGGTGTGCGGAAGGATGAGGGATGAGGGATGAGGGATGAGGGATGAGGGATGAGGGATGAGGGATGAGGGATGAGGGATGAAGGATGAATCAGAACCAGCGTTGTTCATCCTTCCTCCTTCATCCTTCATCCTTCCGTTGCATCACACCCTTGACACTCCGCCCGAAACCACCAGCGCCATGATGCTGGCGCTGTCCGCATCCAAACGCTCGACGTGTTCCCGCGGGACGACCACCAGCGCGCCGGCCATGCTGTACGAAAACGGCAGGTAGACGGCGACGTCGCCGGGCAGGGAGAGGAAGGCGAGGTCGTCCTGCGTCACGAAGCCGAGCGCGCGCACGTCCGCCCACGGCGAGAGCAGCACGGCGACCGGTTTGTCGAAGCGCTTCTTGTCGCCGACGAACGCCTCGAGCAGGTCCTTGATCGCCGCGTAGATGATCCTCACCACCGGCGCCCGCGTGAACACCGCCTCGGTCAATCGCAGAACGCTGCGGCCGACGATGTTGCCGCCCAGCGCGCCGATGACGATCGTGCCGCCGAGCAGAATCAGCAGGCCGAGGCCGGGTGTGGGGAGGACTAGGAGGCTGTTGAGTTTGATGAAAGCCTCGTACAGGATGTAGATCGTCACGGCGATCGGCACGACGATGACCAGTCCGCGCAGGAAGTTCTTCACAAGCCAGTTCATAAGTTGTCGGTTGTCGGTTGTCGGTTGTCGCCGATGGCAACGACGGCCGAACGGAACCGCTCCTCCCAGTTGCCGCTAATGATCACCCATCGCGTCTCGAATTCGTCGAGCGCGCAGCGGAAGGCGTCGAAAAGGTCCTCGCGACCCCCGCCGCCGCTGTCGCGCGCCGAGTCCGCAATCCACGGCACGTCCGTGTCCATGAGCAGGTAGAGATCCGACCGTCGCTTCCACGCTTCGTCTACCACCCAGCCCGGAACGCGGCCGTAGTAATGCCGCGAGTAGGCGACCGTGCTGATCAAGTCGGTGTCATGCAGGACGACACCTGCGATCTGCGATCCCCGATCTGCGATCTCGATCTGGCCTCGCGCGATGTGCTCGACGTCGTCGTACGAGAGCTGGTTCGCGCGTTCGAGCGCGTACTGGCGCGCGAACTCCGGCGTCCACGGGGCGTTGAAGTGCTTCGCCAGACGCTGGGCGAGCTCGCTCTTGCCGGTCGACTCCGGCCCGATCAGGCAGACGCGGCGAGCGAGCGCTTCCAATCGATGATGCCCTTCACACAAAGCACGCAGAACAACGCGTAGAGCAGAGCGCTCAGGTTGCGGTGGCTGAACGCGAACAGCGGGACGTAGATGATGTCGACGGCGAGCCAGATCAGCCAGTTCTCGAGGAGTTTCTCGTTGAGCATCCACTGGCCGACGATGCTGAACGCAGTCGTCACCGCGTCAGAGAACGGCGCCGAGCCGCTGACGACTTTCAGGAGCCACATCAGCGCGGCGGTCAGGACGACTCCGGCGATGATGCAGCCGATCCACTGCCGCCGGGTCGTGCGGCGCACGTGCAGCTCGCTCTTGTTTGCCCCGCCGTGCAGCCACTCGTACCAGCCGTGGATCGACAGGACGAAGTAGATGACCTGCAGCCCGGCGTTCGCGTAGAGCCGCGACTGGTAGAACACGACGGCGTAGAGGATCACGCTTGCGATGCCGGTCGGCCATGTCCACATGTTCTCCTTGATCGCCAGCCAGACGTTGACCAGCGTGAAGACGACCGCGGCGATCTCGAGCGGCGACCACTCCACTATCGTCTGAAGTCGACCATCACGGTGAAGTTCCGCGTCGCCTGCGGGAAGTAGAACGACGTGCCGCTCAGCGTCTCCGCGCCCGCCGGCGACTTCGTGAGGAAGGCGAAATCGTAGCCGTTCGCATACACCCGCCGATTGTTCAGGATGTTGTTCGCCTGCAGCGTCACGCGTGTGGACCGCGACAGAGCGACCGAGGCGTTGCCGTCGAGAGTGAAGAAGTGGGGCGTCACGAAGTCCGGGTTGTCCGTGTTGTCGAGGAACGAGCGGCCGACGTAGCGCCCCGTCAGTCCGGCGCCGAATGAGGAGAGCGGCGAGTACTCGATCATCTCGCTCACGATCAGCGACGGCGTGAGCACCGGCTCGACGTTGTGATACGTGACCGGCTCGCTGCCGACGAAGTTCCCGTCTGCGTCCAACACGTCATAGAACTGCGTCCATGTGCGAATGCGGTTCCGGCTGATGTTCCCGACCGTGCGGAAGCGCAGCGCGGAGGTCGCGTCGAACGTTGCGTCGACCTCGAGTCCGCGCCGGTAGCTGCGATCGACATTCCGGCGCAGCAGCAGACCGATGTCCGACAACTCCCCGGTCGAGGCGATCTCGTTGCGGAACTCCATCGCGTACACGTCCGCTTTCACGGCGAATCGCGGTCCGTGGAAGTCGACGCCGCTCTCGAAATCGAGCAGCCGCTCAGGACGGACCGCGTGCAGATCGTGCGCGAAGGAGGCGTTGTCTTCCCCCTGGAACATGTCATTGCGCGTCGGCTCGCGCGTGGAGAGGCCGACCGAACCGTAGACGCTGGCCCGCGACGACAGATCGCGCCGCGCGCCGAGCTTCGGATTGAAGAATGTCCAGCGGATCGGATCGATGTGAACGTCGCCGTGGTAGTGGAAGTCGGTGTAGCGCAGCTGCGCATCGCCGTAGAAGTGCCACGCGCCGCGATCGACGTTCGCCTTCGCGAACGCGTTCGCCTCGCCTTTGGTGCCGTAGTTGAAGTAGTCGCGCGGGCCGCCGACGAGATCGCGCGTGTGCTCGCGGCGGAACTCGTTGACGTGCACGCCGTAGCTCATCGTCAGCGGACCTCGGTTGCGGCTATACGTGAGCATCGAGCCGACGAGCATGCCGTCGAGACCGTACTGGCGGAGATCGATGCGGTTTGCCTCGTCGTCGAACAGGCGGTACCAGCCGTAGCCGCGCTGATAAAACGTCGACACGGTCAGCGAGTCGCCGTTCGCGAGCGACTTCAGATACTGCACGTTCGCCAGGTCGTAGCCGAAGCTGTCGCGCTCGTCGGGCTGCATCGGGTTCGCGCGCAGATCGCTCGCGAGCGTCTCCGCATCCGCGGCGGTGAACGAGAGGTGCTGCCGCTCGTGTCCGCTGAATCCGGTGATGCGCCACTGCGAGGACTCGCCCTGCTTCGCCGCGCTGAAGAAGACGTTGTGCTGGTTCGTGCCGGACGATTCGCGGAAGCCGTTCGTGTCGTTGCCGGATAACCGCGCGTAGAGCTCGAAACCGCCGGGCAGCGCGCCGGACTGATACCCGAGTGTCGCGAAGCGCGAGCCGAATGACCCGGTGGCGACGCGCGCGGTCGTCTGCGGCGTCTGGCTGAGATCGAGGCTCTCGAGGTTCACCGATCCGCCGAACGACGGCGAGCCGACGGTCGACGTCCCCACGCCGCGCTGCACCTGGATGCTCTGCAGCGACTCCGCGAGATCGGGAAAGTCGACGAAGAACACGCCCATGTCCTCGGAATCGGCGAGCGGAACTCCGTCGAGCGTGAAGTTGATGCGCGTCGGACTGACGCCGCGCAGGTTGAAGTACGAGTAGCCGGCGTTGCCGGACCCCGACTCTGCCCAGGCGTTGATCGAAGGCACTTCGCGCAGCAGCAGCGGAATGTCCTGCTGGGTGTAATGCCGAACGATCTCCTGCCGGTCCACATCCGTCTTCGTCACCGGCACCGGCTCCTCGGCTCGAATGCCGGAGACGACGATCGACTCCGCGACTTTCGTGGTGAGCACGACCTCGAGCGCGTGCTCCGTGTCCGCAACACGGCGTTCGGTCGCGAATCCGGCCCGGCTGATCGCGATCGCGTACGAGCCGGGTGGGACTTCGATGGAGAACGAGCCGTCGGCCGCGCTCTCGATCGATTTCACACTCGCAATCGCGACGGATGCACCGGCCACCGGTTGACCGGCGGCGTCACGGACGATGCCGTGAATCGTCGCGGCGGACGCTGAAGTAACAATGAGAAATGAGAAGACGAATGATCGGAACACCGTTTGCCTTTCCTACGCCGGTCTCAACCGGTTCAGGTTCGAAGGGTTTGATCTCAGGCCGTGAAGGCCACCCCCAGGCGAATTCCCTGCGCGAAGATTGTATGACGAACTGTCATTCTGAGCCGCGAAGACGGCGAAGAATCTGGGAGGGGGCGCGATTCCACCGCCCAGATTCTTCGCGCTCTGCGGCGCTCAGAATGACGGGCGTCATTATGACTTCGTCACTTCAGCACCATCTTCAGATTCGCGCCCGCGCCCGCCGACTCCACGATCGCTTTCGGCTCGCTGGGGTCGTGCGTCGTCACATCGCCGTCGAAGTCGAGTCTCGCTTCGATGCGCACGTGCGGCGGCAGCGGCTGGCCCATCATCGAGTCGGCTGCGCTGAGGTCGAACACCATCGGGAACGATCCGGCGGCGAAGCGCTTTGCAGCGACCGGCGGACCGGCAGTCACGCCGACCGGCCGCGCGATCACGAAGATCACGCCGTTCTTCCCCTTGGCTGACGGATCGAGATCGAGCGTGATGTGAATCGCGCCCGGCTCGCTCGCCTGCGGCGCTGATGCTGCCGCGGCCGGAGTTGCGCCGGCAGGCGCTTCGCCGGGAGCGGGCAGCGACGGATGTCCGGGCGGGAGATCCTTCGCCGGCTTCGGTCCACCCTCTGCGGCGACCTGCTGCTTCATCTTCTCGTAGACCTGCGCAAGCCGCTCCTTCTCTTCCGGGTGCTGCTTCCCCGCCGCGGCGATTGCGGCCTGGGCGTCCTTCGTATTGCCCATCGAGGTGTTCACCCAGGCGAGCGCGACCCACGCGTCGATGAACTTCGGATCGCTCTGCGTGGCCTTGTCGAGCATCGACTTCGCGTCGGCGTTCTGCCCCATGGCCAGGCGCACGAGCGCCTGATACGTGAGCGCGCGGCTGTCGTTCGGCGACTTCGCCAGCACGTATTGCGTCTGATCGAACACGCCCATGAGGTTGTCGCGCTCGAGATAGGCCTTGGCCAGTTCGACGCGCACGTTGAGATCGTCGGGCGACTTCTGCACGGCCGCTTCGAGCTGCTGCACCGCCGGGTCGCCAGGAGGTGTCGCCGGGCGAATCGTCGATGTCGCCGTCTCGCCGCCGGTCACGCCCTGATTGGCATCGCGCGACTTCGCCGATTGCATGACGAAGTAACCGAGACCGCCGAGGAGCGCGACGGAGCCGACGCCCCAGGCAAAGCCGACGAGCGCAGCGCGCTTTCCGGCCGGCTGCGCCACGACGACAGCAGGTTTCTGCGTCGAAGGCGCAACGGCACCTTTGCGGCGCTGTTTCTTGAACGCGTCGAGCTGTCGCAGCACCTGGGCCGTCTCGAGCTCGAGGCGCGTTCGCTCCTCAGCGTCGAGACCTTCTTCGCGCAACTGCCGAACGAGCGCATCTCGCTTCGCTTCGAGGTCTTCTTTCTCCAGCTCTTCTGCTTCCGCCGCCGCCGGCACCGCGGGCTTGCGGCGCACGAAATAGACGAACAGGAGTCCGAGGATCACGCCGCCGGCGAGGATCGCGATGGCGCTCAACCAGTCGGTCGAGCTCATTACTTCTTGTCTCCCACGAGCTGGCGGACTTCGTCGAGGTAGGGATCAGTGATCGGTTCCCGGTCGTCGGTTGTCGGTGCGGGCTGCTCGAGTTTCTTCATCTTGCTCACGACGACGACGACGCCGATGGCGATCGCGAGAATCGGCAGCACCCACACCAGCGTGTTCACGCCCTGGAACTTCGGCTTGAGCAGCACGAACTGTCCGTAGGAGCGCTCGAAGTACTGGAGGATCTGCTCCTGCGTGTAGCCGCGGGCGAGCAGCGCGTGCACCTGATGCTTCATGTTGACGGCCATCTCCGACGGTGAGTCGGCCACGGACATGCCCTGACACACCGGGCAGCGCAGCAGCGCGGAGACTTCGGCCGTCTTTGCATCGAGAACGTCACCGGTGATCGGCTGGCCCTGCGGTGGGCCGACGAACATCTGCGCGTCCGGAGCCTGCGTGGTCGTCTGCGCGCCGATCGAGATCGTCGCGACGATGCACAGGGCGAGGACTGCGAGATTCTTCATTGCTGAACCGCTTTCTGGAGATTCGCCTGAAGCAGACCCGTGTCGAGCGGGCCGGTGTACTTCGCGACAACCTTGCCGGTCTTGTCGAGGAAGAACGTCTCCGGCACGCCGCCGACTCCGTAGGCGATGGCCGTCTTGCCCGCGTCATCGACGACGGTCGGATAGGCGTGGCCGCGGTCGCGCAGGAACTTCTGGATCTTATCCTCGTTGTCCTGGAAGACGACCCCGAGGAACTGGACCCCCGGCTGCATGGCGCGTGCGTTGGCGACGAGCGTGGGATGCTCTTCCCAACACGGGCCGCACCACGTGGCCCAGAAGTTCAGCACCACAGGACGTCCCTTGAATTCGTCGAGGCTGATGGTCCGGCCCGTGCCGACTTCGCGCAGCGCGAAGTTCGGAGCGGGACGTCCGATCAGCGGCGAGTCGATGGCCTGCGGATCCTTGCCCAGCCCGAAGAAGAGCACGACGACGAGCGCCGCGGCGATGAAAACCCCGACGAGGAGAACCGTGCGGTTCATCCTGCCACCACCTCTTTTCCGTATTGCTTCGCGTCAGCGGGAACCGGTTTGAATGCCGTGGCCACCGGGCGCACCGGGATCAGCGCCATCAGACCGCCCAGTCCCATCACGACGACGGCGATCCAGATCCAGCCGACGAACGGCGTGATGATCGCGTTCACGGCGACGCTCTGACCGGCCGGATCGATGTTCATGACCGAGAGGTAGAAGTCGCCGCCGATCGTGCTGTACACGTCCGGCGTTCCGATCGGCTCGCGCATCCCGAGATACTGATTCATGCGCGGCTCGAGCACGGCCTTCTGCACGCCGTTCTTCGCCACGGCGATCTGCGCGACGGTGGCCACGCGGTTCGGCTCCGGACGGTCGAAGACGTTGAGCAGAGTCAGCGAGTACGCGCCGACGTTGACTGTCTGCCCTTTCGCGAAGTGCACTTCCTGCGTGTAGCGCATCGTGCTGCTGATGGCGATGGCGATGAACACGACCACGGCTCCGGCATGCACGATGTACGACGCGAAGCGCCGCCGTCCGCGGCCGAGCTGGCCGTCGAAAAACGCTTTCGAGAACGAGTCGCCGCCGCGGAGCCGTTTCACGAGCGGCATCCACATCTGCGACAGCGTCACCTGCGCGGCGTAGCCGCCGAATGCGAGCGTCAGCAGCGTCCACGGGTTGCGGACACCGAATGCGTAGCCGGCGGCGAGAAGAACGACCGCGCCGGCGATCGGCGGAAGCAGCGCGCGGCGGATCTTCTCCTTGGTCGCGCGGCCCCACGGCAGCGCCGGCCCGACGCCGAGCAGGAACAGCAGCACCGCCCCGACCGGAACGACCATGCTGTCGAAGTACGGCCGGCCGACGCTCATCTGCTTGCCCTTGACCGCTTCGACGAGGAGCGGGAACGTCGTCCCGATCAGAACCGTGAAGGTCAGGATGACGAACATCAGGTTGTTGAAGAGGAACATCCCCTCACGGCTGACGGCGCCTTCGAAGTTTCCTTCCGCTTCGAGAAGATCGATGCGCATGGCCAGCAGCGCGATCGAGAAGATCAGCGCCGCAGCGAGGAACGCGAGGATCGTCGGGCCGATCGCGCTCTGCGTGAACGAGTGCACCGAGTTGAACACGCCCGAGCGCGTCATGAACGTGCCGAGGATGGTCAGAAGGAACGTGGCCTGGATCAGCGTGACGGTCCAGCCCTTCAGAACTCCCCGGCGCTCGAGCACGACCATCGAGTGCAGCGCCGCGGTTGCCGTGAGCCACGGCAGGAGCGACGCGTTCTCGACCGGATCCCACGCCCAGTAACCGCCCCATCCGAGAACTTCGTACGCCCACCAGCCGCCGAGCATGATCGCGATCGTGAGGAACACCCACGGCAGCATCAGCGACTCGCGCATTGGCTTGAGAAGGGCGTGTCCGAGCCGTCCCTTGATCAGCGCCGCGCAAGCGAAGCCGAACGGAATCGTCATACCGACGTAGCCGAGGTAGAGGAACGGCGGATGGATGACCATCAGGATGTGGTTCTGGAGCAGCGGATTCGGTCCCGGTCCGTCCGGTGCGGCAGCAACGGACAGGAACGGATTCGCCGGACCGGCGATCAGGAAGCTGAAGAACGCCGCGCACGCCAGCCAGACGCCGATCGCATCCGGCATGTACTCGTGGTAGTCGTGGCGGGTGAGCCAGGTCGCGATCGCGACGTAGATGCCGAGCACGCAACCCCAGAAGAGGATCGAGCCCTCGAGCGACGACCAGAGGCTGGCGACCGTGACCCACGTCGGCGTCGCCAGCGACCCGACGTGCGCGACGTAGCTGACCGAGAAGTCGTGCGTCAGCAGCGCGTACTCCATCACGGCCGTCGCGGCGATCATGAGAAACGCGAACGCAAACGCGAACCGCTGCGCCCATTTCAGTCCTTCCTGCGAGCGCGTACGGCCGGCGGCGAAACCAATGACGGCTCCGCCCGTCGAGACGAGCAGCGCGGCCAGGACCAGAACTCTTCCGAGGATGGCGTTCATCGTTAATCCTTGAGACCTTCAGTCGACTTCATGAGGCGCTCGAGCTCCTTCTTGTCGACCGGGTGTCCGGCCTTCGGAGCGCGGTATTGGTTGTTGTGCGAGACCATCAGGCGGTCGCTCTTGAAGTAGCCGCCCGGCACCATCGTCCCTTCGACGACGACGCCGATGTTCTCGCGGAACATCTGCGGAGGAGCGCCCGACGACTTCACGTGCACGATCTGGGCGGTGTCCTTGACGTCGAACTCGACGGCCGACGAGCCGCCGACCGCGTGAATCGAGCCGGGAGCGACCATCCCGCCGAGGCGGATCGTCGCGCCGTACGCTTTATCGCCGGCGGCGTGCAGATCGGTGGGCGTCCAGTAGTAGACGAGGTTCTTGTTGATGCCGCTCGCCGCGATGACGGCGAACGCGATCGCGGCGACGACGAACGCGCCGAGCATGAACAGACGCGTGCGGCGCTTCATCGCCGCGGTGGCTGGGGCGTTCATGGGGGTGCTCATTGTGCCTGCCGTCCTTTCGCCTGACGCGACCACTCATCGCGCAGCCTCGTGATCACGCTAACTCCGTAGACGACCAGGATGGTCGCCGTCACCGTGTAAGCCGCCCAGACGTAAGCCCAACCTCCGCTAACGACTCCTCTCATGCGAGTTCTCCCACTTCTTCCGCCGATAGGAGCGGCGGAGGTGCAATCTCATGCGACAGACGCAGCGCGGCAACGCGCGCGCGGAGCATGATGAATCCGGTCATCAGGAACAGGACCGCGAACGCGTTGAGGCGCAGCGGAATGTGAAACACCGACGAGACGGTGTTCGGCGTCGACTGCTGCTGGTGCAGCGAGTTCCACCACTTGACAGAGTAAAAGACGATCGGCACGTCGACGTAAGCGATGATCGTCGCAACGGACGACCAGATCGCGCGCTTCACCGGGTCTTCGACGAAGTTGCGCAGCGCGAGGATGCCGAGGAACGCGAAGATCAGGACCGCGGTCGTCGTGAGACGGGGATCCCAGTCCCACCACACGCCCCACGTCGGCTTGGCCCAGATCGCGCCCTGGCAGCAGAGCAGGAACCCGAGAACGGTCCCGACTTCGATCGACGACTCCATGTACGCGTCCCAGCGGAAATCGCCTTTGAACAGGAACACGATCGCGCATCCGAAGCCGAACGTGATCGCCAGGAGCGCGTTCCACGCCGTCGGCACGTGCACGTACATGATTCGCTGCACCTGACCCATGTACGTTTCGGGCGGCGCGATGAACAGACCCCAGTACGAGCCGAGGAGAAGGAGAACCAGGCCGGCGCCGACCAGGATCGCCGCGCGGCGCGCGCGTGACTTCGGATCGTCGACGATCAGCAGGAAGATCGCTCCGGCCACGCCGCAAATCGCGGCGAGCGACGCCCGGACGCCCAGCGGAAGTCCGAAGGCAATGTTCACCCCGCCGTAATCTTCGGCGATCGGCGCGATCACGCTGAAGTAGAGCCCGACGAAGAACAGACCCGCGGCGACCGCGCCCTGGGCCGCCGCATGTTTCGAAACCTGAGACTGGTCACCCATGTATTACTCCTCGATCACTCGTCCATAGAGCAACCCGCATAACGCCCAGTAAATGGCATCGAATGCCGCAAGAAGCGACAACCACGAGCCGAGTGCGTTCATCGGATCTCCCAAAATGACGAGCGAAGTGGCTTTGACTGACGAAAGCAAGGCTGGAACGATCAGGGGGAACAACAGCAAAGGGAGGAGAGTCTGTTTCCCACGGATCTGCGCAGTCATGGCCGCGTATAAAGTTCCCGGGGCGGAAAGCCCGGCCGCGCCCAGAACGATGATCCCAAGCAGGCTCAGCACGCGTGTCGTTCCTGCGTCATACAGGATGACCATGACCGGGATGAGTGCCGAGCCCAGCAGTGACAACTGGATCCAATTCGCCACCGCCTTGCCGTAGTACAGCGCGCGTGGATCGGACGGCAGCAACAGTAAACCTTCGAGCGCGCGATTCTCCATCTCGGCGTGAAAGCTCTCCGCAAGCGTCAGCGTCGACGAGAGCAGCAGACCGAGCCACAGAAAGCCGGCCGAAAACTGGCGCAGGATCTCCGAGTTCGGCCCGACGCCGAAGCTGAACAGCAGCAGCGCGGTTGCGCCGAAGATGAAGACGGCGATGAACTGCGTGCGTGTGCGCCATTGAAGAAGGACTTCTTTTCGCAGAGCCGCGATCACCGGACCACCTGGGAAGTTGTCTGTTGTCGGTTGTCGGTTGTCGGTGCGTCGGACGCACGACCAAACGACTGGACTCGACCTTGCTCCAGAAAGAGCGCCAGGTCCGCAATCCGCAGTCCCCGTTCGATCTGATGCGTGGCCATCAGAACCGTGACGCCGCGCGCCTTCAGCTCGCGAATCACGTCGTCGACGAGCGCGAATCCCTGCGGATCGAGCTGGCCGTACGGCTCGTCGAGCATGACCACCGACGGATCCTGCAGCAGGATCCGCGCGAAGGAGAGCCGCTTGCGCATGCCGGCCGAGAACGTCACCACCATGTCGTCAGCCCGACCGCCGAGGGTCACCCGCTCGAGAAGATCCATGATGCCAGCGCGCTTGATCCCGAGATGGTCGGCAGCGACGTGGAGGTTCTCGCGTGCAGTGAGCGCTTCGTAGAGATACGAGGAATGGCTGAGGAGCGCGACGTTGCGGCGTACGTCCTGGCGTTCGCGGCCGATGTCGAACCCGGAGACTGAAGCTCGACCGCCGTCGGCGCGAATCGCCGTCGAGAGAACGCGGAACAGCGTCGACTTGCCGGAGCCGTTGCGCCCGGCCACCATCATGACGGCGCCGCGCGGAACCTGGAAGCTGACGTCTGCGAGCGCCCACCGCGGACCGAAGCGGCGGGCCAGACGCTCCGCATCAATGGCGATGTCCTTCATGACTGCGGGAGTTTGGTTCGGCGGGTGGATCACTGGCAACAGATCGTCTCACAAAGAGTCGTGATGGCAATCACAGGCCGGCGACACAGCGCCGCCGCGCGACTGTCTTATGATGCCGAACGTGCGTAAGCCGTTGATCATTCTCGCCCTTGCAGCGTCGGCGTGCACCGTGGCGCCGCCGCCGAAAACGGCCCCCGCTCCAACCGAAGTTCACGGCCTCACGCTCGAAGAAGAGGCGCGGATTCTCGCCCTGGAAGACCGGCGTGAGTTCGACCCCGCGCTCACGGCGGAATGGGCGGGCAACACGAATTCCCTTCATCGCGCACGAGTTGCGCTCGCCCTGGGCCGGATCGGTCCGTACACCTTCGTCGATGCGAATGGCAACGGCGAGCGCGATCCCGGCGAGCGGCAGGCCGGAGTGGCCGAACTGATCACACTGTCGAGTGACGCCGATTCCGCCGTCCGCACCACCGTCGCCTTCGCCCTCGGCGAGATCGGCGATGCATCGACGATCGAGACGCTGTTCAAGCTCGCCACAGACGGCAATCCGACAGTCGCCGCCGAAGCGGCCGAAGCGCTGTCGAAACTGAACAAGAGCGTTCCGATCGCGCGATACAAGGCGCTGACAACCTACGGCGAAGAGGGATCGCGCGGCCGCGCGATCCGCTTCCTGTTCCGATTCAACTCGGACGAGGCGAGCGCCGCGGCGGCGAGTCAGCTTTCGTCGGACTCGCCGGGCATCCGGCAGGAAGCTGCGTACGCGCTCGCTCGCCGCGCGTACCCTCCGGCGCGCGAGAAGCTCGAGCTGCTCGCCAGCGACACGAACACCCTCACCCGCGCATACGTCATGACGGCCCTCGGCCGCATCGGCGGACGGGAGTCGATGCCGGTGCTGATCCGCGGACTCGCCGACGGGCAGCCATGGGTGCGCACGAACGCGGTCGTCGCGATCGGACGCGTTGCCGCAAAGGATCCGACCGTGATCGCGGCGTCGGAAGTCGCCCGCATGATGGCGATGACGGAGGATCCGGATCCGGGTACGCGCTCGGCGACGGTCGACACGCTCGGCTACTACGCAATCGCGAACGACGTCGCGCACAAGCGCCTCCTCGACATCGCCGCAAACGGATCGCTCTGGGAGCGCGAGCTCGCGGCGGGAGCGATCGCGAAGCATTTCGGCGATACCGATCCGTCGCTGATTCCTGCCGATCTTACGCCGTGGGCGAAAGTGCGCGTGCTCGAGGCAACCGCACAGCTCAAGAAGAACGGCGCGATGCTGCGCGCGCGGTACGCGGGCGATGCCGATGCGCTCGTGCACGAGAACGTCATCGGCAACATCCCCGATGACTCGGTCGACGCGGAGATGGATCTGATCCGTCCGGCGCTCGACCATCCCGATGCGATCGTGCGCTCGAGTGCAATCGACCGCTACTCGCTGTCGAAGAGCGAGACGACCGATGCGAAGATCCGCGCGTTCACCGGAGCCGAACAGCGGGCGCGGAGCGACCGGGAGAACGATGCCCGGCTCGCCGCGATCAAGGGGCTCGCCGGAATCGACTATCCGCAACGAGAGACGTTCCTGCGCTCGCTGCTGCGCGACAAAGATCCGGTCGTGCGCCGCGCCGCCGCCGACTTCATCGAAGAGAATTTGAAGAAGAACCGGCCGCAGTACACGCCGCTGCCGGTCAATCAGGATTACACCGCGATCGCGACGTGGGCGGGACAGCCGCACACCGCAACGATTCACATGACGCGCGGCGCGATCGAGATCACGCTGCTGCCGCAGGACGCGCCGGTCACGACGTGGAACTTCGCGCAACTCGCGCAGAAGAAGTACTTCGACAAGACGACGTTCATGCGCGTCGTTCCGAACTTCGTCATTCAGGGCGGCGATCCGCGCAACGACCAGAACGGCGGCCCCGGCTACGCCATCCGCGACGAGATCAACCTGCAAAAGTACACGCGTGGCGCCGTCGGTATGGCATTGTCCGGACCCGATACGGGCGGCTCACAGTTCTTCATCACGCACTCGCCGCAGCCGCATCTCGACGGCGGCTACACGATCTTCGGCCGGGTCTCGGCAGGGATGAACGCAGTGGTCGATCAGACCGAGCGCGGCGACCGCGTGGAGACGATCACGATCGACGAGCGGCCGTGATGGTGACGGCACAGTTCGGCCGCCTGCTCATGCTCTTCGCCATGCTCCTCCTCCCCATCGGCCTCGGCATGGGCCTGTTCCGGAACAACATCGACATGGAAGTGCGCCTGCTGGCGATCGGCGGGGCGCTGTTCGTGATCGGGTGGCTGCTGACGAAACGCGTGTCATCCTGAGCCGCGCCCCGCGCGCCATTCCGAGCGCCGGAGAGCGCGAGGAATCTGGGCGGTGGCGCGATCCCGCCGCCCAGATTCCTCGCCGTCTTCGCGGCTCGGAATGACATGCCCTACGAGATCGCGCGCTTCATGAACGAGCGCAGCCCGAGCCACGTGAAGAGCGCGATGAGCACGATGAGCGCACCGATGATCGCGCCGATGTGCATGTGCGGCACCGACGGCGTGAGCGTCGCGCGCATCCCTTCCGACGCATAGACGATCGGGTTGATCAGCACCGCGTACTTGATCGCCGGCACCGCGTCGAGTCCCCGCCACGGGTAGTACGTGCAGCCGAACATGATCATCGGGGCGATGATCACCGAGAACATCAGGCCGATCTGCTGCGGCGCGATCGCCGTGCCGAGAAAAAGGCCGAGCGAGGAGAAGGCGAGGCCGGCGAGCAACGTGATCACGATCAGCAGCGGGATGTTCGCGAACGTGAGGCCGGGAATCGGTCCGATGATGAGCCTCGCCAGCGGCAGCACGAACGCCGCGGCGATGAAGCCCTGCAGACTCCCGGCGACGACCTTCTCGATCGCGACGAGCGGCACCGGCATCGGCGCGAGCAGACGGTCCTCGATTTCCTTCGTGTAGCCGAACTCCGCCACCATCGGCAGCGCCACGGACTGCACCGCGGAGAGCGTGAGGCTCAGCGCGACGATGCCGGGCAGCATCATCGTCGTGTAGCCCTGCGGGATGATGCGCATCTTCGGCAGCAGGAAGCCGAACACGATCGTGAAGAGGATCGGCTGCAGCGCCGTCCGGACGAGGAACGAGATGAGCTCGCGCCGCACGACAGTCGCGTCGCGCATCAGGATGGCTGTGAAGACGCGAAACGCCGAGACGGAAGTCATGCGAGCTTCCTCCCGGTCAGCGAGATGAAGAGCGTTTCGAGGCTCGGCCGCGACAGATGAATGTCATTCACCGTTCGTCCGTGCGATTCGGCGAGCGCGAGCATCGCCGCGATCGCGTCCGCAACTTTCGCCGCGTACACGCGCAACAGCGAGCCCCGCGCCTCCACCCTCGTCACGCCGGGACTCGCATTCGCCGCTTCGGCCAGCGGCTCGGCACTCGCGTCGAGCGCGATGTCGATGATCGTGTCGCCGGGCGCCTGCGACTTCAGGTTCGACGGTGAGTCGAGCGCGAGGAGCTTGCCGCGGTCGACGATGGCGATCCGGTCGCAGAGCTGATCGGCCTCTTCCATGTAGTGCGTCGTCATCACGATGGTGCGCCCCTGCGCGTGCACGTCGCGCAGCGTGTCCCACAGCGCCAGGCGCGCCTGCGGATCGAGGCCGACCGTCGGCTCGTCGAGAAAGAGCACGCTCGGCTCGTGGATCAGCGCGCGGGCAATCATCAGCCGCTGCTGCTGACCGCCGGACAACGCGTCGACCTTCGCGTCCTTCTTCTCGGCGATGCCGAGTCGCTCGAGGAGCTCGCCGGCCCGCTTCGTCGCGGTCGCGCGCGGCACGCCGAAGTACGTCGCGTGAAAGATCAGATTCTCGGCGACGCGAAGACCACGATCCGGATTCGGCCGCTGCGGGACGACGCCGATGCGCTGGCGCGCCGCCGCGGGTTGTGCCGTGACATCCGCGCCGGCGACGTGCGCCTCGCCGGAGGTCGCGCGCACCCGTGTGGTCAGGATGCCGATTGTCGTCGTCTTCCCCGCGCCGTTCGGCCCGAGGAGGCCGAAGAACTCGCCTTCGGGGATGGTGAGGTCGAGCGAGTCGAGCGCGACGACATCGCCGGGGTAGACCTTGCGCAGCGCGCGGGTCTCGATGGCAGCGTTCATATGTGAATCCTCATTCGCTTTTTTGCGAATTTACATTCGCATTCCTGGTATGTCAATCTGCTTTCGGTGAAACCGCACCGAACCGTCGTGATCCGCCGCTCCGAGGCGGCGAATGCGATCCAGGCGATGCTGGCGACGACGCCGAAAGCGTCCGCGGCCGACGACGCGCGCGAGATGGTCGAGCGCGTCCGCGCCACTCCGCCGAAACAGGAACGGAGCCTCAAAACGCTCAACCGGCTGCTCGATGCGGCCGAACGCGTCATCGAGGAAGGCGGCCTCGATGCCGCGACCGTCCCGGCGATCGCCAAACGCGCCGGCGTATCGGTCGGCGTCGTCTACCGCCGCTTCAAGAACAAGGACGCTCTGATCCGCGGCGTGTACGAGCGCCTGCTGTGGCGCGTCAGCGAACAGAACTCGATGATGCTCGCGGCGCTCAGCCAGGCGAAGTACCCGCTTCACGATCTGCTGCGCGGCGTCATCCACGGCGCGGTGGAAGGGAACCGCCGCAAACGCAACCTCCTCTACTCGCTCTTCCAGTACGCGCGCACGCACAAGGACGCGGCCATGCGCCGTGAGGCCGGAAAGATCAACCGCGCCTCGACCGCCGCGTTCACCGCGCTGATGCTCACCCATCGCGATCAGATCAAACATCCCGATCCTGAAGAAGCGATCCAGTTCGCGGTGCTGACGCTCGCCGCGGTGATCCGCTCGGTCATCATCGAGGAAGAAGGGACGCATGGGCTCGACGCGCCGGCCAACCTCGAGGACGAGCTCTCCCGCATGATCTTCGGCTACCTCGGCATCAGCGATCGATCCGGAAAATGAGGATCGAGTAACCGGCGCGCCCGACCAGCCGCGCGTGATGATCGGCGGCGAACACGCGCCAGGTCGCTGCGGTCGGCGCGGCCGCTCCGCTGTATTGCGTCACACTGATGACGAGCCATCCGGGCGCGCGCACCTGATCCGCCGGCACTGCATCAGCGGCGACGTAGCCGCCACCGACGTTCACGTAACGAATGCCGTAGTACTGCGGGTCGGCGGATCCGAAGTAGACGAAGTTCACCGGCTCATCGACGCGATGACTGCGCAGCCACGTTGCCAGCCGCGGCAGGTCCTGACCCCAGTCGACGTTCGAGTCCGAGACGATCTCCCATCCGTGCCGCGGCCCGCGCGCCAGCTCGTTGAAGTACGACAGATGGTGTCCCCACATCGGATCCCACGGCGTGAAGACGACGAGACATGAAACGAGCGACAGCACGCACGCGATGAGCCAGCGCACCGACAGGATTCCGCATAGCACGTACAGGAGCGGATACATCGGCAGCAGGTGCCTGTGCCCGATGTTCAAGCCAGCAGCGATGGCGACGACGAAGTAAATCGCCGCCGGAATCAGCAGGTAAGCGAGGCCGATCGGACGTTTTCGAATCGCGACGACCAGCGCAGCGACGATCGCTGCGATCGCCGGCAGCGGTGTCTTCGTGAGGAACGTCCAGAGGAAGTACGTGCGCGACGGATGCTCGAGCTTCGCTCCGCGCAGATACGACGGCCGCGCGACATCGGCGCGCATGCGGGCCAGTCCGAAAAGATACGGCTGCGGCAACAGCCGGTGATCGTTCGCGAACAGAAGCGAGCTGCCGAAGACGCCGGGCTTCGCGAGCGAGCGGATCGGGAGCAGGCCGTGAGTCGCGTCGAAGCGGAACTCGAAGACGCTCCAGATCACGGTGACGGTGACGGCGAGCGCCGCCAGCACGATAGCGAACAGATGCGCGACGCCAATCGCGCGTTGCCGCACGGCGACGATCGCGAGCACGGGGATGATGATGGCGAGCAGCAGCGATGAGAACTTCGTCACGGCTGCGAGCGCGGTGAAGATCGCGAATCCGGAGATGTTGAAGAGCGAGCGCCGACGAGTCGCGCGCCAGAAAAAGTACACCGACGCCGTCATGAACAGACTCACGCCCGCATCCGTGGTGACGAGGCCGCAGTGGGCGATGAAATTCGGATCGAAGCAGAACAGCGCCGTCGACAGCGCGGCGCCTGCCGATCCCCACAGCTCGCGCGACCACGCGAAGATGATCGCGGCGAGTCCGAGGCCGGTGATGAGCAGGAGGGCGATGCGGGCGCGCCGGAACATTGCCTCCGAGTCGTTCAGGAAGGCGCTGCGCGGCAACAGCCGCGTCGTCGGCGCGCCGGCAACCTCGTCGCGCACCGCGTAGATGATCGCTTCGGCCAGCAGCCACTGCGCCCAGACCGTGTCCTTCGTGGCCGGCCACCCCTCCGCGACGCGCGCGAA
>DASWBH010000293.1:0-10749 GCA_036390755.1 Thermoanaerobaculia bacterium
CTGCAGGACTCGCGCGGCCGCATCCGCGGATTTCTCGGCAAACGCATCCACCTGCGCTACACGCCGGAGCTCGATTTCAAGTACGACGAGACGACCATGCGCGCCAGCCGCATCGAGGCGCTGCTCGTCGAGCACGCGCCGAAGAACGAGACCAATGACGACAACGACGACAACAACGAGCCAGAATCCTGACGTTGCGGCGGCCGAAGTCGCGGAGCGGATCCGCAGCGGCCGGAACTTCCTGATCACCTCGCATCGCAATCCGGACGGCGACGCCCTCGGCAGCGGCATCGCGCTGCAGCGCCTCATCCGCAAACTCGGCAAGCAGGCGCGGGTCATCGTGCGCGACGGATTCGCCAAACCGCTCCGCAGCATCCCGGGCGCCGACGAAGTCACGATCTCCGACAGCCTGCCGTCCGATTACCCGAACGCATACGACGCGCTGTTCACGATGGAGTGCCCCGAGGTGCAGCGGACCGGCTACTCCGTGCTGCCCGGCCCGGTCGTCAACATCGACCACCACCTCGGCAACGAGATGTACGGCGAGATCAACTACCTCGATATCGAGGCGCCATCAGTCGGCGAGATGATCCTGCAGCTCAATCGCAATCATCTGCGGCTGCCGCTGGACGCCGACACCGCGACCGCGATGTACGTCTCGCTCGCCACCGACACCGGATTTTTCCGCTACCACAACACGACGCTGCGGACGTTTCAGGCAGCCGAAGAGCTCGTGCGCGCCGGCGTGAGTCCTGGGGACGTGTCGCTCTGGATCAACGAGAGCCAGAGCCCCGGCTCGATCAAGCTCCTCGGCCTCTGCCTGACGACGCTCGAGCTGCACGCAAAGAATCGCATCGCCACGATCGATCTGCCGAAGCGCTTCTTCGACCAAGCCGGTGCATCGCCGGAGGATACGGAAGGCATCGTGAACTACGGGCGCAACATCGACGGCGTGCTCGTCTCGGTGCTGCTGAAGGAAGCGGAAGCGAACAGCACGCGCGTGTCGCTGCGCGCGAAGCCCGGCATCGACGTGCAGCAGATCGCAGCGATGTTCGGCGGCGGCGGACACAAAGCCGCTTCGGGTTGCACCGTGCCGCTGCCGCTCGCCGAAGCGAAGACGAAGCTGCTCGGGCTCCTGCAGGAAGTCGTATGAGCCTTCGCCCGCAGCCGCCGCGCACCGACGGCGTCGTTCTCGTCGACAAGAAGGCGGGCATCACCAGCCACGATGTCGTCGAGACGTTTCGCCGCCGCGCGAACGTGAAGAAGGCGGGACACACGGGAACGCTCGACCCGATCGCGACGGGACTCCTCGTCGTCTGCGCGGGCAAGGCGACCCGGCTGCAGGCGTACCTGATGGGGATGGAGAAGACGTACGAGGGGACGATGCAGTTCGGCTGGGCCACCGACACGTACGACTCGGCCGGCGAACCGGCCGGCGAGGCGCGCGAAGTCAACGTGGAGCACATCGACTTCGCGCCGCTGATCGCGCGCTTCACCGGAGAGATCGACCAGATGCCGCCCGCGTTTTCCGCAAAGAAGGTGCAGGGCGTGCGGGCGTACGAGATGGCGCGCAGAGGCGAGCCGGTGGAGCTGAAGACGAAACGCGTGACCGTGTACGAGTTCACGATCATCGCCGTCCACGGATCCACTGCACAATTTCGTGTGCGGTCCTCCGCCGGCACGTACATCCGGTCGCTCGCTCACGATCTCGGCGCAGCCGCAGGTGTTCCCGCGCACCTCAAAGAGCTGCGCCGGACCGTGATCGGCAAGTTCAAAGTCGAGAACTCGATGCCGTACGACCGTCTCGAAAAAGCGCGGCCGGACGAGATCTTCGCGCCGCCGCACTACCAGTCGCTGTCCGACATCGATCTTCCGCTCGAGAAGCTCCGCATCGACTGGAGCCAGCAGGGGAAGATGATGAACGGCCAGGGCGTGATCATGACTCCGGCCGTCCGCGTCCGCATCGGCGATCTGCTCGCGCTCGGCAACCCGCACGACCAGCTCGTCGTCATCGGCGAAGTGGTGAACGTGCTTCGCGACGGCGGGCCAGTGGAGGTCAAGCCGAAGGTGGTGCTGGCGGGGTAGATCGCAGATCGCAGATCGCCATCTGACAGGCGGGATTGATTTTGCCTTCAGCCGCTGTTATGGTGCAGCGACTTACGAAACCCACTGTGGACAAAGCAGGGTTAACCATTTAAGGAGACAAGGTTTTGCCGACCACCAAGCAGCAGAAAACGGATCTGATTTCCCAGTATCGGACCCATGACGATGACACCGGCTCGCCGGAGGTGCAGATCGCCCTCCTGTCGAACCGGATCACGTATCTAACCGAGCACTTCAAGTCGCATGCGAAGGACCATCACAGCCGCCGCGGGCTCCTCAAGCTGGTCGGCCGCCGCCGTCGTCTTCTCGACTACCTGAAGAAGACCGATCTCGAGCGTTACCGCACGATCATCGACAAGCTCGGTATCCGAAAGTAATCAGCGAAACCGTGAAAAGGACAGGCACCCCGCCTGTCCTTTTTTGTGCAGTTGGAGTTTTCCCACCAAGCCGGATCCCATCATTCGGCCTTTCGAACATCAACGCCCGAGGTGATGAGTGGCCTCGGCCCCAAGTCGAAGGAAATCATGGCGTACAAGAGAGAAATGCAAATCGGCGGGAAGACCCTGTCGCTCGAGACAGGTGCGCTTGCCCGCCAGGCGCACGGCTCGTGTGTCATCCGCTACGGCGACACGGTCGTGATCGCAACGGCAACGTACAAAGAGGGCAACGTGATCGGCGACTTCATGCCGCTCACGGTCGATTACAAGGAGTACACCTACGCGGGCGGACGGATCCCGGGCGGCTTCTTCAAACGTGAAGGACGTCCGACCGAAAAAGAAATTCTGACTTCGCGGCTCATCGACAGGCCGCTTCGTCCGTCGTTTAAGGAAGGCTACCGGAACGAGACGCAGATCATCGCCCTCGTGCTGTCGGCAGACGGTGAGAACGATCCCGACGTGCTCGCGATCAACGCCGCGTCGACAGCGCTGGTGATCTCGGAGATTCCGTTCGTCAACCCGATCGGCGCCGTGCGCATCGGTTACGTCAACAACGAGATCGTCATCAATCCGACGAACGCGCAGCGCGATCTCTCGGACCTCGACCTCGTCGTCGCCGGAACCGACAACGCCATCGTGATGGTCGAAGCTGGTGCCCGCGAAGTGACCGAGAACGTGATCCTCGATGCGCTGGAGACGGCGCACACCGAGATCCGCCGCATCTGCGATCTGCAGAGGGCGCTTCGCGGCGATGCCGGCAAAGAGAAGATCACTGTCGACTTCAAACCGAAATTCACGAAAGAGCTCTTCGACGGCCTCGCGTCGAAGTACCGCTCGCAGATGCGCGACGCGCTGCTGACGCAGGGCAAGAAGTCCCGCAGCGAAGCGGCGAAGAAAGTCCGTGAGGACATCGTCGCCACGATCCCGGCCGACGACACGGAGCGAATCGACGCGACGAAGGCGGCGATCGAAGAGATGCAGATGCGCGTTTTCCGCGACGTCGTCGTCCAGGAACAGAAGCGTCTCGACGGGCGGTCGTTCACCGAGATCCGGCCGATCACAGTCGACCTGGCCGTCCTTCCGCGCACGCATGGCTCGGCGATCTTCACTCGCGGCGAGACGCAGGCCCTCGTCACCGTGACCCTCGGAACCCCGCAGGAAGCGCAGAAGATCGAGGACTTCGAAGGGGAGACGTTCCAGCGCTTCATGCTGCACTACAACTTCCCGCCGTTCTCGGTCGGCGAAGTGAAGTTCCTGCGCGGTCCGGCGCGCCGCGAGATCGGCCACGGCAACCTGGCGCGCCGCGCGCTGCAGCCGATGCTCCCGGGCGAAAACGATTTCGCGTACACGATCCGCTGCGTTTCGGACATCCTCGAGTCGAACGGCTCGTCGTCGATGGCGTCGGTCTGCGGCGGATCGCTGGCGCTGATGGACGCCGGCGTGCCGATGCGCGCGGCCGTCGCCGGCGTGGCGATGGGTCTGGTGAAGGAAGCGGACCGCACGGCGATTCTCACGGACATCGCCGGCCTCGAAGATCACGAAGGCGACATGGACTTCAAAGTCGCCGGAACGCGCAACGGCATCACCGCGCTGCAGATGGACATCAAGGTCAGCGGGATCTCGCGCGAGATCATGGCCCAGGCGCTCCAGCAGGCGCGCGCCGGGCGCTTGTACATTCTCGACAAGATGGATGCGGCGATCGCACAGCCGCGCGCGGAGCTCTCCGAGTTCGCGCCGCGCCTCTACACGATCATGATTCCCAAGGATCGCATCCGCGACGTCATCGGCTCGGGCGGCAAGACGATCCGCTGGATCGTCGAAGAGACCGGAACGAAGATCGACGTCGAGGACGACGGCAAGGTCACGATCGCGTCGATGGACGCGGCCGCGGCGCAGCGCGCCATCGACATCATCAAGGGCCTCACGGCGTCGCCCGAGGTGAACAAGACGTACAAGGGAACGGTGAAGCGCATCGAGCCGTACGGCGCGTTCGTCGAGATCCTTCCCGGTACGGACGGCTTGCTGCACATCTCCGAGATGGCGCACACGCGCGTCGGCCAGGTGACGGATCTCTTCCAGCTCGGCGACGAGGTGGAGGTGCAGGTCGTCGGCATCGAGCCGGATACCGGCAAGGTGCGTTTGTCGCGCAAGCCGCTGCTTCCGCCGCCGACCGAAGAGGAGCTCGCGGCGGCCGCCGCTTCGCGACCTCCGCGCGGTCCGCGCGAAGGCGGAGGCGGGGGCGGTTACCGTGGCGGCAGCGACCACCGCGACCACCGCGGTCCGCGCCGCGACGGCGGCGGGGGTGGGGGCGGGGGTCGCGACCGGGGCCCGCGCCGCGAGGGTGGGGGCGGCGGGGGCGGGGGACACCGCAACGGAAATTCGTAGTTCAATGTAGCGCCGCCGGTTTCGGCGGCGCTTTTGGTATGCCGCCGATGATCGGGTGCTGCACCGGCGCAAGTAATCAACCACGCACCGACGACCGCGGACCGAGCACGGGCATCCACCGGCCGTCGTTCTCCGCCGACTGTCTCGCCGCATCGAGCACGCGTTGCTGCGCGAGGCCATCTTCGAACGTGGCCGCGATCGCGAGCGCGCTGCGATCACCGTCGTCGAGCGCCGCGCGAAGCGCATGTCCGAGGAGCACGGTTCCGGTGCCGAACGCACCGCCGGGCGAGTTGCCGGGCCGTTGCTGCAGCTCGCCGCCGGCGATCCGCACGAACGGCTTCATCGGCGTTGCGAGCAGCAGTTGTTCCCCGACGAGCCGCATCGCGCCGCTCTCGCCGTGCAGGGTGATCGTTGCCGGCTCGTCCGGACCTGACGCGACCGCGCTGATCGCGAGCATCGCCGGCGCGCCGCCGCGAAAGCGCAGATGCACGGCGGCGATGTCGTCCGAAGTCACCCGTCGCGTCGACTCACCGAATGGCCGCTCGGCAAACGCCGCGTGCATCACCGCCTGCGCCGCTTCGATCTCGAAGCCGAGGTAGCGGAACGTGTCGACGAAGTGCGAGCCGACGGCCCCCCAGATGCCGCCGCCGCGATCCGCGTCGCTCCACCAGTTCCACTCGCGCGTTCGATCGCCTCTGCCCGGACTCGCGTATCGCACTTCGGCGTACCGCATCGCGCCGATCTCGCCGATGCGCTCGCGCGCGGTGCGCCACGCATCGGTGAAGCGCAACTCGTGATCGATGAGCGCGAGCCGGTCGGGATGCCGTCGCGCAACGTCGACGAGCTGCTCCGCTTCGCGCGCATTCAGTGCCGTCGGCTTCTCGCTCACGACGTGCTTCCCCGCGGCAAGTGCGGAGCGCGCCATCTCGAGGTGCTCGGCGGGAGGTGTGACGATCGTGACGAGATCGATCGCTGGCTCGTTGATCAGCGATCGCCAGTCGTCGAATGCGCGGATGCCGAGCTCGCCGGCGAGCCGCGTCGTCTTGTTTTTGTGCGCGCCGGCGACACCGGCGATGGTCAGCCCGGCCTCGCGAAACGCTGGCACCTGAACGCGCGCGCCCCAGCCGGTCCCGACAATTCCAACATTCGCCATAAGTCGCTCCACATGCTGGGCTTAGTTGTTGGCAGCCCGTTCGCAGTTCAAATCGGTATGAGACGCTCCCGGCCTGAGCTGATCGTCCCGGTTCGCGATCGACGCCAGCATCGCCGCATTTTGACGCTCCGCAACTTTCGCAACGCGGTCATCGTGATCATCGTGCTCGTGGCCGGCATCGAGTTCGAAGCGCATCTTCGCAATCCAAAACAGGGCGACGACTTCGGCCGTCTATACGCGCCCAAGATCGAGTCGGCAACCGCAGTTCCGAAAACGCCGCAGATCGTAACCGAGGCGCCGATTGCAGACGACAACGCAGCGGATCCGATGCTCGTCCAGGCCGCGGCTCGCGCGCAGTTGCTCCAGGCTGATTCGAATGTCGCACCGCTGCAGCAGACTCCGCCGCCGGCCGCGGTTGCACAAAGTCAGTCGCCGCTCGTCGGTCACGACAAAGTGGGGCGGCTTGTGGTCGTTGGCGGTCCCGAAGGCGTGACGGTCGTTCAGCAGAGCGGCACGCGTCCTGTTCTCGGCGGCGGCTTCGGTCGCCGATAGCAGCGGCGAGCCGGCCGCCGCACTCCAGATATGATCGCGCGGCGATGACCGAGGCGATCACGTTCGGCACAGACGGCTGGCGCGCGGTCATCGCCGATCAGTTCACCTTCGACAACGTTCGTCGCATCAGCCACGCGATCGGTGTTGCAGCGCGCAGGCTCGAGCCGCCGCGTGGTGTCGATCGCGGCACGCTGATCGTCGGCTTCGATCGCCGGTTTCTCTCGCGCGAGTTCGCCGCCGCAGTAGCGGAGGTGTTGCGGGACAGCGGATATCGCGTCGTGCTGTCGACGCAGCCGACTCCGTCGCAGACGATCTCCTTCACTGCCGCACACCGCAAAGTCCTGGGCGGCGTCGTCGTGACGGCAAGCCACAATCCTGCGAAGTACAACGGGATCAAATTCAAAGCGTGGTACGGCGGTTCGGCGCTGCCGGAGACGTACCGCGCGATTGCGGCGAGCCTCGGGCAGGAGGAGCGGCGCGACGGCGGCTCGATTTCCGAGGAGAACATCCTCGACGACTATGTGTCGGCAGTCCGCACACAACTCGATGTCGCGCGCATCCGCGCAGCGCGCATGGCCATCCTTCACGATCCGATTCACGGCGTCGCGTCCACGCTGCCATCGAAAGTCCTCGGCATCGACTACGTCGGCTCTGCGCGGATCATCAAACGAACGAGTGAGGCGCTGACCGAGACGATCGTCGACGGCATTCGCGGCGAGGTGAACCCGTCGTTCGGCGGCGTGAATCCCGAGCCGATTCCGGAGAACCTCGGCGCCGCGAAAAACGTGATGCTCACGGGTGAATACGATCTCGCGATCTGCAACGACGGCGATGCGGACCGCCTCGGCATCCTCGACGACCGCGGCGAGTTCGTGTCGCCTCACAAGATCATCTCGCTGCTCGCGCTCTACCTCGTTCGCGAGCGCCGGATGCAGGGCGAGATCGTGAAGACGTTCTCCACGACAAGGCTCATCGAGAAAATTGCGCACGCGCTGAATGCGCCGCTTCACGAGACGGCGGTCGGCTTCAAGTACGTCGCCGACCTGATGCTCACGCGCAACATTCTCATCGGAGGCGAGGAGAGCGGCGGCATCGGCTTCGGCCACTTCCTCCCGGAGCGCGACGGCGTCCTGTCAGGTCTGATGGTCGCGGAAGTCGTCGCGTACTACGGCCGGCCGTTGTCGGACATCATCGCCACCATGGAGAACGAATTCGGCGCGTTGTACTACCAGCGACGCGACGTGCACCGGCCGATGGAAGTCAGCGCGCGCCTCATCGATCGCATCCGCAAGGGTGAGCTCGACCGCGCGTTCGGTCCCGACTACTCGGACCTCGAGGAGAAGGACGGCGTCAAGATGAATTTTCGCGACGGCTCCTGGCTCCTGTTCCGTAAATCGGGAACCGAGCCGATGCTGCGCATTTACGCGGAGAGCCCGAAGCGCGGCCGCGTCGACGAGATGCTCGATATCGGCGTGGCCGAGCTGGACCGGGTGTAGATCACGTCATTCTTCGCCGTCTTCGCGGCTCAGAATGACGTGCTAGCATTTGGCCCGAGCGGCGACCCTGAGTTCTGCCGGGCGTCGACTTCGCATTGAGCGCACTCGCGCTTCATCGGAGAGTCGACGTGCCCAGACCCGAGCAGTCCGAACAAACCCGTACGCACTTCACGCGCGAGAGCATTCTCGAGGACTACCGCACTGCCTTCCGCAGCCGGCAGGCCAGCCTCCTCGGCCGCAAGGAAGTGCTGACCGGCAAAGCCAAATTCGGGATCTTCGGCGACGGCAAGGAAGTCGCGCAGCTGGCGATGGCGCGCGCGTTCCGGCGCGGCGACTGGCGCTCCGGCTACTACCGCGACCAGACATTCATGCTCGCCCTCGGCATCGCCACGCTCGACGAGTTCTTCGCGCAGCTCTACGCGCACGCTGACGTCGAGCACGATCCGTGGTCCGGCGGCCGGTCGATGAACGCGCACTTCGCCTCACGGTTGCTCAATCCCGACGGGTCGTGGCAGCCGCAGAGTGAGAACTACAACACGTCGGCCGACGTCTCGCCGACCGGATCGCAGATGCCGCGGCTCGTCGGCCTCGCGTACGCGTCGAAGCTGTATCGCCTCCTTGACGAGCTGAAATCGATGACCGCGTTCTCCCGAAACGGCGACGAGATCGCCTGGGGCACGATCGGCAACGCCAGCTGCGCCGAAGGGATGTTCTGGGAGTCGATCAACGCCGGCGGCGTGCTGCAGGTGCCGATGATCGTGTCGATCTGGGACGACAACTACGGCATCTCCGTGCCGAACGACTTCCAGATGACGAAAGGCAACATTTCGGAGTTGCTCAAAGGATTCCAGCGCGATCCGAAGCAAAAGCAGGGCTTCGATATCTACGTCGTCAAAGGATGGGACTATCCGGCGCTGTGCGAGACGTACATCGCCGCCGCGAGCATCGTGCGCATGGAGCATGTGCCGGCGATCATTCACGTCACGGAGATGACGCAGCCTCAGGGACACTCGACCTCCGGCAGTCACGAGCGTTACAAGACGAAGGAGCGGCTCGACTGGGAAGCGGAGTTCGACTGCATCCGCAAGATGCGCGAGTGGATGATCGGGCAGGGGATCGCCACGGACGACGAGATCTCCGCGCTCGAGAAGCAGGACGCACAGGCAGTGCGCGACGCGCAGCGCCGCGCGTGGCAGGCGTACCGCGCACCGATCGACGAGGAAGTGAAGACGGTTCTCGGATTCCTGGATCGACTCGGCGGTGTCATTCCGAGCGCCGAAGGGCGCGAGGAATCTGGGCGGACGAGGAAGCACCTCCCGGATTCCTCGCCGTCTCCGCGGCTCGGAATGACACGCGAGGAGCTCCAGCGCAATCCCGCTCCGTTCCGCCGCGACGCGATGCGCGCGCTCGCGTCAGCCATCATCGCCGTGCGCGGGAACGTGCCGGAAGACATCACCGCCTGGTACGGCGAGCAGCAGCGAATCAACGACGAACGCTACGACGTGGAGCTCTACAGCGACACCGAGGCCTCCGCGCTGAGGGGTCCGGAAGTGAAAGCGGAGTACGCGAATGATGCGCCGGAGAAGAATGGATTCGAGATCATCAACGCCTGCTTCGACGCGGCGTTGAAGCGGTATCCGAATCTGATCGCGATCGGCGAGGACGTCGGCAAACTCGGCGACGTGAACCAGGGCTGCCTGGGACTGCAGGACAAATACGGTCTGTACCGCGTCTCCGACACCGGAATCCGCGAGTGCACGATCGTCGGTCAGGCGATCGGCATGGCGCTTCGCGGTCTGCGGCCGATCGCGGAGATTCAGTACCTCGACTACGTCCTGTACGCGCTGCAGATCCTGTCGGACGATCTCGCGTCGACGCGCTGGCGCACGAGCGGCGGGCAGAAGTGTCCCGTGATCATCCGCACGCGCGGACACCGGCTCGAAGGCATCTGGCATTCCGGCTCCCCGATGAGCGGCATCATCAACCTTGTCCGCGGCATGTACGTGTGTGTTCCGCGCAACATGACGCAGGCCGCCGGCTTCTACAACACGATGCTGCGCTCCGACGACCCCGCGATCATCGTGGAGGTGCTCAACGGCTATCGCGTGAAGGAGAAGCTGCCGTCGAATGTCGGCGACTTCACCGTTCCGCTCGGCGTACCCGAAGTGATCCGCGAGGGAAGCGACGTGACGCTGGTGAGCTTCGGCGCGACGCTGCGCATCGTCATGGAAGCGGCGGAGCTGCTGACGACCGTCGGCGTCAACGCGGAAGTGATCGACGTGCAGACGCTGCTTCCGTTCGACGTCCGCGGAGTCATCGTCGAGTCAGTGAAGAAAACGAATCGCGTCGTGTTCATCGACGAGGACGTGCCGGGCGGTGCGACCGCGTTCATGATGCAGAACGTGCTCGAGCGCGATCGCGGCTACGAGTGGCTCGACTCCGAGCCGCGCACGATCACCGGCAAAGAGCATCGCCCCGCGTACGGATCGGACGGCGACTACTGGTCGAAGCCGAACCGCGAGTCGATCTTCGCAGGCGTCTACGATCTCATGCACGAGGCTGCTCCCGACCGTCACCCTAAGATCTTCTAAAGAGCGAGCGGCGGAGGTCTTTCGGGCACGCT
>DASWBH010000294.1:0-17770 GCA_036390755.1 Thermoanaerobaculia bacterium
ATCATCGCCGACTTCACCTGGCTGTTCAGCTTGACGGCTTTTTCGATGTATGCGGCGAGGCGCTGAAGGATCGTGTCGAGAATACCGCCCGCTTCGCCCGCGGCAACCATGTTCGTGTAGAGGTCGTTGAAGACCTTCGGATGCTTCCGCATCGCGTCGGCCAGGCTCGAGCCGGCCTCGACGTCCTGCCGCACCTGGATCAGGGCGCGCTTCATGTTCTTGTTTTCCTGCTGCGCGCCGAGGATCTCGAGGCACTGCACGAGAGGCAGACCGGCGTCGATCATGACCGAGAACTGCCGCGTGAAGATCGCGACCATCTGCGGCGGCACCTTGCCGCCGAACTTCGGAACCGCGATCTCCTTTCCCTTCTCTTTGACGGCCGTGACGACGATCTGCTGCCGCCGCAACTGAGCGACGACGGCATCCTTCGAATCCGCCACCAGCACGCCGGCCGTATCTCCCGTCCGCGCTCTACCCTTCCACTCGAATGTCGGCATGACTCCTCCGTATCAAATCAGCCTTGCGCAGGCCGGATCGGTCGCGCCGTCGCCGCCGACGGCGTTCCCTGGAACAGTGCTCCGGCACCGCGCGAAATCATTTCCTGCAGTTCGTCCGGATTCGACGAGCGCGACAGCGCCACCTGCAGCGTGATCATCTTCTTGAAGTACAGCGTGGCCAGCGACTGGTTGAACGTCTGCATCCCGTACTTCGACTGGCCGGTCTGCATCATCGAATAGATCTGATGGACCTTGTCTTCGCGGATCAGGTTGCGGATGGCTGCGTTCGGAACGAGGATCTCCATCGCCATGATGCGGCCCTTGCCATTGGCCTTCGGCAGGAGCGCCTGGCAGAGGATGCCTTCGAGCACGAACGACAGCTGCGCGCGGATCTGCGGCTGCTGGTGAGCGGGAAAAACGTCGACGATGCGGTTGATCGTCTGCGCGGCCGAGTTCGTGTGCAGCGTGCCGAAGGTCAAGTGGCCGGTCTCGGCGATGCGCAGCGCGGACTCGATCGTCTCGAGGTCGCGCATCTCGCCGATGAGGACGACATCGGGATCCTGTCGCAGCGCGCTGCGGAGCGAGTTGCCGAACGAATGCGTGTCGGCGTGCAGCTCCCTCTGGTTCACCACACAGTTCTTGTGCTGATGGAGGAACTCGACCGGATCCTCGATCGTGATGATGTGCTGATGCGTCTCGCGATTGATCTTGTCGATCATCGCGGCGAGCGTCGTGGACTTCCCGGAGCCGGTCGGGCCGGTCACGAGGACCAGGCCGCGCGGCTTCGCGCAGATCTCTTCGACGACGGGCGGAAGTCCGAGCTCGCGGAATCCGAGGATCTCGTAAGGGATCTGCCGGTAGACCGCGGCGGTGGCGCCGCGCTGGTTGAAGATGTTCGCGCGGAAACGAGCCAGGCCTTTGATGCCGAACGAGAGGTCGAGCTCGAGGTCCTCTTCGAAACGATGCTTTTGAGCGTCGGTGAGAACGGAGTAGGCGAGCTGTTTGGTCTCAGGCGCCGTCAGGGGCGGCATGTCGAGCGGAACGAGCTTGCCGTCGATGCGGATCTGCGGTGGTGAGTTCGTGGTGACGTGAAGATCAGAGCCGCCACGCTCGACCATCGTCTTCAACAGTTGGTGCAGGGTAACAGCAGCCATTCGCTTTCTCCCAGGATCCCCTAGAGCACTGTTTCGCGGACGACTTCTTCGATTGTGGTGACGCCGTCCTTGATTTTAATCAAACCGGAGCGCCGCAGACTAATCATGCCGGTCTCCGCGGCCTTCTTCTTGATGTCGATGGCGGTGCCGCCGGCCAGGATCAGGTCGCGCATGTCATCGTCGATGGTCATGACTTCGATCAGCGCGACGCGGCCCTTGTAGCCGGTGTTGTTGCATTTGTCGCAGCCGCGGCCCTTATAGACCGTGAACGTGCCGACCTCGTCTTTCTTGTAGCCGAGGTTGATGAGGGCCTGGGGAGTGATCTCGACCGGCTCCTTGCAGGCGTTGCAGATGCGCCGCGCCAGCCGCTGCGCGGCGATGAGCTGCACCGACGTCGCCACGAGGAACGGCTCAATACCCATGTTCATCAGACGGTTGATCGTCGATGGCGCGTCATTCGTGTGCAGCGTCGAGAGCACGAGGTGTCCGGTGAGCGCCGCCTTGATCGCGATCTCCGCCGTTTCAAAGTCGCGGATCTCGCCGACCAGGATGATGTTCGGGTCCTGCCGGAGGAACGATCGCAGCGTCGCCGCGAAGTTCAGTCCGATCGACTCCTTCATCTGCACCTGATTAATGCCCGGCAAGTTGAATTCGACCGGGTCCTCGGCCGTCATGATGTTCACTTCCGGCGAGTTCACCTTCGCCAATGCCGAGTAAAGCGTATTTGTCTTGCCTGACCCTGTGGGCCCGGTCACAAGAACCATTCCCCAGGGCTTGAAGATCGCTTCTTCGAACTTCGCCAGCGACTCCGGCTCGAAGCCGAGCTTGGTCATGTCGAGGCGGAGGTTGTCCTTGTCGAGAAGACGCATGACGATCTTCTCGCCGAAGAGCGTCGGCAGAACGGAGACGCGGAAGTCGAGCTCCTTGTTCTTGTCGTTGAGCTTCATCTTCAGCTTGATGCGTCCGTCCTGAGGGAGGCGCTTCTCGGAGATGTCGAGCTTGGCCAGGATCTTCATGCGCGACGTGATGGCGTCGCGGAGCTTCAGAGGCGGGTTCATGATCTCGTACAGCGTTCCGTCGATGCGGAAGCGAACCCGGTATTCCTTCTCGTACGGCTCGATGTGGATGTCGGAGGCACCGCGCTTGATCGCGTCGCTGAGGATCAGGTTGCACAGCTTGACGACCGGCGCTTCCTCGGCTCCCTCGGCCAGCGCTTCGACGTCGAGCTCTTCCTCGTCTTCGAGGACCTCGAGGTCGCCCGACTCCTGCTGCTGCAGGTCTTCCATGACCTTCTTCAGCTCGAGCGAGGAGGTCGTGCCGTAGTAGTTGTCGATCGCGGCCTTGATGCCGAGCTCGGACGCCACGACCGGCTCGACGTTGTAGCCGGTCATGAACTTGATGTCGTCCATGGCGAAGACGTTCGTCGGGTCCGCCATGGCGATCGTGATCGTGGCGCCGGTCTTGTTGACCGGGAGGATGTTGTATTTGCGGGCGACGTCAGCCGGGATCAGCTTGATGACGCTGCTGTCGATCTCGAAGTGCGACAGATTGATGGAAGGAACGCCGAATTGCTGCGACAGACACTCGGTGATGTCTTCTTCGGACACGAACCCGAGTTTGATGAGGGTCTCGCCAAGCTTGCCGCCCGTCTCCTTCTGGACGCGCAACGCTTCCTTGAGCTGATCCTGGGAGATCAGACTCGCTTTGGTCAGCAATTCACCGAGCCGAACGCTCATTGTTCTCTAAACTCCGTTTGGGGCCGATTCCTCAGGCTCTTCGTTCGCGCCACACGCTCCTACCAACCTGCTGACCCGGAGAGAGTTCGGATCGTTTTCGTGGAGAGGAACGAGTGTAACACCCGCGACCGGGGTCTTTGAGGTGTAATCAAGTTATTTTAAACCATTTGCATCGCTGCCGCTATTGCGTTGCCCGTGTCACCGGCTCGATGTCGTCCACGCCCGATTTCATGTCGCGCAAGGTCACCATAATCGAGCCGATTTTCACGTCCGAACGGATGCGCACCGGGATATGCCTGGCGTCATCCGAATACCAGATCAGCAGCTTCTTCTGCTCGTCTTTGAACACGCCGGCCTCGGACGCCATCTTCGGCTCGACGACGATCGTGTTGAACGTGCCGGCCGGCGTGGTGATCGTCTCCCTGCCGTCGACGTGCGCGGAGACCGTGTAGACCTTGCCGTCGGAGACGATGGTGAACTCGTGTACTTTCCCGACGGTGAGGTCGAGCCCGCGAACGTAGTACATCAGCGAGAGAGGGTCGAACACCGGTTGCGGGACGGGAACGGCTTTCCCTTTCCGCAGCGCGACCTTATTGCGCTCGTCGACGATCGTCAGTTCGTCCTTCCGCTTCGATCCTTCGAGCAGAACCTTGTGGTACTGCAGCGTCGAGAAATCATCGACGCCGACGATCGACTCGATCTCGTCGCGGACCTTGAAGAATTTCGAGAAGAACGTTCCCGACTTGCCGATCGAGGTGATTCTCCACCGACCTGCACTGACCGGGGAGATCGTCATGCGCGCGGCGCCACCCGAAATGCGCGACCAGGAGAGGTCGTAGTCGAGCGTCTCGCCGGCCGCATAGGTCGCCTTCAGCGAGGCGGCGCCGGCGGTGCTCGCGATCAGCAGGAGGGCCACTGTCATTCTGAGCGCCCCTTCGACTCGCGCTGCTCGCTCGCTCAGGGCAGGCTCCGAGCGCGAAGAATCCGGGCGGCGGCACGATTCCACCGCCCAGATTCTTCGCCGTCTTCGCGGCTCAGAATGACTTCGTTTTCTCACTCCGCAAGTTCCTCTTCGATTCGTTTGATCACTTCGGCCGCCGTGATCGAGTCCATCGTCTTCGAGCGCCGGATCGTGTGATGCAGCTGGCCGTAGGGGCCGTTGCGCGCCGGATCGGTCGGACCGTAGAGGCCTACGACTTTCGTGCCGAGCGCGTCAGCGAGGTGAAGCGGCCCGGTGTCTGCGCCGATGACGATGTCCGCGTGCTTCAGGAGGAACGCAAGTTCGCGGAGATTCGTTTCCGGAGCGATGAGTCCGCCAATTGCGGTCGCAAGGTCGCGCTCGCCTGGTCCAGACACCACGACGGCACGATTGCCGTATCGCGCGACGAGATCGCGAAAACGGTCCACCGGCCACAGCTTTTCCTCGCGCCCCGCACCGGGCAGGAGGACGATCTTGTTCCTCAAGCCGTGAAGTCTGTTGCGCGCGTCTTGCGCGTAATCACTCCAGTTCCCGGTTTCCGGTTGCCGGTTACCGGTGACCGCCTGCGCAAGTTGCAGGTTCCAGTCGACCACGTGTCGTGTCTGGTCGACCTTGATTTTGTGGTTGTAAAAGAGAGCGGCGGGCTTCTCGCGCACGGCCTCTCGCGCGAATCCGTAGCGGTCGGATGCGCCGGAGGCTCGCGCGATCGCTGCCGATTTCAGCAGCCCCTGGAAGTCCACGGCAATGTCGAAGCTGCGCACGGTGCGCCACGCGTTTCGAACCTCACCGACCGAAAACTTCTTCAGCCGGACCGGAACAGCGCGAACGCCGGCGACGGTCTCGACCAGCTCCGCGTATGGTGCCTCGACGACCCAGCTGACGTCGAAGGACGAGCGCAACGACGTCACGGCAGGAATCGCGTGCATGACATCGCCGAGTGCCGACAGCCGCACGGCGAGCAGCTTCATTCGCGCATCTTCTTGAGAATCGCGCTGGTCGAGTGATCCTTCGGGTCGCCGACGATGACGACCGTCCCGCCGTACGACCGGACGACGTTCGCTTCCGGCACCGAATCAGGGGTGTAGTCGGTCCCCTTGCACTGGAAGTCCGGCCGGAGGAGCTGCAGAAGAGCGGACGGGCTTTTCTCGTGGAAGATCGTGACGTAGGAGACGCCGCGAATCGCCGAGATCAGCTCCGCGCGCTCCTGCTCGTTCATCACCGGGCGCCCGGCACCTTTGAGCGCGCGCACGGATTCGTCGCCGTTCACGCCGACGACGAGCACGTCCGCGACCGCCGCCGCGCCCTGCAGATACCGGATGTGGCCGACGTGAAGGACGTCGAAGCAGCCGTTGGCGAACGCGACGCGTTTGCCTGACTCGCGCTCCGTGGCGAGAGCGTCGGCCAGCTCACGAGCGCTGAGGATTGGTGCGTTCATTGTCAACCATTCCGCAGTTCCTCATCCCTCTCAATGGCATGCCTCAGCTCCTCATTGGACACTGTGGCAGTGCCCATCTTCATCACGACGATTCCGCCCGCGTAGTTCGCCAGCTTCGCCGCCTCGGCGTACGACGCGCCGGCGGCGAGTGCCAGCGTGAACGTCGCGATCACCGTGTCGCCGGCGCCGGTCACGTCTGCGACCTGATCGGTGCCGTACACCGGAATGAACACCGGAGGCTTGCCGTCGCGCTCGAACAGAGCCATGCCGCGGCTGCCGCGCGTGATGAGAATCGCTTCGCAGTCGAGGCTCTGCTGCAGGGTCTCGGCGACCGCGCGCACGTTCTCGCCGTTGTCTTCTTCGAGCAGCACGACTCCGGCGGCCGCCGCCGCCTCTTCCTCGTTCGGCGTCGCCGCCGTGACCTCCGGAAATCGCAGCAGGTTGTATCGCGAGTCGAGCGTCACCGGCTTGCCTCTGGCATGTTCGGTCAGGTTCGCAGCGAGGCCGGGCGTCACCACGCCGTATCCGTAGTCGCTGATCAGCGCGGCGTGGCAGACGCCGATCTGGTCGCGCAGCAGCCACGCGAACTGGCCCGCCTCCTTCTCGCTGAGCTCGACGGAGTCCTCGATGTCGTAGCGAACGATCTGCTGGCGCGACGCGTGCGGCATCCCGCCGAGGATCCGCACTTTCGTGGGGGTCTTGTAGCGGCCGACGCGGAGCACGCCGCCGCAGTCGATCCCCTGCGATGTCAGCTTCTCGATCAAGGTGCGGCCTTCGGCATCGTCGCCGACAACGGAAACCGGGATGGGCAGGCCGCCGAGAGACAGAATATTGTTGATGGCGTTGCCGCCGGCGCCGAGGAGGACGTCTTCGCGGTATTGCCGGAGGATGAGGACGGGCGCCTCGCGCGAAATGCGTTTGGGCGTGCCATACACGAAGCGATCCGCGACGATGTCGCCGTAGACGACGATGAGCTTTCCGCGCATCGCCTCGGTCAGTTGAAGCAGACGCTTGCGGCCGAACACGGCGGAGAAGCATAACCGAGTGAAGGAACTCGTCGAAGGTGAAGACTTCTATTGGGAAGGACCGTACATGGTCTTTACCGCGAAGTTTCTGCGCGAGCGCGGCTACTGCTGCGAGTCGGGATGCCGCCACTGCCCGTACGGCTTTCGCCGCGATCAGCGTCCGGATGTGCCCCGCGATTCTTCCGACGACAACTCCGCTGACTGAAGCTCCGTCTTCTCATCCGCGGTCAGGACGCTCTCGACGTCGAGCAGCAGGTAGACCTCGTCGTCCTGCTCGACGATCGCGATGAGGAGATCGCCGCGAATCGCGCCGACAATCGCCGGCGGCGGGAGAAACGCGTCGGTCGAGACGTTGACGATGCGCCGCACCTCGTCGACCTTGAGCCCGATCGGTCCCGCGCTCGTCTCGGTGATCAGTACCAGCGGCCGCGGCGACCGTTGCGCATCGTCGATGCCGAACCGCTCGCGAAGATCGATCACCGGAATCACTTCGCTGCGCACGACGACGATGCCTTCGACGAACGGCGGAGCGGCCGGCACCGCAGTGGTCCCGCCGTACACGATGATCTGACGCACGGCCATGATGTCGATGACAAACGTCTGCGGGCCGGTGCGGAACGCGATGAGTCGGAGCTCTTTGGGCTGGGGCATCAGTGCACGCGGAATTTGCGCACTTCTTCGTCGAGGCTCCGGATCGCGTCGTTGAGCAGCGTGATGGCCTCGCTCATTTCGGCGGCGGACAGCCGGTTGCCGTCGGCGATCGTGCGCACCTGCTCCATCGTGCTGACGATCTTTTCGCTCTCGGCGGCCTGATTCGCGGCGACCTGGAAGATCTCGTGGATCATCTCGATCATCCGCTCGGCCGCGGACGAGATCATGCCCGAGCCGGACTTCTGCTCGACCATGGCCTGGCGCACGTACTTCGTGACCTCGCGCATCGACTCGACGGCTTTCATGATGTGGTTGGAGCCGGCGGCCTGCTGCGCGGTCGCGGAGCTGATCTGCTTGACGAGCTCCTGCAGCCGCTCGACGGCGCGCGTGACCGTTTCGCTGCCGGCGGCCTGTTCGCGGGTTGCCCCGGCGATCTCCTTGCCCATGCCGGACGCTTTGGTCGCCGAGTCCAGAATGCGCGTCAGCGCTTTTCCCGCCTCGTGCGAAAGCGAGACGCCCGACTCGACGAGGCGCGAGCCGTCGGACATTGTGTGCAGCGCGTTCTTCACCTCGTCCTGCACGGCGCCGATCAGGTTCGCGATGTCGCGCGTCGACGACGCCGTCCGCTCCGAAAGCTCGCGAATCTCCGCCGCTACGACGGAAAAGCCCTTGCCGTATTCGCCTGCCTGCGCGGCGAGGATCGCCGCGTTCAGCGCGAGGAGGTTCGTCTGCTCTGCAACATCTTCGATGACGTTGAGGATCCGTCCGATCGCCGCCGACCGCTCGCCGAGCCGCGACACGACCGCGTTCGAGTTGATCACCGACTGCCGGATCTGCTCCATCCCTTCGATCGTCTCGCGCACGGCTTTCATGCCCGACTCGGCCGCGTCCGCGACGGCGAGGTTCAGGTCATACGATCGGGCGGCGTTCGTCTCGACCTGCGCGATCGACGCGCTCATCTCGACCATCGACGACGAGGTGTCGGTCACGAAGTTCGTCAGGTAGACGACGTTCTGATCGACTTCGTTGATCGAGGAGACCATCTGATGCGTCGCCGAAGCGGTCTCCTCGACCGAGCCCCACAATGTGTCCGTGTGCCGGCTGACTTCTTCCATCGACGCGACCATCTCGAGCATCGATGACGATGTCTCCTCCGATGACGCGGAGAGCGCCTCCACGTTGTCGGTGATCTTGCGAACGCCGTTGTTCAGCTTGTCGACCGACTGGTACGTCTCGTCGATGATCGCGCGCTGTTCGTCGACGCGGTCGATCACCGTGCGCGACCGGCTGTCGACAGTCTCGACCACCGACTTGAGCTTCGCCTGCGACTGCACGACGCTCCGGATGGTCCGCTCCAGATTCTTCGACATCGCGTTGAACACTTCGGCGAGCGTGCCGATCTCGTCCTGCGATTCGGCGACGATCTGCTGGGTCAGATCGCCCTTCGAGATCTGTTGCACCGATCCGGCGAGCGCCAGCACCGGATGCGTGATCCACTTCGAGATGAACAACGCCATGATCAGCGCGAAGCCGAGGGCAGCGAGCGTGACCACGACGTTCCACCAGCGCAATTCGTCGGAAGCGCGGTCCGCCTCGTTGTCGTCGGCCAGAAGGCGGAAGTAGCCGATGGGCCGGACCTGATCCTTTTCCTGGAACGGCACGACGAAGAGGTAATTGCCCGGGCCGACTTCGGTGCCGTCGAGTCGCGCGCGGGGCGCCGCCTGCATTTGTGCCGGCGGCTGCGGATGTGTCGCGGCCAGTCGCGCGCCGTTCCCGTCGATGAAATCGGCGTACAGAACCGAGGGATTGTTTCGAAGGTCGGTGACGACGGCTTGCAGCTCCGGTTGCACCCGGAACATGACCGAGTACGCCGACGACGACTCCACGCTCCGAACGATCGAGCGCGCCTCGGTGACCATCTGCCGGACCATCGCGCGCCGCACGAGCCACTGGTGGACCAGCAGGATTCCGACAGCGATGACGAGAGTCTGGACGAAGAATGCGGCGATGAACTTCGCACGCAGTCCCGCACGCAACCACCGCCCCGACTGCTGCTCAGAGAGAAGCATTGAACCGACAGGAGTTTAGCAGGATGCGCGAGTTATGATCGCCGCATGCCGCTGATCCGCTGCCCGAAGTGCGGGCAGGCCTACGACGTGCCGGGAATCGTCGCCGTGCGGCTTCCCAACTCGGTGGCGACCTGTCACTGCGGCGAGTGGTTGTCGGGAAGCAGAGCGGCTGTCCTCGCGCGGACTGTCGATGCGGACCAGCTGCGGCAGATCGATCTGCAGCCGTACCGCGTCGACAGCAGCGCCGCGCCGCAGCCGGACCGCACGACCCAGTCGATTCCCGCCGTTCAACGTTCGATCCGCGTCATCGCGCGCGGCGCGCACGAGTCGGTCACGAACGTCTTCACGATCGGCGAGCATCCGCTGTGGATCGGCGGCAAAGGGTGCCACGTGGAACTTCCCGGCTCGGAGCTCGACATCCGCCACTGCTCGATCGCCGTCCGCGGCGATCAGATCGTCGTCCGCGATGCGGAGTCGCACATGGGAACGTACCTCGACGGCCGGCGCGTGACCGAGGCCGTGATCGAGGACGGCGTGCATCTGCTCCGCGCGGGATCGGCGCTGATCAGCATCGAGCCGACGACCGAACCCGGAACGCCGGTCGAGCCGATGGATCTCGACACGAACGAGATCATCGCCGACGCGGCGGAAGTCGAGGCTCTCAAGACGCGGCCGATCAGGAGTCTCGGCGACACGCGCCGGATGACGCTCGTCTGCATCGATGGTCCGCTGCGCGGTCAGGAATTCGTGATTCCGGCGACAGGACTGATCGTCGGCCGGGAGGGACACGTCCGCGTCCCGGATGAATTTCTATCGCGCCGCCACTTCGAGGTCTTCACCGAAGCCGACGGCACCGTTCGCGTCCGCGACCTCGGCAGTCGAAACGGAACGTTTCTCAACACGTTGCCAGCGCACAACGCGAAGGTGCACAGCGGCGACGAGATCCGCGCCGGCGTGCATCGGTTCCGCGTCGAACAAAGGGTCTGATTGTTGGTCGCGGGCGGCGAAGTGCGTCGCATATACTCCCCGCGCTTTCCGAGGTGGCTCCAATGTCCGATGAGATGGATCCTGTAGAGAGAATTCTGCAATCGCTTCCCCCTTCCGATCGTGGAATCCTGGGTGCGCGATTCGGCGAGTTGCAGCGCCGGATCGCCGAGCTCGCGCGCGAAAACATGGATCTCGCGAGAAAGAACAAAGTGCTGTCGGAAGTGTCCGCGCGTGATTCGCTGACCGGCTTGTACAACCGCTGGTACGTCATCGAGAAAATCGAATCGGAGATCAACCGCTCTCTGAGACACGGCTCGCCGATGGCGCTGCTGATGCTCGACATCGATCACTTCAAGAACGTCAACGACACGTACGGGCACACGGCTGGCGACCACGTCCTGCAAGTCGTCGCGCGTCTGCTCAAGGAGAGCTGCCGTGTGTACGACGTGCCGGGGCGCTACGGCGGCGAGGAGTTCTGTCTGCTGCTGCCGGAGACGGCGCTCGGAAGCACGCCGAATGTCGCGGAGCGGATCCGTCATCGTCTCGAGACGACACCCATGGACGTGACCGGGAACCCGATCGCGATCACGGCGTCAATCGGCATCGCTGGGATCGACGCCGACTCGACCGACCCGATCCTCAGCCCGTCCACGCTGATCGATCGCGCCGATCGCGCGCTCTATTCGGCCAAGAACCACGGCCGCAATCGAGTGGCCATCTGGGATTCGGCGTCGAGTGGCGCCCGACCCGTCGGGACGGATCACTGATCACATTCCGGCGCGCCTCGTTCGCGTGTAGGATGTCTCCGGTCCGTCCCCCAATCTGACCGAAAGGAAACCGAATATGCGATTTTCTCTTGCGAAAACTGTCGCCGGAATATCCCTTTTTTTCGTCGTAGGTGCGTACGCTGCGGATAGACCGAGCCTCGGCGTCGCGGAATTCAAGAACGAAACGAGCGCCAGCTGGTGGTATTCGGATGTCGGGCGCGATCTCGCCGGCATGCTCACGAACGAGCTGGCCGCGACAGAGAAGTTCCGCGTCGTGGAGCGCTCGAAACTCCCCGCGGTGCTTGACGAACAGGACCTCGCCGCGTCGGGCCGCGTCAGCAAGAGCACCGGCGCGAAGATCGGCAAGCTCACCGGCGCGAAGTACCTCGTCTTCGCGACCGTGACGGCGTTCGACACGAAGACGAGCGGTACGGGTGGAGGCCTCAGCTTCCACGGATACAGTGTCGGCGGGAAGAAGGAAGACGCGTACATGGCCATCGACCTGCGGGTCGTCGACACGACGACCGGCGAGGTCGAGTTCTCCCGGACCGTCGAAGGCCGGGCGTCGAGCTACGGCGTGCACGGCAGCGCGTATCGTGGCGGCTGGGGCGGTGGCCTCAGCAAGTACGAGAACACGCCGACCGGCAAAGCGATCCGCGCCTGCATCATCGAGATCACCGACTACCTCGGATGCGCGATGGTCGACAAGGACGAGTGCATGAACGAGTACGCGGCGAAGGAGAAGTCGCGCCGCGAAAAGACGAAGAAGACGATCAAACTCGACTGAGCATCGGATCGCGATGGTGTGAGAAAGGCCGGCCGCGAGGCTGGCCTTTTTTCGTGATTTGCGGTGGGCGCAAGGGGCGCGGCAGAGTATGCTGAACGAACCAGGTCCCCTCACCCGATGCCCGGCCGTCCCTTCTCCGCGACTCTGACCGTCACGTGTCTCGTGGCCGGCTGCCAGTGTGAGCGGCAGATTCCCGTGCTGCTTTATACCGAGGCGGGAGGTCTCGTCGAGCATCCGTACGAGAAGGAGTGCCCGGCGTGCAGCCATCCGACAATGAAGCACGGAACGAAAACAATCGAGAAACATGGACCCGTCGAGCGGCGGACCAAGCCGCGTGAGTAGGCTCGACTCTGGCATGTTCATGCGGGCACGCCGATGAGCGCGCAAGTCAACGTTCGGTTCCGCTGTGCCGTGCCAGAGTGTGAGTGCGAAGCTGTGCTGCCCGCACGCCTCGTGGTTCGCGCCAGCGGCGAGCACCTCTACGAGTACACGAACCGTTGTCCGGCGTGCGGCCACCGCCTGGCGCGCCACAGTCTCGTCAGCGAGACCGCAGCGTCGCCCGGGGAACGGCGCGCGTAGCTACTCGCGCGCAGGCTCCGCCGAAAGGATGTAGAGCCGGTTCTTCCACGCGGTAGCAACGGCGCGCTGGTTCGTGACTTCGCTGATCGTGCCGAGGACCCGCCCATGGTCCTGCTCGACGAAGGCGATGATCGCGGCGGGGAGCGAGTTGGCCTCGACGGTCACGTACTCAGGGCGGGCGTCGATCACGCGTGTGCCACTCGCGGTGGTCAGGAACGTTCGCTCGAGGACGACGCGCATGCAAAATGTGGGTACGTGCGACTTGCGGGCCCGAGCGGCAACTTTCGCCTACTTACGCTTGACTTTCGCTCCATTACCGCCTATATTGCCCGATGCGAGTTGAACGATGAAGCCCCTGACCGAACGGCAGCGCGACATCCTGAACTTCATCAAGGAGTTCCAGGGTCAGCGCGGAATCACGCCGACGCATCGGGAAATCTGCGATCACTTCGGCTTCTCCTCGTATGGCACCGTTTACAAGCATCTCTCGCTGCTCGAGAAGAAGGGCTTGATCCGCCGCGACTGGAATCAGAAGCGCGGGGTCGAGCTGGTCGAGGAAGAGCCGCAGCGCGAACCGGCGGCCGGTGTCCGCGAGCTGCCGCTGTTCGGCTACATCGCTGCCGGCCGTCCGCTCGACGTCGAGGTGTCGAGCGAGACGATCGCCGTGCCGGACCACCTGACCACGCGCGGGGAGAACTACGTGCTGAAGGTGCGCGGCGACTCGATGATCGACGACGGGATCTTCGACGGCGACCTGGTGATCATCTCGCGGCGGGAGCAGGCCTACAACGGCGAGATGGTCGTCGCGAATGTGAACGGTGAAGTGACGCTCAAGAGACTCTATCGGGAAGGTGAACGTATCCGCCTGCAGCCGGCGAATGCCACGATGAGCCCGATCTATGCCCCGGCCCGCGATGTGGCGGTGCAGGGGGTGGTCGTCGGTCTGATGCGGCGGTTCTGACGCGAAAGTGAGGAAGCAATGGATCTGGTGTTGAAACTGCGCGAAATTCGTCGGCTCCGCGGCCTCAGTCAAAAGGACGTGGCGCGGCTCTCCGGAGTGGGTGAGAAGACGATCAGTTCGTTCGAGACTGGTCAGCGGATCGGGTCCCTGAAGCTGTCGCAGCTGAAAAACCTCTTGAAGGTTTACGGGCTGACGGAGGCTGACTTCTTCGGATGTTCGGTCGAGCGTCAGATCGCGCCGTGGGAGCTCAACGCAGAAGAGCATGCGGCGGCGCGGATCGTGGACGATTTGCGCGCGCTGCCGAAGCCGGTGCAGAAGACGATGATCGCGAAGTTTCAGCTCATGATCGAGACCGCGAACGAGCTGCATCAGATGAAGGACAAGCGTCCGAACTACATGCGCGAGAGTCCCGAGTGGCACATGCTGACGTCGCGTAACTGACGCGACCGCGTTCATTGACTGCGGCGGGCGCGCTTCTCCCATTCGGCCGCGCCGTGCGTATCGCCGATCTCGTGCATGGTGTGTGCGGCGAAGAGCATCGTCGAGCGCACAGGAATGGCGCGGACCATCTGTTCGAGCACCTGGTCCGCGAGCGCGGGCTCGTGCCGCACCATGTAGACGAGGTAAAGGTTCGCATAGGTCTGGCGGTTGTCAGGGAACAGTTCGATTTCGCGGCGGAACGCGGCGATCGCCTCGTCGTCACGGTTCGAGCGAGCGAGGATGTCGCCGCGCGTGTACTCGAACGACTCCACCGGTCCGCTGTGCTGTCTCTTCATCTCTTCGGCCGCCGCCTGGATCGTCGCGGACGCCTCGGCCAGCCGGTTCTGGCGCGCGTAGAGCTGAGCGAGGAGGATCTCCGCCGGAATGCGATTGAACCGGTCACTTGACGCGTTCTTGATCTCCGCCTCCGCCGTCGCGTAGTCGTTCTTCTGGAGAGCGATCCGCGCGAGGATCAGATGGGCCGCTCCGTAGTTGATGTTCTCGGCGAGACGCGCATGCGCCGCTGCCTCGTCGAGCTTTCCGAGGCGGATCAACACGCGCGCAAGCCGCAGGCCGAATTCGCCGGCCAGCGTCGGCGCCATCTCGATCGCTTTCCGGTACGCCTGCGCCGCCTCTTCGTCGCGGTGCAGATGCTCGAGCGACGTGCCCAGCTGCGTCCACGCGTCGGCGAGCCGCGGGTTCTCCGACAAAATCACGCGGAACGCGTCGACGGCTTCGGCATCGCGGTTGTCGCGGACGAACTGCATGGCCTTGACCATCGCCGCGAGCTCGCCGATGCGGTCCTTCGGATCGGGCAGCGGCCCGGCAGGCGTTGAAGCCGTCGATCCGAGATAGCCGAGAGCCATCAGCTTCCTGGCCTCGTCCGGATCGACGTGCGACGGCGCCTCCATGCTGCTGCCATACGTGCCGAGCGCGTCGCGCAGGCGCGCATACGCACGACGCTCGTCGTTGATCACGTTGTTCTTCTCGGCGGGGTCGCGCTTCTCGTCGTAGAGCTCCGGCCGCGGCGCTTGGATGAAGTGGAAGTCGCTGTCGACGAGCGAGTGTAGATCGCTCCATCCGAGGTGGATGCGCGGGTAGAGAGTCTCGCTGTAAATCGTGCGGTTCGCCGGCGCTTGATCCGCCAGGAGCGATAGGCCCGGCAGGTTCTTGGGCACCGGCGCGCCGGCGAGGCTCGCGATGGTCGGAAAGATGTCGATGAGGCCGACGACGCGATCGACCTTGCTGTTCGCCCGATCGCTGTGCGGCAGCTTGAGCATCAGCGGTACGTGAATGGCCTCGCGATACAGAAAGATGCCGTGCTCCGGTTCGCCGTGCTCGTACAACCCTTCGCCGTGGTCGGACATCAGCACGATGACAGCGCGGTCGTACGTGCCGTCGCGGCGCATCTGACCGAGAAAATCGCCGACGATCGAGTCCGCCGTGGCGATCTCGCCGTCGTACGGCGAAGTGAATTGCGAGCGGAACGGTTCCGGGGGCTCGTACGGCGCGTGCGGCTCGAACAGATGGAGAAAGAAAAAGAACGGCCGGTCCTTGCGCGCACCGACCCACTGCTTCGCGATCACCGCCGTTTCGCCGCCGGCGCGCTGGAGTGCGCCGATTGGAATGTCGGGCTTGCTCACAACGCCATCGTCGTAGAAGTCGAATGCCTTGGAGATGCCGACGTTGCCGCGCAGGACGAACGCGGAGATGGCCGCGCCGGTCTCGTAGCCGCGCGACTTCAGCGCTGTCGGAATCGTGGCCATCGATGGATCGAAGCGGTAGCCGATGTTGTTGCGGACGTGGTGATCCGGCGGGAGCAGTCCCGTGAGCATCGTGATGTGCGACGGCAGCGTCAGCGGCACGCTCGAGTACGCGTTGGTGAAGAGGATGGAGTCGCGGCGCAGCGCGTCGATCGCCGGCGTCCTCACGTTCGGATAGCCGTACACCGGCAGGTGATCGGCGCGGAGCGTGTCGATGGAGATGATGATGACCGGCGCGTTGCGGTAGTCGTGCGTGCGATTGCGGCACGCGGCCGTCGCGATCAGCAGCGCGACGAGAATCAGGCGGCGGATCATCGCGGCTGACCGCCTGCGCGTTGGCGCGCCCGGAACGCCGCACCTTCGGCGGCTCGTCCGAAATGCTCGAGCGTCTTCGCCGCGAGCTCATAGGACGCCGGTGTCGGATTCGCGCGCACGAGCTGCTCGAGCGTTTGATCCGCCGCCCCGCTGTTGCCGCGAAGAAGCTCGACGGCAGCGAGCCGGCCGTACGCGTCGCGGTTCTGCGGGAACTGCTGAATCTCGGCGCGCAGTGCAGCGACGCCGTCGTCCACGCGATCGAGCCGGATCAGCGCGTCGGAGCGCAGAAGCTCGAGTCCCTGCACCGGAGCTTTGCCGCGCTGCGCGTTCGTCTGCTTCAGCGTGTCGAGAGTGGACAGCGCCTTCTGCGCCGCGGTCGCATTGCGCTGTTCGACGAGCGCTTCGGCCAAAAGCAGCATCGCGGCGGTCGTGTAGTGCCGGTCGGTCATCGCATCGCGCGCGTGTCGTTCCGCCGCCCGCGCGTCCGATGCCGCCAGCGCGATGCGTCCGAGGAGCAGGCCGGCACCGCCACGGTTGAATGCCCGCGCGGCTTCGGCGTGCGATCGCGCTTCGTCCAGGCGATGCAGATTCAAGTAGCACGTCGCCAGGCCGATCAGCACCTGCTCTGCGAGCGACGGGTCGCGCGCCATCACTTCGCGATAGGCCGAAGCTGCCTCCACGAACCGGCCCGTCGCTTCGTCAACGTGCGCAAGCTGGATCCTCGCGTCGGTGAAGTTCGGATTCGCATCGAGAGCGGCGCGCAGCTCCCGTTCGGCCGTCGTCGCGTCGCCGCTGTTGAACGCTGCGGTCGCGTGCTCGAAATCGACGAGATGAGCGATCCCGTCCTTCGGATCGATCGATCCGCTTGGCGTGCTGCGCGAGGTCAGGTAGCCGAGCGCGGCGAGCTTCGCCGCTTCTTCGCTGCTGACCGCCGGCGGCGCGGCGGGCCGGTCGGGAATCTTCGCCAGCACGTCGCGGAGACGCGATGCGGTACGCCGTTCGCCGCCGACGACGTTGTTTCGTTCCGGGGCATCGGCCGACATGTCATACAGCTCCGGACGTGGTGCGGCGATGAAGTGATAGCGGGCGTCCGCGACCGATCGCAACGCGCTCCAGCCGAGGTGAATGGCGCCATAGAGCGATTCGCTGAAGATCGCTCGTGTCGCGTCTGCTTTCGCATCGAAGAGAGAAACGCCGGCGAGCGAAGATGGCGGACGGATTCCAGTCAGCGACAGGATGGTTGGCATGATGTCCACAAGTCCGGCCGGCGTGTCGACGGTGGTCCCTCCATCCCGCGCTTTCGGCAGTTTGATCAGCAGCGGAACGTGGAGCGCCTCGCGATAAAGAAGGATCCCGTGCGTGCTCTCGCCGTGGTCACCGAGTCCTTCGCCGTGATCGCCCATGACCACGATGATCGCGCGATCGAACACTCCGCGGCTCCGCAGGTGATCGAGAAATCCGCCGACGATCGAGTCGGCGTACGCGATCTCGCCGTCGTACGCGGTTCGCGACGCGGAGCGGAACGGTTCCGGCGCGTTGTATGGCGCGTGAGGCTCGTAAATGTGCAGGAAGTAGAAGAACGGCG
>DASWBH010000295.1:0-9858 GCA_036390755.1 Thermoanaerobaculia bacterium
CTATCCGCGTCTCGTCGTCGAAGAGCGCGCACGAGAAGTCATCGCCGTCGAGCCCGACCTCCGCAAGACGCTCATCGCGTTCAAACATCCCAAGGTGAAGTTCGTCGCCGGATATGACGACTGCATCCGCGGAACATTCGATGTGATCGTGGTCTATGACGTGATCTATCGCCTCTCCTCCGCCGAGCGCGACGCGCTCTTCGGGCGGATCTATGACCGCGTCAGCCCGGGCGGCCTGTTCGTCCTCAAAGACATCGATCCGTCCAGGCGGCTGAAGGGTCGCTGGAACCGGCTGCAGGAAGCGATCATGGACCGCTTCTTCGGTCTGACGATCGGCGAAGGCTTCTACATCGACACGATCGAAGAGATCGGCGAGCGCATGAGGCGCGCCGGCTTCATCGATTTCCAGTGGAAGCGCGTCGATTTCGGGTACCCGCACGCACACATCATTTACACCGCGAAAAGACGATAAAATCGCCCTGCCCTCATCTCACCGCAAGGAGCTCACTGTGGCCAACTTCCCCGGCGTCGACTACATGGACATCGATTCCCTCTTCTCCGAAGAAGAGCTGATGGTTCGTCAGACCGTTCGCGACTTCGTCGACGACGAGGTCATCCCGATCATCGAAGAGGCGAACCGCGAAGAGAAGTTCCCCAAAGAGCTGATCCCGAAGATGGCGGCGATGGGGTTGTTCGGCGCGACGATCAGCGACTACGGCCTGCCCGGCCTGAACAATGTCGCGTACGGGCTGATCATGCAGGAGCTCGAACGCGGCGACTCCGGCCTCCGCTCGTTCGCGTCGGTGCAATCGGGTCTCGTCATGTACCCGATCCACGCGTTCGGATCGCAGGAGCAGAAAGACCGCTGGATCCCGGCGCTCGCATCCGGCGAGAAGATCGGCTGCTTCGGCCTGACCGAGCCCGACTTCGGATCGAATCCCGGCGGCATGCGCACGTACGCGCGGCGCGACGGCAACTCCTGGGTGCTCAACGGCGCGAAAGCGTGGATCACCAACGGTTCGGTCGCCGATATCGCGGTCGTCTGGGCGAAGACCGACGGCACCGTGCGCGGCTTCCTCGTCGAGAAGGGCACACCCGGCTTCACGACCGCGTACCACATGGGCAAGTTCTCGCTGCGCGCCTCGGTGACCTCGCAGCTCTTCTTCGAAGACTGCCGCATTCCGGCTGACAACGTCCTTCCCGAGACGAACGGACTGAAGTACCCGCTGTCCTGTCTGACGCAGGCGCGCTACGGCATCGCCTGGGGCGCTCTGGGCGCGGCGATGGCCGTCTACAACACGGCGCTGCAGTATTCGAAGTCGCGGATCCAGTTCGGCGGGCAGCCGATCGCGGCGCACCAGCTCGTGCAGAACAAGCTCGCCTGGATGATCACCGAGATCACGAAAGGCCAGCTGCTCGTGCTGCAGACCGGACGCCTGAAGGACTCCGGCAAGCTGAGACCGCATCACGTTTCGATGGCGAAGATGAACAACGTCAACATCGCCCTCGAATGCGCCCGCATGGCCCGCGACATCCTCGGCGCCAACGGCATCAGCGACGAGTATCCGGTGATCCGGCACATGCTGAATCTCGAGTCGGTGAAGACGTACGAAGGAACGCACGACATTCACAACCTGATCATCGGCGAGGCCGTGACGGGAATCGCGGCGTACAACCCGCCGATGTCGGCGCAGGCGGAGCGCGAAGCGACGGCGAAGCGGGAGAAGGAAACGGCGAAGAAATAAGTAGCGGGAAGAAGGTGCCGAAGGCGGATCCTCCTTCGCCCCGCGGTAGCGGGGAGAAGGTGGCGAAGGCGGATGAGGGGCCCGCCCTCACCCGGCGCTTCGCGCCACCCTCTCCCGCACGCGGGAGAGGGTGGACTTCAGCGCGGGGCGAAGGCGGATCTGAGCGACTCCAGTTCCTCCCGCGGCAAGTCCCCTACCGCGACGTACGCCAGCCCGTTCGCGCGCCACGACACCACGCGCATCGAGTCGAACGTGCCGACGCGCGGCGCCACCTCGTCGCGGAAGATGAACAGCGACACGCGGTGCGCGCCCTTCGTCAGCAGCAGATACGCGCCGGGCTGACCGCGCCAGAACACGACGCGGCCGCCGGTCAGACGGAACGGCGTTCCGTTGAGGTCGGGCACGTCGACCGCGAACGGCACGCGACCTTCGAACCACGGCTTCACGGTGTGGCGATCCGTCGAGAGGACGTCGATCGGGTTCGCGCTGCCGACGATCGTCGAATGCAGGTCGACGAGCTCGCGCGTGGCATCGCGGCGCATGGCCACGCCGTTCGCGCCGATCGTCACGGCGATGACGAGCATTGCCGCGGCGGCCAGCCACCACGGCGTCGCGTTCCGCTGCGGTGAGCGCGTCACGCGGCGGCGAAGACTCTCCGGCACCTCGACGCGCGGCACGGCGTCGCGGACGGCCCGCTTCAGCCGCAGCGCCTCCACGACTCCGTTCGCGCAGCGGGCGCACTCGCGCACGTGCGCGTTGTCCGGCTCCTCGCCGTCGGCTACGCGGCCCATCATCTCTTCATCAAAGTGGCCATTCATCGCTGCACCGCCTCGCGCACTTTTCTTCGCGCCCGCATCAGCCTCGACGTCACCGTTCCCACAGGAATCGACAACGCCTCGGCGATCTCGCGATACGACATCTCTTCTACATCAGACAACAGCAGGACTTCACGAAACGGGAGCGGCAGATCATCGATGACGCGGCGCAGCGCGGACGCGTCGACGCGCGCGATGATCGACCGGTCCGGAGCCGAATCGCCGGACAGCTCCTCGACGAGCTCGCGGTCGTCCTCGATCGACAGGTGCGGCGCCGCGCGCAATCCGCTGCGCGACGTCAGAAACGTGTTCCGAAGGATCCGGTACATCCAGGCGCGGAAGTTCGTCCCTTCCGCAAACGAGCCGAAGCCGCGCATCCCTTTCACATACGTTTCCTGCACCAGATCCTCTGATTCCGCCTGGTTCTTCGTCAGCCAGAGCGCGTAGTTGTACAGCGCCGCGAGAAGCGGTAACGCCAGCTCCTCGAATGAAGGAGCGCCGGTTCCATCGCCCATTCTTAGCACTTCTATCTCATGTAACTCGCGGCGGGATGAAAAAAGCCCGAAGGCAGTTTCACAGGCATGAAAAGCAAACTTGACCGCCGCCACTTCATGCAAATCTCCGCGATGTCCCTCGGCGCCGGCGCGCTGATGCAGTTCATGCCTCGAAACGCCGACGCGAGCTGGCTCTCGCACATGCGCGACCGCAACGGCGAGGCTCCCGCGCCGTTCTCCTTCGTGCAGCTCAGCGACACGCACGTCGGATTCAACGGTCCTCCCGATCCTCTCGGCACCCAGGCCTTCGAGCGCGCCGTCGATACGATCAACTCGCTCCATTCGCGTCCCGACTTCGTGCTTTTCACCGGCGATCTCACGCACGACAGCGACGATCCGGCCGAGCACGCGAAACGGATGCAGAAGTTTCGCGACATCGAGTCGCGGCTGAAAGTGAAGACGCGCTATCACGTCCCCGGCGAGCACGACGCCGCGCTCGACCACGGCGTGCTGTTCCGGGAGAACTTCGGCGAGACGCATTACTCGTTCGATCATCGCGGCGTCCACTTCGTCGCCATCGACAACGTCTCGCACGGACGTCCGATCGTCGGCAAGGAGCAGCTCGACTGGCTGTCAGCCGATCTCGCGAAATATCCGAAGTCGGCGCCGATCGTCGTCTTCACGCATCGGCCTCTGTTCGATCTGAAGCCGGAGTGGGAATGGTTCACCGACGACGGCGACAAGGTCATGAACATGCTCGCACCGTACGACGCCGTCACCGTGCTGTACGGCCACATCCATCGCGACAACCACGTCACGAACGGCAACATCCAGCATCACGCCGCGCGGTCGCTGATCTTCGCCTTCCCCGATCCGGCGAAAGTCGCTGAGAAGAAGCCGCTTCCCTTCGACGCCTCCCAACCGTTCCACAACCTCGGCATCCGGACCGTGAGCGCGCCTGCGCCCGTCGCGGTGAGCGATGTCGAACTGACGCTGCGCGAAGTCGCGGACACCGAAGGCGTGCAGCAGCTTCTGAAAGGAGATTGAGTCATGAAAAGAATTGCCATTGTCCTGATCGCGCTCGCCGCGGTCACCGTCGTCCGCGCGCAGAGCGCGCCGCGCACCATCGACATCGCAGCGAAACGATTCGAGTTCGCACCGAAGGAGATCACGCTGAAGAAAGGTGAGCCGGTGACGATTCGCCTCAGCGCAGCCGATCACGCACACGGATTGCTCGTGAAGCCGCTGGGCATCGACCTCGACGCGCTTCCCGGCCAGCCCGATGCCGTGACGATCACGCCGGCGCAGTCGGGAACGTTTCCCGCCATCTGCGACGACTACTGCGGATCGGGTCACGGCAACATGAAGATGACAATCGTCGTCGAGTGACGCTTCGGCCTCCCCTGCTCTTCCGGCGATTTCTGCTAGAGTTCCGCCGCTTCAGAATCACCTCGAAGGAAGAGCATGGAATCGAGTATCGAGCTTGGGTTTATGCGCGTGACCGAGAAGGCGGCCATCGCTGCGGCGCGCACGATGGGTTACGGCAAACGCAAGTACTCGGATCAGGTGGCGGTCGAGTCGATGCGCGAAGAGCTCAACCGGCTCAAGATGCGCGGCACGGTCGTCATCGGCGAGGGAGAACGCGACAAAGCTCCGATGCTCTACGTCGGCGAGCCGCTCGGCCGCGGCTGGACCGAAGGCGAGATTTATCCCGAGATCGACATCGCCGTCGATCCGCTCGAAGGAACGAGCCTCTGTGCAACCGGCGCGGCGAACGCCATCGCGGTGCTCGCCGCGTCGGAAAAAGGCGGTCTGCTCAACGCTCCCGACATCTACATGGACAAGCTCGTCGTCGGGCCGACGGCGGCGGACTTCGTCGGCCTCGACAAATCCGTCGCCGAGAACCTCGGCCAGATGGCCGAGGCGTTCGATCGCGATGTGAACGAGCTGGTGATCATCGTCCTCGACCGCGAGCGGCATCACGATCTCATCGCGCAGATCCGCGAGGCCGGCGCGCGCATCAAGTTGATCAGCGATGGCGACCTGTCCGCCGGCATCGCTGCTGCGGTGCGCGGCACCGGAATTCACGGCGCCATGGGCGTCGGCGGCGCGCCGGAAGGCGTGCTCACTGCCGCGGCGATGCGATGTCTGAACGGACGGATGCAGGGGCGGCTCATGCCACTGGAGAAGTGGCAGGAGGACCGCCTCAAAGCGATGGGCTTCCAGGACGGCAAGAAGATTTACGACACCGGCGAGCTCGCGTCGGGCAACGACATCATCTTCTGCGCGAGCGGCGTCACCGACGGCGACCTTCTCCGCGGCGTCCGCTTCTTCGGCGGCGGCATGCGCGTGTCGTCGCTGTTCATGTCGCTCAAGACGAACACGATCCGCTTCGTGGATACGATCTACCGCGAAGAAGGATCGAAGCTGGCCGTCAGCTTCGTCTAGTCATTCTGAGCCGCGAAGACGGCGAAGAATCTGGGAGGGGGTGCGTTCCGCCGCCCAGATTCTTCGCGCTCTGCGGCGCGTGTCATTCTGAGCCGCGAAGACGGCGAAGAATCTGGGAGGGGGCGCGTTCCGCCGCCCAGATTCTTCGCGCTCTGCGGCGCTCAGAATGACATCGATGACCTAGCTGGCCGGCGTCGACCAGTCGATCAGCTGCGTGACGTACTGCATGGCCTGGCTGGCGTGATCGCGCGCGCCTGCGGCGTCGCCCCCCATCGCCGCATCGCGGAACCCACGCACGTGCGTACGGAGCTCGCGCGCCGCCGTGCGGGCCGTGGAGTTGCCGCTGGTATTGCCATACAGGCGGTTCGCCAGCGAGTTGGCCTCGTTGCCGACCGTCTTCCAGACGTCGCCATTCACCGTGACAGTGGTCTGCGCATCGCGCAGTAACGCCGCCAGGCGCGTGGCGTCGTTGTAGACGCGAGTCTTCGCAGAGCCCGATGACATGCCTCGCCGCGTGTGTGCCTTCTTCGTCGTGGTGGTCTTCGTGGTGGTGGTTGTCGTGGTCGTGCTGGTCTGAGCGAACAGCGGCGCCACGCAGAAACAGCCGATCACCAGAACTGAGGAAACAGTCTTCGCTTTCATCGCAAACTCCTTTCGATTCAACGGTCTGTTTTCCGGCGCGATGCGAGGTCCGTTCCAATGAGATCGCTAAACGAGCGGGGCACCGGAGCCGTGAACGTCATGCGCTTGCCGGTGGCCGGATGGTCGAAGCCGAGGAGCTTCGCGTGCAGGCCGAGGCGGCCGAGAGGGTTGACGTCGCTGCCGTAGAAACGGTCGCCGACGATCGGATGCCCCGCCTCGGACAAGTGCGCGCGGATCTGGTTCTTGCGCCCGGTCTCGAGCGTCACCTCGAGCATGCTGTAGTCGCGCGACTTCGCCGCGGTGTGGTAGTGCGTGATCGACAGCTTCGATTCGGGATGGCGCTTCACGCTCTCCATCTTCAGATTCGGACGCTCTAGCAGGTGCGACTGGATCGTGCCGGAGGGCGGCTTCATCTCCCCTTCGACGATCGCGACGTAGATGCGATCGATGTCGTGCTCCGCGAATCTCTCCTTCAGCACCTCGCGCGCTTTGAAATTCTTCGCGAAGACGAGCACGCCGGATGTCTCGCGATCGAGCCGGTGCACGACGTGGATGCGACCGCCGCCGCGCTGGCGGAGATAGTCGTTGAGAAACTCCTGCGCGTTGTTCTCTTTCTCGCGCTCGGTCGCGACCGTGAGGAGACCGTTCGCTTTGATCACGACGATGACGTCGTCATCCTCGTGCAGCAACGTCAGCGTTTCCGGCAGCGTCACCGCCTCGGCTCTCGAGACCACGAGGACTTCGTCGCCGCGCGAGAGCGCCCGCTTCGCGTCGATCTCCACCTCTCCGTTCACGCGGACGCGCCGCGCCTGGAGCATCTGTCGAAGAGTTGTCCGCGACGAGTCGGGATGCATCTCGGCAAGCACGTCGAGCAACATGGCGGCATGCGCGACACTCTTGTGAACAGTCAAATTTCTGCTTTCCGCTTTCTGCTTTCTGCTTTAATCAAAGGATGGACTACACACTCGAAGGCGACGTCATGCAAGCCCTCCACCTCCACCTCAAACAGGGCGAGGAGGTCTTCGCCGAGGCGGGGGCGATGTTGTACATGGGACCGGGGATCGAGCTGCAGGCGCGCATGCAGGGCGGCTTCCTCAAAGGACTGATGCGAAAGGTCCTCGCCGGCGAGTCGATGTTCATGAGCATGTTCCGCTGCACCACGCCGACCGGCAGCATGGCGCTGGCGAATCCGATCGCCGGGAAGATCATTGCGATCGAGCTCAAAGGCAATACCGTTCTCGCAGAGCGCAACGCATTTCTCTGCGGCATCGGCAACATCGACCTGTCGATCGCGTTCACAAAGAAGTTCGGTGCGGGCCTGTTCGGCGGCGAGGGCTTCATCCTGCAGAAATTCACCGGCAACGGCCTGCTCTTCATCAACGCCGGCGGCAACATGCTCGAGTTCGACCTGCAACCGGGCGAGCAACTGCGCGTCGACACCGGATGCATCGTATCGATGACCGACACGGTGTCGTACGACATCCAGTTCGTCGGCGGCTTCCGCAATGCGCTGTTCGGCGGCGAAGGTTTGTTCTACGCCACGCTCACCGGTCCGGGTCACGTCATCCTGCAGACGATGCCGTTCAGCCGTTTCGCGAACCGCATCGCCGCGGCGATCGGCTCGCATCAGGAGGAGTCGAAGGGAATCGCGGGGATCGCCGGGAACGTGATCGGGGATTTAATTTCGGGCGACTGACGCAGCGACTTCCTGCGCCTCTACCTGCTCCAGCATCCGCTGCAGCCGTTCGGTGATCTCGCCGCGGCGGCTGTTCCCGATGACGCGGCCGTCGATCTCCGTCACCGGCATCACGTTCTGTGATGTGTTCGTGATGAACGCTTCGTCGAGATTCAATAGCTCGGCCTCGCGGAGCGGGCGCTCGTCGACGCGGATCTTCGCGCCGATCGCGAGTCCGATGACGCGATCGCGGATCACGCCTGGAAGGATGTGCTCGTCGAGCGGATGCGTGATCACCTTCCCGCCGCGAACGGCGAAGAAGCTCGAGCTCGCGCCTTCACGCACGATTCCGTCGGCGAGCAGCAGCGCCTCGTCGGCGCCCGCGCGTTGCGCTTTCTTCTTCGCCAGCGCGTTCGCCAGCAGGTTGACGGATTTCACGTCGCAGTGCAGCCACCGGTGATCGTCCGTCGTGATCAGGCGGACGCCGTGCTCTTTCTTGGCCTCGTCGGGAAACGGGAAGCGGCGCGTGTACGCCAGCGCGGTCGGCCTCAGCCCGTCCGGATAGAAATGTGCACGCTCGCTCTCACCGCGCGACACTTGAATGTAGACGATGCCTTCGTCGAAGGACGTTCGCTTCAGCAACTCCCTCGTCATGTCCTCGAATGCTTCCTCCGACCATGGATTCGGGATGTCGATCTCGCGCAGGCTGCGATTCAGGCGCCGGTAGTGATCGCCGATGAAGATGGGACGACGCCGCAGGAACTTGAACACTTCATAAACCGCGTCGCCGAACTGGAAGCCGCGATCCTCGACGCCGAGGATGCGCTCGGCGGTCGTGGTGAACCGGCCGTTGAACCAGAGGATATCTGCCATCACGAAACCGGAATCGCTTTCACGATCACGATCGTTCTGTCGTCCTCACCTTCGCGCCCCCATTCTGCGACAGTCGACAGCGCGATCTGGCAAATTTCCTGCGCGGATCTTTCGCGATTCGCGCGAACCAGACGAAGCAGGCGGTTGAGTCCGAACTCGCGATCGCGCTGATCGTGCGCCTCGACGATGCCGTCGGAATAGAGGCAGAGAAGATCGCCGGGGTCGAGCCGGACGAAGCCGCGCGTGTATGTCGCGTCGGGCGTCGGGCCGAGGACGGGCCCGGTCGAGCGAAGGTACTCGACGCGTGTCCCGTGCAGCACGAACGGGAAGTTATGGCCGGCATTGCAGTAGATGAGGATGCCGCCGGTCTCGAGCTCACCGTAGAACAGCGACACGAACTTCGTCGTCAGACGGCTGCGATGAATGATGTGATTCAGCTTCTCGATCGTGCGCACGATCTTGAAGTCGCGGTCCGTGGCCATGCGCAGACCCATGTAGATGTCGCGCACGACGAGTGCGGCGGGCAGACCGTGACCGGAGCCGTCGGCGATCGCCAGGCCGAGGATGTTGTCGTTGACGGGGATGAAGTCGTAGAAGTCGCCGCTGACGATCTCCGCCGGCACCGCTTTTCCCCAGATGTCATAGCCGGCGTACTGCGGAACGCGCTGCGGAAGAATCGACTGCTGGATGCGCTGCGCCTCGACGATGAGCGACTCGTATTTCTGCGCGCGCAGCTTCTGGTTGATCGCATAGCGGACGAGGTTGAGAGAGAAGAGGATGTCCTCGCGCGACAGCTCCGGGGCGACGTTGAAGCTGAGGATGTAATCCTCGTCCCCGACGGCGATCGCTGCGAAGCGCCGCACGCCGATGCGCTCTTCGAGAATCGGATCGAAGCCCGGGTCCGACGGACCCATAACCACGGCCCCATTCTCGAGAACGAGCTCGATGGGTTTGTACTGCTTCGGAACGGTGATGCCGAGGACGCCTTCGTGATCGGCGCCGAAGCGGCCGACGAGCTCGTAGGTGTCGTCGCCGCGCTGCTCGTACACCCGGCCGCCCGTGACGCCGAGCTGGTCGCGAAAGTTCGACGCGATCGCCTCCGCGATCTGCTCGATCATCGTCGTCGTCGCCTCGGTCATCTCGATCTGCTCGAGGGTTTTTTCGAC
>DASWBH010000296.1:0-9442 GCA_036390755.1 Thermoanaerobaculia bacterium
GGCTGCGCCGAACTGCTTCTCGACCTTGTCCCGGAGCGCGGCCGAGTCGAACAGCATCCGCTCGCATACCTCCGCGCGAAGATCCCTGCGCAACACCGATCAGTGGTCGGCGACGCTCGCGCCGATGGTGCGGCACACGCTTTGGTTGGATCTCGCGAGCCGGCTGCCGGAAGGGATGGTGATTCTGCCCGGCGAGTCGAAGCCGGCGACGATGCAGTCGATCGATGTCGTCGTCGGCGATCTTTCCTCGACGCGCGCTGGATCGTGAACGAACCGGGGGCGGCCCGCGGTGTCGCATCACGAGCAATCTCGATCGACACCGGCACGCTCGACAGCGCGAGATCGCGACGGGCGTTAGCCGCGCTCGCGGACCGGGTCGCCGCGGGACTCGGTGGAACGTAAAACAACAGCGGCGGCGGGCCGCCGCTTGATAAGCTTCCGGGTTCCACTTCCATGAGCTCGTCGCGGCCGCTTCGCATCATCCACGTCATCGGGACGGCGAACGGTGGACCCTGGCTCGTTGCGCTGGCCGCCGCGCAGGCGCGGCTGGGGCATGACGTCGCCGTGATCCTTCCGTCGCTCGACGGCACGCTCGGTCCGGCGCTCTCGCGTCACGGCATCGTGTGCCACACGGCGACCCTCGACATTCTGTCGGCGAGAGGATCGATCGCGCGACTACGAATCGTTGTCCGTCTCGTCAGACTTCTGCGGCGGCTCCGGCCTGATGTCGTCCACAGCCACCTCTTGCCGTCCGTCGTGACTGCGCGGATCGCGTCGTGGATCGCGGATGTGCCGATCCGCATCGCCGCAAACGCCGGACCGCTGACTCTCGAGTCGGAGATGCTGCGCATCGTCGAGATCGGCACGGCCTTCTGCGACACGCGCACCGTCGCTTCGTGTACGTACACGCGGGAGCTGTTCAGCCGTTACGGGATTCCGGAGTCACAATCGGAGTTGATCCACTACGCCGTGGAGCAGGGCGCGTTCGATCCGGCGCGCGCGAACGGTGCGCACGTTCGGCGCGAGATCGGTATCGCAGACGGGTCTCCTCTCATCGGCATCGTCGCGTATTTCTACCCACCCTTGGATTCCGAATCGGTATTCGGGCCGCTCGCCGGCCGCGGTCTGAAGGGTCACGAGGTTCTGCTGCATGCCGCTCCGCGCGTTCTCGAAGCGTTTCCGGGCGCGAAGTTCGCGCTGGTCGGACGCGGATGGGGACCTGACGGCCCCGCGTACGAGCAACAACTCAAAGAGCTCGCGCGAGGTCTTGGCATCGCCAATGCGGTCATCTTCACAGGTGAGCGCAGCGATGTCGCCGACGCGCTCGCCGCGTTCGATGTCTCTGTTCAGCCATCGCTGACCGACAACCTCGGCGGAACGGTGGAATCGCTGCTGATGGCGCGTCCGCTCGTGGCGTCCGATATCCGCGGGTTTGCCGACACGGTGCTTCACCGCGAAACCGGCCTGCTCTTTCCCGCAGGTGACTCCGACGCACTCGCGGACGCACTCATCGAGCTGTTGCGCGACCGCGAGCTCGCGCGGCGGCTCGGTGAAAACGGACGGCGCCGGATGCTCGATCGATTCACGCTCGCGCACACCGTGGCCGCCACGGAAGAGATGCTGCGCCGCTGCTGCGGGCGCGCAGAGGATCATTACCGGATCCGAACCACCGTGGAACGTGCGTTCCGCTTTCCGTGGAGACTCTTGCCAGTCGTCCGCGAGATCCGTCGCATTCAGCGGAAATACGCCGGCCCTCGAACACTCGCGATGCGGATCAAACATCTCGTGCGTTCATCGCTGAAATCTACTGCGCGGCGGCAAACGGCGGGCGGACGCCTGCGCGTGGCACAAGTCGCCGCCGTCTGGGACGACTGCGACTGGTTCATCAATCTTTGCCGCGACCTCGAGCGGCATGACTGCGAAGTCATCGCGATCATCGATCAGCGGCCCGGCAATGTCGCCGCGCGCCTGGACGCGGCGGGCATCCGTCATTACACCGTTCAAATGACGTTTGCGACGTCGCTTGATCGCACCCGAGTGCCGTGGTACGTCGTCAACATCCCGCTCGCAGCGTTCAGGATTGCGCGCATCCTGCGGCGTGAGAGGATCGACATCGTGCATTCGCACATCTTCGTGTCCGTCATGATGGCGCGCGTGGCGAGCATATTCGCTCGCACGCGCCACGTCGCCGGCATCACGGGACCACGCCACCTCGAGGCGCCGCTGACACGGAAGATCGACCGGCTGACGTGGTGGCTCGACGACGCGACGCTGGCCGGCTGCAGATACACACGCGACATGTACATCGCGCTCGGGAGGAGCGCCGACCGCCTGGACTATGCATACTACGGTGCAGATCCTGCGCGATTCGATCCGGCCCGGGCAGATCCATCCGCTGTGCGGTGCGCGCTCGGGGTCGCGCCCGATGCGCCTGTCGTCCTCCTGATCGCGCAGTTTTATCCGCCGACGCGCGGCGTGCAGACGCCGCCGCACATGTTCGCTCGCGCCCCGAAAGGTCATGAGGACTTCATTGCCGCGTCACTCCTCGTTGCCCGGCAGCGGCCTGAGGTCCGGTTCGTGATGGCCGGAGGCGCGAAGGTGAAGAGCGGCGAAGCGTACCGGCAGCGTCTCGCCGCGATCTGCCGCGCAGACGAATTGCTCCGCGATCGAGTGCTCTTCACCGGCCATGTCGACGATGTACCGTCACTGCTCGCGACGGCGAACGTCGTCGTGCAATGTTCGCTCACCGAAAACCTCGGCGGCACGGTCGAGGCGCTGTTGATGGCGCGGCCTGTCGTGGCCACGCGCGTCGGCGGCATGCCTGAATCGGTGCGGGACGGCGAGACGGGCCTGCTCGTTCCGCCATCGGATCCCGCGTCTCTGGCGAGCGCGATCACGCGACTCCTCGAACGACCCGAAGAGGCAGAGGCGTTCGGTCGAGCAGGCCGCCGCGCGATGCTCGAGCGCTTCACGTCGGAGCGAACCGCCGCCGATGTCGCCGCCGTTTATCGCCGGCTGGAGCGGGGCCGCAGTCCGGTCGGCGCTGGTGAAGGAGCGAAGGCGTGACCGTCGCGGTATCCGAGTACGACTCCGCTGCTCGCCGGAATCGCGGACTCGAGGAGATCCTCGACCTCAGAGACAACCTCGCCCTGATCGGCGCGCTGATCGACCGCAATCTCAAGGTCCGCTACAAGCGCTCTGCCCTCGGATTCCTCTGGACGATGGTCAACCCTGCCGTGATGCTCGTCGCGTTGTCGCTCGCGTTCACGCGCGCATTCAGTCAGTACGCGCCTGCGTATCCCGCCTACGTCTTTCCGGGACTCCTGCTCTGGAACTTCTTCGCGCAGACGACCACGATGATCGGGGAGGAAGTCGCCGCCTCCGGTGAGCTGTCGCGGCGCGTCCGTTTCCCGAAGAGCGCCATCGCAATCGCCATGGTCGTTTCAGGCGTGATCAATTTGATGCTTGGCATCCTGCCGCTCCTGGCGGTGCTCGCGATCGCGCACCGGCCGCTCGGACCGGCTCTGCTCTCGCTGCCGTTGACGATCGCACTCGCGTCCGTGTTCGTGCTCGGCGCCTCGCTGATCGTCGCCACCGGCGCGCTCTACTACGGCGATGTGATGCCGGCGTGGAGCATGGTTCTGCCTGCGGCGATGTTGATGACCCCTGTCGTCTATCCGGCAGCGATTCTTCCGCAACGCGTCCAGTCGCTCATGCGCTTCAATCCCATGACGTATTTTGTGGATGGGTTCCGCGCTCCGCTTTACAGCAATCGCTTTCCCGAGGGTCTCGTCATGATGTTGGGGATCGCAGCCGTCACGGTGGTAATTGGCTGGATCGTGTTCACCAGGGCAGCTGATGACATTGCCTATCGCGTTTGAGGAAACGCCGGTCTCGATCCGCGAAGGCGAGGCGGCGTTGCGGCTCGAAGGGATTTCCGTGCGATACCGGATCCGTTCCGACCCGCACATGTCGCTGAAGGAATCGGTCCTGCGGCGGCATGGGCGTCGATTCGTAGAGCATCTCGCGTTGGATCGCGCGACGCTGACGATCGCGCGCGGCCAGACGCTCGGCGTGATCGGACGGAATGGCTCGGGGAAGACGACGCTGCTGAACGTGATGGCGCGCGTGCTTCAGCCGACGAGCGGCCGTCTGCGCATTCGCGGCACAGTCGCGCCGCTCATCGATCTGCTTGCCGGTTTCCATCCGGACCTCACCGGTCGCGAGAACGCAATCCTGCGCGGCGCGTTCCTGGGCATCAGACGCCGCGTGATGCTGGAGCGGATGGACCGCATTGCCGGCTTCGCGGCAATCGGGAACTTCTTCGATGCGCCGCTGCGCACGTACTCGGCGGGCATGATCGTCCGGCTCGCATTCGCGGTGGCGACGAGCGTCGATGCCGACATCCTGCTGATCGATGAGGCACTCGGAGTCGGGGACGCCGAGTTTCAGGCGCGATGCGCGGCGCGCATCGATGAGTTCCATGCGCGCGGCGTCACCTTCGTCGTCGTGTCGCACGACGTGCAGCGGCTCGTTTCGATGTGCGACCGCATTCTCTGGCTGGAGGGCGGCCGCGCCCGCGCCATCGGCACGCCGCGCGATGTCGTCGCGCAGTACGCTGCCTCGCTCCGTCACCCATGAACTGGCCGCCCGCTTCGAAACGTGCAGCCGTCTGTTTCTCGATCGATGACGTGCATCCTGCGCCCGTCGCAGCGGAGGCGCTCGGGCACGTTCGATGGCTCCAGCCGCGGCATCCGCAACTGCGCGTCACGTTGTTCACCACGCCGGACTGGCGCACGATCGATCTGTATCCGACGCGAAAGCTCATCTCGCGCATTCCTGTGGTGCGCGATCGCGTCTTCACGGTCGCTGTTCATCCTCGCGGAAAATTTCGACTCGACCGGCACGAAGAGTTCTGTGCCGCACTCCGCACATGGAGCAGCGCCGAGATCGCCTTGCATGGCCTGCATCACGTCGCGCGCGGCATGCGTCCGGCGCTCGAGTTCGGGGAACGGAGCACGGCCGAGTGCAGCGCGATGCTCAGTAAGGCGATGCGGATCTTCGCGGACGCGGGGTTGCCGCTTCTTCCCGGAATGGCGGCGCCGGGGTGGTCCGCGCCTCCGCCGCTTCTGGCGGCAGCGTGTGCAGCCGGTTTCAAGTTCATCGTCTCGGCACGCGATCTCGCCACGCCGGCAGCAGCCGGCGCGACGGCGAACGGCAGCGGCATGACCGGTATACCTCTGTTCCGGCCGCACGCTCTCGCATCCGGGCTGATCCATTTGCCGGTGAACTTCCAGGCCACCTCGAGCGTCGAGCGCGCGTTATCGATCCTGCAATGCGGCGGGTTGCTGTCCATCAAAGCGCATCTGCTTGCCGAGTCGGGGACCTACCGCGCGCTGGATGGCCTCACGAGAACGTACCGCGACTATCTCGATGGCATCTTCTGCTCGATCGAGGACCGCTTCGGCGACGAGGTCTGGTGGACGTCGATGGGCGAGATTACGCAATGAACGTCCGCCGCGTTCGCGCCGATTCGGCAGATCCTCGCGAATACATCGATGGAGCGAATCGCGCGTTCGGCCGCTGGGGTGACGAGTCGATGTTCGCATGGGCGTTTCGCGGCGAAGCGGAGCTGTTGTACGTCGACGACGAACGGGGTCGCGCCCTGGCCGGCTCGGGAATCAACTGGCGAACACTTCGGACAAATCAGCTCGCGGCGATCATCACCGCCTCCTGGACTTTGCCCGAGGCACGCGGACAGGGGCTGTTCACGCGACTGATCGATGCGACGTGCGAAATCGCTCGCGACCGCGACGCCGTCGTCCTCGGCTTCGTACGTGGCGACAACGTGAGCGCGCGCGGATTGATCACCGCCGGCGCCGAGATGATTCCGACGTTCTACTGCCGCACGGAACAGGGGAGCGACCATGCCGAACGGCTGGAGAGCGTCGACGTCGTTCCCTCGGCTTTTCCGTCGAGCTTCACGTACGGCGAAGACGAGTGGCGAAAGCAGTTCCTCGATCGTCCTGCCGCAGAGATCGAATGCATTGGACGGCGGGGCGAATGGGCGGCTGTCGTGGAACGTGCCGCTGAGTTCGATCGCGTTCACGCCGTGAGCGACCCAGCCGCGCTGCCGATTCTTGCCTCACGAGCCCATGGAGCCGGCCGAAGTCTGTTTTGGTTCACGACGACGCGACCGGCGATCGACTGCGAGTGGACGGACGGTTTTCTCGGCGTGATTCCGTCCTCGCCGCTCAGCCGGTGGGAGCTGCAGAACGGCGATCGGATGTGATGCGCGCCGGCACGCCCATGGCGATGACGTCATTGGGAATGTCGCGAACGACGACGGCGCCTGCGGCGATCACGGTTCTCGCGCCGATGCTGCGGCCCGACACGACCGAGGCGCCGGTGGCGATGAGGCTCTCTTCTCCGATCCGAACCTTTGCACCGACTGTCGTGCCGAGGGAAATGTGCGCGAAGTCGCCGACGAAGGTGTCGTGGTCGATTGAGGCCTTCGTATTCAGCAGAACGCCGCGGCCGATCGTCGCTCGCGGCAGAACGATCGCGCCGGCGGAGATCATCGTGCCTTCGCCGACTGACGCCGAAGGAGCGATCGACGTAAACGGATGAATCGCCGTCGCGAGGCGTTCGCCGCCGGCAACGAGTCGCTCCGTGACGATCCTGCGCAGCCGGTTGTCGCCGATCGCGACGATGACCGCGTCGTGATCGATGTCTGCGCAGTTTGCGCCGATGACGGGAACGCCCAGCACGTTTGTTCCATGACGCGCGACAGCATCGTCCACGAACGCGACCGGCGGGCTGCCGCATCGTTGCAGGATGTCGGCGACAATCGCGCCCTGCTCACCCGCGCCGAAGACGACAATCCGGCTCACACGCGTGCCGCAGCCGGACTCACGGCCGGCACGAACTCCGGCACGATCGCGCGCAGCTGATCGATCGTCTCGGCCGGTGCGCCGCATGCGGCGAGCCGCTCGAGCAGCGCAAGATCAGCTTCGAAGGTGCCCGGGACCGGCACGTTGCTCCGGATGATAAAGATGTGTGGCGTCCACGTTGCCTCCGCGACCTCCGAGGGCCCGACCAGCTCCTCTTCGAGTTTTTCTCCGGGGCGCAAGCCGATGAATTCGACGCTGGATGTGGTTCCGCTCAGCGCGATCATGCGATGTGCGAGATCGACGATGCGGACCGGCTCGCCCATCTCCAGCACGTACGTGCCGCCGGATTGCCCGGCCGCCGCGGACTCGATCACGAGCTGCACCGCCTCCGGAACGAGGATGAAGAACCGGCGTACCTCCGGATGCGTGACCGTCAGCGGCCGTCCATCGCGAAGCTGCGCGAGAAATCGAGGCGCAACGCTGCCGCTGCTGCCCAGGACATTGCCGAGGCGAACGGTAATGAATTTCGTGCGCGAGCGCGCCGCGGCGGCGCGCATCAGCAACTCGGCGACGCGCTTGGTCGCGCCCATGACGCACGACGGGTTCACGGCCTTGTCGGTCGAGACGAGCACAAACCGTTCGGCGCCGTGTCGGTCCGCAGCTTCGGCGACGGCGCGCGTTCCGCTGACGTTGTTCTTGACCGCCTCGCCGGCGTGTCCCTCCATGAGCGTGACGTGCTTGTGAGCGGCGGCGTGAAAGACGATGTCGGGCCGACAAACCGAGAACGTGTCGTCGAGTCGCTTGGAATCGAGGATGTCGCCGAGGATCGGCGTGGCCAGGCGCTCGTCGATTCTCAGCAGGATCTCATGCAGGCTGTTCTCGTGACGCTCGTACATGATCAGCGCACCGCAATCGAGGCGCGCGAGCTGCCTGCAGAGCTCCGAGCCGATCGAGCCTCCTGCGCCGGTGACGAGGACGCGCCGTCCCCGGATGAAGCGGCGCATCGCCTCGATATCAGGAGCGATCGTCCGTGCCGGCAGCAGTTCGCGAAACTGGATAGTTCTCATCCGCTCACCTTCATCGCCAGAGCCTCCTCTGCGACGCAGTTCACGACGAACTCGATATCTTCGGCAGGAAGGTTCCCGTGAAACGGCAGCGCGAGCAACGACTCTCCGGCTTTTTCCGCGTGCGGGAACATGCCGGCGTGATAGCCGAAGCGCTCCCGATATGGTCGCTGCAAATGAATCGCTGGAAAGTACGGCCGGCTGTCGATGCCGCGCGCGGCGAGCGCAGTCATCAGCCGCTCGCGTCCGATCTCTGGCGCGACATGTACGACGTACACGAACCAGCTCAGTCGCATGCCCGGACGTGGCGGAGCAAGTGGCGTAATGCCTTCGACACCGGCGAGCAGCCCGTCGTAGAGCGCGGCCACGGCGTCGCGCTTGCGGAGCATCTCGTCGAGGCGGCGGATTTGGGCGAGTCCAACGGCGGCGCTCAGATCGTCGAGCCGGTAGTTGTAGCCGATCAGATCGTGATGCAACCACGCCCCGTTGTCGGAGCGTCCCTGGTTGCGGAGGCTGCGCGCCAGACCGGCCCAATCGTCGCGATCCGTCAGAATCATTCCGCCCTCGCCGGTAGTCATCTGCTTGTTCGGGTAGAAGCCAAAGGCTGCAGCATCGCCCCACCGGCCGGCGAAGACGCCGTCGGCCTTAGCGCCGATCGCTTCACATGCGTCCTCGATGACAGGGATGCCGTGGCGCGCGGCTGTTTGCACGATGTCGCGCATCTCCGCGGGCCGGCCGAAGATGTGAACCGGGAGTACTGCGCGCAGACGGCCCGACGGAGCGAGTGATTCGATTGCGTCGATCGTCGCGGCAACGTCGATCGTCAGCGTGTGCGGGTCGATGTCGACGAAGTGCGGCTTGCCGCCCTGATAGAGAATCGGGTTCGCCGATGCGATGAACGAGAACGGCGTCGTGATCACGACGTCGTCGTTGCGAACGTTCGCGCAGACCATCGCAACGTGCAACGCCGCCGTGCCGCTCGACATCGCCACGGCATGACGCGCGCCGAAGTATGTGGCGAACTCCCGCTCGAATGCCGTGAGGACCGGACCGCTGGCAAGCTGTCCCGAAAGGAGAACTTCATCGACGAGCCGCCGTTCTTCGGCCGTCACGTCCGGCGAGGAGAGCCGAACCCGGAAGCTGGGCATGAAGCGGTGAAGATACTCCAAAGCAGGACGTATGTGACCTGCGAGACGCGATCGATGGCAATCGCAATCTCGCGGGGTCACGACTGCTCAACCTGTGGTGCCCAACACTTCAGCGAGCGTAGCGAGGCGCTCGGCCCACATCGCTTTCATCCGATTGGCCGCGGCCTTGTCCGGCAGCTTCGAATGCTGCACGGCGACGGAGCTCCGGTCACCCTTGGCCGTAAAGCCGATGGCGACGATCGTGCCGTCGTCCCACTTCAGGCGCATTGCCTTGTTCGGATTGGAGGTGCGAACTCTGACTTTCGTGGGGAGCCAGCGCGCGCGCAGGCGTGCGTTC
>DASWBH010000297.1:0-4632 GCA_036390755.1 Thermoanaerobaculia bacterium
GAGACGGTCTTGATCAGATGCGAGGACTGGATGGGCTTGGAGATGTACGCATTCGCGCCCAGCGCCAGGCCCCGCTCCCGATCCTCCTCGGCGCCTTCCGTGGTGATGATGATGATCGGGATGTTCTTCAGCTGCGTGTTCCCACGGACGAGCGAGACCAGCTTCAGCCCGTCCATGACCGGCATGTTGATGTCGGTCAGGATCAGGTCGATCTTGTCGGGACCGGAGAGCTTTTTCAGGGCGTCCACGCCGTCGACGGCCTCGATGATCTTCGCGTTCTTGAATCGCTTGAGCGAGAAGGAGATCAACTGCCGCATGGTCGGCGAGTCTTCGACGACGAGAAAATTCGCGTTATCCATTCCCTGCCGCTACGCCCTTCCGCTTCAATTCGTCGTGAGGAGGTCGAGGAAACTCTGGATCGTGTTGAGTTTTCGTTCCGATTGGGAGTACAGCTTGGATGAAAAGATCGCCGTCGCGGCGTGCGCAGCGAGAAGTGAGAACAGCTCGTAGTCGATCGCGGTGAACGCGGCCTTCTGCTGCAGAAGTTTGTAGATCACGATCAGGCCGATCACGTGATCCTTGATCTTCAGCGGCACGGCTGCGAGCGGATGCTCGGCCGTCACGCCGGTCGCGCCGGCATCTTCCTTCACGTAGTAGCTCTCGCCGCTTTGCGCCGCATGGCCGAGGACGCCGTGACCGACGCGCGCGGAGACGTGCCCCACCGCGGGCATCAGGTCCGCGCCCTCCCACGCGATCGTGCGGAGCTCGTTCGTCTTCTCGTCGAGGAGCAGGATCGAGAAGACCTCTGCGCCGACGAGATTGATCACGATCTCCTGGACGATCTGGATGACCTCGCGGAATTCGAGCGTGGAATGGAGCTGGTACGAGGCGACGTAGAGGTTCGCCAGGTTGTTGTTCTGCTCCTCGATCTCGAGGTAGCGGCTGGCGAAGTCGCGGTTCTCTTCTTCGACCTCGTGGAACCGCTGCTGCATGCGCTTGTTCTCTTCGGCCAGCAGCTTGACCTGCCTGCGAAGACGCTCCAGCTCCTCCGCCGACAGGCCGGACTGTTCGGTTTCCAGCTCCGCCACCCGATACCGCAGCCGCTGGTTTTCCCGAAGCAGCTCCTCGGTGAATTCTTTTCCTTTATTGAATAACTCTAGAAATTTCTCTGCTTTGCCTTCGTCAGTCATCGGTTGCGGACCTGCGCAAATCTAACACGATTAGGGCTATAAGCCGCTGCTGCAGAGCTTCCGGATCGCGTCCGGGATGTCGCCTAGAGGGAGAACCTGGTCGACGGCGCCGGTCTTCACGGCGGCGGCGGGCATTCCGGCGATGATCGCCGTGTCGGTCGATTCGGCAATTGTCTTCCCGCCCCTTTGACGGACTTCCGGAAGGGCGTGCGAGCCGTCGTCGCCCATCCCTGTCAACACCACGGCGATGAGATGCTCGCCGCACACCTCGCTCGCAGTATGGAACAAAGTGTCGATCGAGGGCGCATAGATGTCGTCGACCCGCGCCGGAAGCACGCGCAAGTACAGCTCCTCGCCGTCTCGTTTTACTTCAGTGCGCTGGCCGCCAGGGGCGATGTACACGGTGCCCGGTTTGAGACGCTCGCTGTCTTCCGCCTCTTTCACCTCGTACGCGCTCAGCCGATTGACGCGTTCGGCGAAAAGACGCGTGAACGTCGGCGGCATGTGCTGCGCCACGACGAACGCGACCGGCAGCTTCTTCAACGACTCGAAGAGGTGCTGCAGCGCGGGCGGCCCGCCGGTCGACGAGCCGATGACGACGAGCTCGATTCCGCCGGCGTTGCGCGTCGCCAGCTCCGTGTCGCTCTGCTCCTGCTCTTCCTCCTGCGCGCGGCGCGCGAGGTTGTCGATGCGGACATCGGCGACCTGCAGCACTTTCGCGATCAGGTCGCCGCCGATCTCGCCGAGCTTCACCGAGACGCGGCCGCCCGGCTTGGCGATGAAGTCGAGCGCTCCGAGCTCGAGGGCCTTGAAGACGCTGCGGTCGCTGACCTGCGACGACACGATGATCACCGGCGTCGGCGCGTTCGCCATCAGCCAGCGCAGAAACGCGAAGCCGTCCATCACCGGCATTTCCAGATCGAGCGTGATGACGTCCGGCTTGAGCCGCAGCACCTGCTTGATGCCGTCCTCGCCGTTCACCGCCGTGCCGACGACTTTGATCGCGGGATGCACCTCCAGCATCTTCGTCAAGGTGACGCGGTTGAAGGCGGAGTCGTCGATGATGAGTGCCTTGATCAAGCTCTCAGCTCTCAGCTCTCAGCTCTCAGGATGACGGTTCTCCTGAGAGCTGAGAGCTGACAGCGCGTCATTTTTGATAAACCATGTCGTGCTTGAGATGTCTCAGCTTGAATTGCGTCGAGAGCGAAATGAGCGACTCGGAATGGCCGAGGAGAAGATAGCCGCCGTCGCTGAGGCGCTGATAAAAGTTGTTGATGACGGCTTTCTTCGACGCGTCGTCGAAGTAGATGATCACGTTGCGGCAGAAGACGACGTCGAGCGTGCCGAGCAGCGCGACGCGCGCGCCGTCGTAGATGTTGAGACGGCCGAAGGACACGCGGTTGCGGATGTCGTCGCTGACGCGCCATGAGCCGTCCGCTTCGTGCGTGAAGTACCTGTCGCGCAGAGCCGGATCGGTCGCGCGAAACGAGTTCTCGCGGTACTGACCTTTGCGCGCTTTCGCGAGCACCTGCTGATTGAGATCGCTCGCGAAAATCTCGAACGCCACGTCGCGGAACATCCGCGCTTCCGTCAGCAGCATGGCGATCGAGTACGGTTCCTCGCCGGACGAACAGCCGGCCGACCACATCCGGATCCGCTTCACCGGCTTGCGCGCGAGGACCTCGGGCACGATCTCCTCGACGAACGCCGTGAGCTGCGCAGGCTCGCGAAAGAAATACGTCTCGTTCGTCGTGATCAGGTCGAAGATCTGGTCGAACTCCGCCTCGGCCCGGGCGTCGTACTGCAGAAAATAGAAGTACTTCTGGAACGAGTCGAAGTTGAGCTCGCGCGCCCGCGGCGACAGCCGTTTCTGCAACAGGTATTTCGACGTGTCGGCGAAGAACATCCCGGTACGGCGATAGATCTGCTCGCGCAACTGCCGGAACACGTCGTCCGGCAGCTCGAGGTGATGATTCAGCGAGAGGTTGAACGAGGTCACGGCTGTTTCATCGACTGGAGGATCGCAGCGATGACGACCTCGCGCCGGCTGTCGGCGGTGCGCCAGGCCTCTTCGAGCAGATCGCGGTAAAGGTCCTTGTGCCTGACGAACACTTCGGAGATGTCGTCGAGCACGGCCGTGTTCTCCATGGCCTTGAACAGATACGGGAACGACGCGCGGTCGGGAATGCGATCGAGCGCGAGCACCGCCGACTGCTGCACGTACGGATCGGTATCCTCCAGCGCGGCGTGGAGGTACGACAGCGCATCGCGGTTCCCGCGCATGCCGAGCGCCGTCACCGCAGCGGCGCGAATGCGCCAGTCAGAGTCGAACAGCGCGCCGACGAGCGCCTCGAACACGTCGATGCCGGGCACGTGCGACAGCGCCAGCATCGCCGCCCGCCTGATCTCCAGATCATCCTCGGCCAGACAGCCGAAGAGGACGTCGCGGACGCGCGTGTCCTCCGACTTGCCGAGCGCTTCGATGACGGCGAGGCGCACAGGTGGCAGATCGATCTGCAGATGCTCGACGAGATTCTCGATCGCAGCGGAATGCTTGTACTCGCCGAGCGCCTGCGCCGCGGCAGTGCGGATCCATACATCGTCGTCTTCGAGCGAGCTCATGAGCGGAGCGAGACCGGTCTCCGGACGCAGCCGCACGACGGCGTTGATCGCCGCGAGCCGCACCGCGGTCGACTCGTCGGCGAGCGAGAGCACGATCTGATTCGCGAACCGCTCCTCGCCGAACTTGCCCATCAGCGACACGGCCTTCTGGCGCATGACTGGATCGCTGTCCTTCGACGCCAGCAGCAGCTCGTCGTGATATCCCTCGCCTTGAATGCTGACGAAGAGCGACAGCGAATTGAGTTTCATCGTCACCGACGCCGATTGCATCAGCATCCGGATCTTCGACAACAGCGACTCCTTGATCTCCGGCACGGCTTCGACCAGCGCGGTCACCGAGTTCATCGCTGCCTGCTGCGACGGCACATCGGAATCGTCGAGCTTCGCCAGCAGGTAATCGATCGCCGATCCGTCGGGGATGTGTCCGAGCGTCTCGATGGTGAGCCGCCGGATCATTGGATTGTCGTGGTCGAGGAAGTCGATGATGTTCGGCACCGCCTCGCGCGCGCCGAGCGCATTCACGACGCGAAGGAGCAGCGCGATGATCTCGTCTTCGTCGACGATCGACAGCGTCTGCAGAACCGCGCGCATCGCCGATGGACCGAAGTCGATCAGCGCCTGCGCCGCGACGTCGGCGCTGTCAGGTTCCTGCAGATATTCGAGCAGCACGGGCAGCGCGCTCTCATCGGCGGACCAGCCCAGGAATTTCAGGATGAATGCTTTGACGTCGCGCTTGGGAGTGCTGCGAAGGTGATCGATGAGCGGCGCGATCTTCTCGCGCGGAAAGGACTCGCGGAATTTGCGCTGGATGAAGGGCCGC
>DASWBH010000298.1:0-7537 GCA_036390755.1 Thermoanaerobaculia bacterium
GATCGAGGCGAAGCTGACCGCTGTCGACGCGATGAAGAACTTCGATCGCGAGCGGGAACTTGAAGACGCTCGCCATCGGGAACGACTCGTCGGGGCGGATGGAGATCGTCCGGCCGGTGTCAAGGTCGATCGCGCTGACGCCAACCACCGCGTCGACGCGCTCCGCGACGCGCGCGATGTCCTTGTTTAGATTCGCGTTCGTGACGGCGAGCAGAGCGAGGAAAAGAATGAATGCTTTCATGGCTGTCGGAAGGCTCGATCATAGCCGGTCATCTCGACGTACCCGTCGCCGTTCACGGCAACGTTGTCGGACGAGCCGGTCACATCGACAGCGCCTTCCCAGTACGTCACGCGCGTGGAGCTGCGCGTCATCAGCTCCTGGTTGTCGAGCAGCGGGTCGAGGCGCAGCGTGATCGCGAACGACGGAATGGAGATGCTCCATCCCATCGGATAGGTCGCGCCGCTCTGCGGCGATTTCCAGCGCCGCAGCGGCCGGACGACCATCTGATCGCGCGTGAGGTGGATGACGTCGCCGTCCGGCGTAATCAACGATCCGGATGAGGTTACGTCGGGAGTGCCGTCGCTGCGACGGATCTGATAAAGCATCAGCTCCGAATCGTTGGCGAGCTGCACGGAGAACCAGTCCCACCCCTGCTGGTTCTCGCGCAACGCCGAGCTGCCGAACTCGTGATCCATCCACGCCAGACCGGTGCAGCGCTGGCTGTTGATCGTGCCGGTCACGGCGAGGCGCGTCATCGAGTAGTAGTGCGATGCGTAGCCGATGCCCTGCGCTTTCACGCTCACGCCGTTCTCGCCGTGAATCGCCGGACGTTTGCGCGTGCGCAGCACGAGGTCGATCGCATCTCCGTTCTGCGATGCCGTGATCCGCCATGCGCCATCGCTGGTCGTCGTGGCGCGCCACGCCTCGTTGAAGACGTCGAGCCGTCCGGAGGACGCGGCGGCCGTGAACGGCGATGACCGGTTCAGCCTCTCGTAGTACCGGAACTTCCTGCCCGACACGTCGGTGATCGCAAAATGCGCGAGCGACAGATTGCGGAGGTCCCACGCGGTCTGCTCCGGCGCGCCGGGCGGCACGACTCCGGCGCGAAAGAACGTCAGCTCGAAGCCGTAACGACGGCCGCTGTCGGTCGTCAGATGTCCGGTGTAGTACCACCACTCCGTGCGGTACTCGTCGTGGGCACCGTGATCGCGGGGGAACTCGAACTCGTAGCCCGGCAAGGCGGGTTGAAAATCAGAGGCGAAAGCAAAATGCAGAATGCAGAACGAGAAATTGAAAAAGAGCACCGCCGCTCTTTTTTTCATTTTCAATTTTGCATTCTGCATTTTGCATTCACAATATAGCCATATCCCATGCCTGACCGGCCGGTTACGACTCGCTCGCGCTTCACGTCCGTTGCGGCCGAGTCTGCCATCCCCATCGAGCCCGATGACCTGCTCGACCTCGCGCGCCGCTACGCCGACCAGGGGATGTACGACGAGTCGATCCATCTGTACGAGATGGCGGAGAAGCTGAAGCCGGGCTCGATCTCGCTGCGCATCAACATCGCTCGCGTCCGCGACATGAAGAAGCAGGCGGAGGAGTCGCGATTCGACGTCGTCCGCCAGGAAGTCGCCGACGAGCACGCCCGCGATCAGATCGACGCGTCGCAGTACGTTGGCCTCGCGCAGTACTACATGGACAAGGACCAGATGTCGAAAGCGATCGAGCTGCTCGAGATCGCGAAGCTGAAGACGCCGAACAACTACCGGCCGTACGAGATCGTCGCACGCCTGTACTACTCGCAGGGCGAGTGGCCGCTCGCGCACGAAGAGATCGCGGTCGCGCGCCGGCTCAACCCATTCGATCGAGGGCTCGCCGAGATCTCCGGCCGCGTCGAGTTCGAGCTGAAGAATCCCGAGCAGGCCCTCGATGACTTCATCGACGCGTTCCTCCTCGCCACCGATCAGAAGGGCGAGAGCACGGAGCCGGTGCGGCGGATGATCAACACGCTGAAGCGCATGCTCACTCTCGACACCAAGCGGCTGAACGCGCGCATCAAACAGCGGGTCGATCACCTCCAGGTCTGCACCGAACGGCTCGAGAGGCGCAAAGAAAGTCTGTCCCGGTCGGAGGGCCGCGGCGAGCTCGAGGAGATCGCCCGGAAAACAGCACGCGCGGCGGAGAAGCGCGACGATCTCGCCACGCTCAGCGCCGAGCTGCGAAAGCTCACCGTCTTTCAGCACATGAGAGACGAGGAGATCACGCGGCTCTCGAAATTCGCGCGCGTCGAAGGCTTCCTCCCCGGCGAATATCTTTTCCATGAAGAGGACAAGTCGCTCGACTTCTATGTCGTGCGCGACGGCCGCATCCAGATCTGCAAGGACACTCCCTTCGGCGCTCAGCTCCTCGGCACTTTGGGTGTGGATCACATCTTCGGCGAGATGAACTTCATCGATCGCACGCACCGCTCCAGCGATGCGACCGCGGTGGAGCCGTCGTCCTGCTACACGTTCTCGTTCAGCGCACTCGATCAGGCGATGGACGAGGACAAGGAGATGGCCGTCGGACTGCATTGGGCATTCTGGCGATCGCTGTCCGAGAAGGTGCGCGGCGCGAACGAACAGCTGAAGCTCTTCTTCCAGGAAGACGCGAAGAGGGGCGCCGGCCGCAAACGCACCGAGGGCAAGCGCGAGATGCAGCAGGTCACGGTGAAGTCGGAAGAGAAAGTCGACCTGTTCAAGGAGCGCGGATTGTCAGCGGCTGAAATGAAACTGCTGGCGACGTTCTCCAGTGAAGAGCGCTTCCGCGACGGCTCGATGATCTTTCGCGAAGGCGAGAAGGGCGACAAGCTCTACATCGTGCTCGACGGCCGCGTGCGCATCTCGAAGTTCATCCCGGGCGTGGGCGAAGAAGCGCTGACGGTGCTCGACCGCGGCGAATTCTTCGGCGAGATGGCACTGATCGACGACGCGCCGAGATCCGCGGACGCGAAAACGCACGACGGCGGTGCGACGGTCCTGTCGATCGATCGGGCCACGCTCAACGAAATTCTGTCGATGGATCCCCATGCGTCGCTGCAGTTTCTCAACCTCCTGTGCCGCATGATCAGCCGCCGGCTGCGCGAGATCAACGAGAAGATCGTGCAGTGGAAGTACATGAGCGGCGGCTTCTGAAGTGCTCCTCGCCGCCTACGAGACGTTCCGGCCGATCCGGCTCGTTCGAGCGTTCAGAGAGCGAGCGAAGCTGCCGTAGGCATCACGACTCCCGAACGATCCGATCGTCGTTCCGGATCGCGCGCGGCGAGTAGAGGTCGCGCACCATGCGGCCGATCGTCATCCGGTTCAGCGCCGCCGCGGTCGACTCGTTCATCCGCGTGAACATGCCGCCGATGACGCGGCGCTCTTCGTCATCGGGACCCTGGTCCGGCAGGACGCGCAGCGAACCTTCGACGTGAGCCACGATCTCCTCGACGCTGATGCGGTCTGGATCGCATCCCGGAACGTAGCCGGTGTACTCGCCGCCAGTCGACTTCACGAGCTTTCCGTCTTCGAGCTTCGAGAGCACGCGCAGCATCTGCGCGTCCGTCGTTCCGAACTGCTCGGCGAGTCTGTACGACGACGGTGAGTCTTCACGCCTGTCGAACCGGCGCGCAATTTCGACGACCGCCCGCAGCGCGAAATAGAGATCGAATCGCGCGTCGTCGTCGATCTGCTCCGCCTGCGCGCGGAGGACGCCGTACAGGTTCTGATAGACGTAGCTGATCTCGACGCCCAGCAGGATGACGACCCACATGACCTCGATGGCGACGAGGAAGATGAGCGCCAGTCCGACGGTGCCGTAGATGAGGTTGAAGCGGCCGTGGAAGAGATGATCGGCATAAATCCCGAATCCCCATCGCACGAGTGAAAACAGCATCGTCGTGACGAGCGCGCCGACGACGGCGGCGCTGAACTGCACGCGCGTCGCCGGAACGAGCCAGAACAACATCGTGAACGCGATGAACAGAATCACGATCGGCGCGATGACGAAGACGATGTCGTGCTTGAAGATCGTGTGCAGATACGGATTCCGCTGCAGCGTCTTGTTCGTCGTGAACGAAAGACCCATCAGCAGCGGGCCCCAGAAGAACAGCATCGTGAACGCGATCAGCTTCTGGCGGTAGCCGCGTCCGTACCGCACCTTCCAGATCTGATTAATGGTCGTCTCGACTGCGAGGAAGAGCCGGAACGCGATGACCATGAACACGATCGCCCCGAGGGTCGAGGCGGCCTGCGCGTTCTGCGCGAATTTGGCGAGGTTGTAGGTGATCTGCGGCGACTGGTACGGAAGGACGATGTTGAGGATGTTGTCGACTTGCGCTTCCCACCCGGGGAAGAGCTTGCGGAAATACTGCTGCACGACCTGGGTGAGAGCGACGAGCAGAGGCACGAGCGACAGCAGCGTCGTGTACGCGAGCGACGCCGCGCGCGAGGTGCCCTCCATCTCATAGAACTCGCGCGCGATCTCGCGCGTCACCAGGAAGAACTCGACGACGAGGACGCGCGCACGGTGGCGGCCGAACGCGGCGCGCCGGTACACGAGGACGGCCGGATCGGTGAGCCACGACCAGACCGTATCGCGCGCAGAAATGAAACGCTGCGCAAAACGGCCGGGCTGTCGCGACTCCGGATCGCGCGGATCGTCAGCCATTGTTGAACCCGGAACGCAAACGGCGAACCAGTAATTCAGTTGATTGTTGCTGGTTGCTAGTCGCTCGTGGCCTATACCGTGGCCTATCAGCGACTAGCAACCGACAACCAGCGAGCGGCTGGATGGGCGGCCGGGTTGCATAACTGCCGAGCGTGCCTGGGCAAATCGTGCACATTCCCGAAGTGATCGAGCCGGACGAGAAGCTTCCGCCGGACCTGGTCGTCCTGCGGAAGTTCGCGTTCCTCATGGACGAAGCGGTCCGCATTCCCGGAACCCGCATGCGCGCCGGCCTCGACCCGATCCTGGGACTGATCCCCGGGATCGGCGACGTCATCTCCGCGATCATGTCCGCCTGGATCGTCGCCGGCGCTCTGCGGCACCGCGTTCCGATGCTGAAGGTTTTCCGGATGGTGTTCAACATCATCGTCGACCTGGTCATCGGCGAGATCCCGCTGCTCGGCGACATCTTCGACTTCGCGTTCGAAGAGAACGTCATCAACATGCGGCTGCTGATGCAGTACCGGGACCGCCGGCGGCCCCCGCGGACTTTCGGGCAGATCGCAGTCACGCTCGGCGCGCTCGTCCTCATCATCATCCTTTTCGGTATTGTCTCAGTCGCCGCTCTGATCGCCGGCGTGCTCTGGATCACGGCGCAGCGATATACATGAGAATCTTTCAGCGGAAGAGTAAGACTCCGCGGTACCGGAGCCGTCCGGCGCTGCCGATCGTGCGGCGGCGGCTGCCGATGCGCTATCACATGCGCCATCAGTTCGGCGTCCGTGATCTCGCGTTTCTGCAGACGATGTACGCCCTGACCGGCACGCCGCTCACTGACGGCAACAACATCACGATCCTGAAGAACGGCGACCGCATTTTCCCGGCGATGCTCGCCGCGATCCGAGGCGCACGGAAGACGATCAACCTCGAGTTCTACATCTACTGGGACGGCGAGATCGGACGCCTCTTCGCCGAAGCGCTGGCAGAACGCGCGCGCGCCGGCGTAGAGGTGAAGGTGATCCTCGACGCGGTCGGTTCGGCGCAGATGTCGGAGTCGCTCATCAAATTCATGCGTCGCAACGGCATCGATCTGGAGTGGTATCACCCGTTGCGCTGGTACACGCTCTCGCGCGTCAACCACCGCACGCATCGCAAGCTGCTGATCGTCGACGGCGAGAGCGGATTCTCCGGCGGCGTCGGCATCGCAGACACGTGGCTCGGCGACGCAGACTCGAAGGATCACTGGCGCGAGACGGTCGCACGCGTCGAGGGACCGGCCGTGACGCAGATGCAGTTCGCGTTCATGGACAACTGGGTCAAGAGCCGCGGGGAGCTGCTGACGGGCCTGAATTACTTCCCGCAAGTCGGAGCACGCGGCAACCACACGGCCCAGGTCATCAAGTCGTCGCCTTCGGAAGGCAGCTCGACGGTCAAACTGCTGTACATCATCTCGATCGTCAGCGCGGTCCGCTCGATCTACATCAACAACGCGTACTTCGTTCCCGATCCGGACACGACTCGCGCACTGGAGGGGGCCGTGCGGCGCGGCGTCGACGTGCGCGTGATCGTCCCCGGCGAGTACACCGACGTGCCGATCGCGCGGCAAGCCAGCCGGCTGCATTACGAGCTGCTGCTGCGCCGCGGCATCCGCATCTTTGAATATCAGCCGACGATGATGCACGCGAAGACGATGGTGGTGGACGGCATCTGGACCACGATCGGCTCGTCGAATTTCGACGATCGCAGCTTCCGGCTGAACGACGAAGTCAACGTCAACGTCTACGACGAAGGAATCGCGGCGGAGATGGAACAGATGTTCATGGACGACGTCGCGCAGTCGGTCGAGATCACGGGTCGCAAGTGGCTGCGACGCCCGTTCTTCGATCGGTTCAAGGAAGGGTTCGCCGGGGTGTTCCGAAAGCAGCTGTAGGTTCCTCCCTCGCCCCGCGCAGCGGGGAGAGGGTGCGCGGAGCGCGGGTGAGGGATCGCGCCACGAAGCTTCGGCCCTCATCCGCCTTCGGCACCTTCTCCCCGCTTTCGCGGGGCGAAGGAGGACCAGATCACTCCCGGATCCAGTCCGTGTGCACGAACGGCGCGTCCGCTCCTTTGTCGTTGCGCTGATACGTGTGCGCGCCGAAGTAATCGCGCTGGGCCTGTGTCAGGTTTTGCGGCAGCTGCGCCGACCGGTAGGAATCGAAGTACGCGAGGCTCGACGACATTGCCGGAACCGCGATACCGCCTGACTGCGCAAACGTAACGGCGCGACGCCATGAGGGCTGCGCCTTGCCGATCGCTGAGCTGAACTCATCGTCGAGCAGCAGGTTCGGCAGATCGCGCTTGCGCTCGTACGCGCGCATGATCGAGTCGAGGAAGCGCGCGCGGATGATGCAGCCGGCCTTCCAGATCCTCGCCATCTCTCGCATGTCGATGTTCCACTTCCACTCCGCGGAGCCGGCCTGGATCAGGGCCATGCCTTGCGCGTACGAGCAGATTTTCGATGCGTAGAGTGCGTCATGGATATCGGCGATCAGCTGCCTGCGGTCACGCGCCGCCGGCGTCGGCGGCGCCACACGGAACACCTTCGACGCGCGGGCGCGCTCTTCCTTCATCGACGAGACGACGCGCGCATCGATTGCCGCGGCGATCGTCGGAATCGGCACGGCGAGGTCGAGCGCGACTTGCGCGGTCCACTTGCCCGTTCCCTTCTGCCCGGCTTTGTCCAGGACCTTGTCAACGAGCGGCGCGCCGGTCTCCGGATCCTTGACGCGAAAAATCTTCGCGGTGATCTCGATCAGGAACGATTCGAGCGGGCCGCGGTTCCACTCGTCGAAGACGTTCGCGAGCTCGTCG
>DASWBH010000299.1:0-3768 GCA_036390755.1 Thermoanaerobaculia bacterium
TCCGAGCGGGAGCAGCGGCTCGCGAAGCTCGCGTCCGCACTTGTTCACCGCTTCAATAACGTGCTCATGGGCATCCAGCCCCACGTCGAGGTCATCAAGCGCATCGGCCGCGACAACGACCGCATCCTCGGCTCCGTCACACAAATCGAATCGGCACTCCGCCGCGCCAAGGCGGTTCTGAACGAAGTATCACGTCTGGCGAAGCCGTTGGTGCTCGACCTGCGGCCGCTCGAAGTCGATCCCTGGTTCGACTCGCTCCGCACGAGCTTGCAGCCGTTCGCGAGCGCGCCGGTCGAGCTGACGTTCGCGGCGCAGCCGCCGCATCTCATGCTCTCGGCAGACCGCGAGCAGCTCACGCAGGCGATCGTCAATCTCGTGACGAATGCGGTGGAGTCGATGCCGAACGGCGGCACGGTCGCGGTGAGCGCGCGCGAAGCCGCTGACGGTATCGAGCTCGAGATCGCCGACTCCGGATCGGGCATTGCGCCTGAGGCAATCGAGCGCGTCTTCGAACCGATGTACACGACGAAGCGCAACTCCGCGGGACTCGGGTTGCCGATCGTTCGTCAGATCGTCGAAGCGCACGGCGGGACGCTGCACCTCGAGAGCACGCCGGGAGTCGGAACGAAGGTCGTCGTCATCCTCCCTCTACCGCGTGCGGGAGAGGGTGGCGCGTAGCGCCGGGTGAGTGCCCCTCATCCGCCGCCTCGCGGCACCTTCTCCCCGCTGCGCGGGGCGAAGGAGGATCTACTTCTTCAGCCACTGATCCATCCAGCCGAGCACCTGCTCGTGCCACAACTTCGAGTTCTGCGGCTTCAGCACCCAGTGACCTTCGTCAGGAAAGTAGAGCAGCTTCGACGGAATGCCTTTCCGCTGGAGCGTCGTGAAGAGCTGCAGACCCTGGTCGACAGGCACGCGGTAGTCGAGCTCACCCTGCACGACGAGCGTCGGCGTCTTGAAGTTCTTCGCGTACAGGTGCGGCGACCACTTCTCGTACTGTTCCGGGTTGTCCCACGGATTCCCCTTGAACTCCCACTCCGGGAACCACAGCTCCTCGGTCACTCCGTACTCCGATGTCAGGTTGTACACGCCGTCGTGTGAGACGAGAGCCTTGAACCGATCGGTATGTCCGAGGATCCAGTCGATCATGTAGCCGCCGAAGGAGGCGCCGGCGGCGCCGATGCGCGTGCCGTCGACGTAAGGCAGCGCGGCGAACTGGTCGACGCCGGTCATGATGTCGGTGTACGCGCGGCCGCCCCAGTCGCCCGAGATGTCCTCGACGAACTTCTGTCCGGAACCGGTGGACCCGCGGGGATTCGGCATGAAGATCACGTAGCCGCGCGCGGCCCACATCTGCGGGTTCCAGCGATACGACCAGCCGTCCTCCCACGCGCCCTGCGGACCGCCGTGGATCAGCACGATGCCGGGGTACTTCTTCGATCCGTCGAATCCGGGCGGCTGCACGATCCAGCCCTGGATCCAGGTGTCGTCCGCCCCCTTCCACGTGGTGCCGGTGACGTTGCCCATCTTCACAGTGGCGAGCAGTGCGTCGTTGTCGTGCGTGATCTGCGCGAACTGTCCGCCGCGCCGGAGCGAGAAGATGTCGGCCGGCCGCTGCAGCGTCGACCGATCGAAGTAAAGCGTCTGACCGTCAGGACTGACGGCGATCGCGTCGGCCGACCCGGTTTCGTAAATCTGGTGTGCGGCGCCTTCCAGCGCGACTTCATAGATCGGAATACGGCCCTTTTCGTCCGCGGTGAAGAAGATGCGCTGGCTGTCCTTCGCCCACGTGAACGACTCGATCCAGTTCGGGAACTGCTCGGCGATACGCGTCTGCAAGCCGGTGGCGCGGTTGTACAGCCAGAGCTCCCACAGGTCGGACTCGTAGCCGGCGCGCGCCTGCGACCGGTACGCGATCCACTTGCCGTCAGGCGAATACTTCGGCGAAGTGTCCGCGCCCGTCCGCGTGGTGATGCGCCGCGGCTCGCCGCCCGCGATCGGCACGATGAAGAGATCGGAGTTCGTCGAGATCTCGGGGTGCTGTTCGGTGTTGCGCGCGAAGACGAGCTCGCGGCCGTCAGGTGAGACGTCGAACTCGTCGCCGCCTCCGAGGGAGAAGGGAGGAGCGTCGAACGCGCCGGGGGTGAGGTCGCGCGGCGATCCGTTCAGCGGATAGAGAATGACGTGCGAGCGCGTCGGCTCCTGCCATGCGTTCCAGTGCCGGTAGAGCAGGCTCGTGATGACGCGCGCGCGCGACGGGCGATTCGACTCGGCGGTCGTCTTGTCCTTGATGCATTGCGGCTCGACGCCGCAGTCGGGGTAGATATCTGAGAGGAGGAGAAGGCCGGAGCCGTCCGGCATCCACTTCACGCTGCCCGCGCCACCCTGCAGATTCGTCAGTTTGCGCGACCGGTTCGTCGCGACGTCGAACAGGTACAGCTGCTTCGCGCCGCCTTCACGATTCGAGACGTACGCGATCGTCTTGCCATCCGGCGACCACGCCGGGCCTTCGTCCTGCTTCGTGCCGTCGGTGATTTTCTGCGACACTCCGCCGCTCGACGGCACGAGATAGATCGCGCTGTGGCGGTAGTTCGCCGGCAGATCGATCGTGCTCGCGTCGTAGGCGATGAGGCGGCCGTCCGGCGAGACCTGCGGCGCCCCGATCCGCCGCATGCCGGCGAGGTCGTCGAACGTCATCGGATGCTGGGCGAACGCGACGGTGGCGATGAAAAACAGCGTGGTGATGATCAACTTGCGCATGAAGCTCCCTCATCGAATGTACCCGAGCGACCGAAGCGTCTCGTAGTACTCCTGATTGACTTTTGTCTCGGCCGGAGCGGCGTTGCGCGCGCCGTATGTGGCGATGCGCTGCGCCGTGCCGATCAGCGGCCTGCCCGGCATCTCCTCAGACGGAGGGAAGCCCAGCAAAGCGCAGACCGTCGGGGCAAGGTCGAAGGCGGAGGACGGCATTTGCGACAGCGGCAGCTGCGACGCGAGGACGGCATGACCGCTCTGCCCGTCGCCCGGCAGTCCGATGACGATCAGGGATCCGACGGAGCGCATCTTCTCGATCGTGCGGTGCATGTTCTCGAGCGCGCGCACCGACGCGGCGAGGCGCGTGGCGGCGTCGATGTCGATGCGGTTCTGGACGATGTCGAGGGCCGGCAGGTAGACGGTCGCGAATCGCGGCTTCAGTCGCGACGAATCGGAGATCGCGCGCGCGGACGCGGTCTCGTCGACGCGCAAGGCGGCGTCTTCCGGTCTGGCGTTCGCCGCTGCCGCGCTGAAGATCGGCGTCTGACTGACTGAATCGAGGGTCGGCGAGCGCACGTCGTCGCTCGTCCACCAATTCACGGCGACGGACGACAGCCCTCGGCCGGCGAAGATTTCCCAGACGTAGTCGCGACGGCGGACCGTGGGTGGAAGCGGCTGCCGCCGCGCGATGCGGAGCGCGGGCGCGATATCGCGCAGCACGACGTCGCCGCGCGAGACGCTCTGCAGCATGTGCGCGCCGCTCGCGAGCTGCACGCCGTCGACGGCACGGACTCGATGAAGCGACGGAGGAACGCCTGTACCGACCGATGCCCAGCGTTCGGTCGCGGATGCGCCGGCCATTCGAGGCAGCGGTGCGATGACCGGAAAGGAGCCGAGGAGGTCGGGGCGGGCGCGGGCGAGCTCGAAGGTCAGGCCGTCGACGGCGATCAGCGCGACGTTGTTTGTGGTCGGCGCGATCACGACCTGCAGCGGCGGCTCCTCGCGCCGCTCGGG
>DASWBH010000300.1:0-10060 GCA_036390755.1 Thermoanaerobaculia bacterium
GGACCTTCGCCAGCGGCGGGTACATCATGAGGATGAGTCCTGCCGCCAGCGGCAGGCTGATGGTTCCGACGTTCCACGCGTTGATCGCCGCGTTGAACTGCGGGACGCCATAGCCGAGCAGTACGCCCACCGCCATCGCGAGAAAGATCCAGAGCGTGAGATAGCGATCGAGCAGGGACAGGCGACGGCGCTTGCCTGCGGCCATTTCACCACCGCGCAGCAGCTGAGGAGCAGTTCGGTCCATCAAGAACAACTTAGCAGCGTTTCGAGTGCCACCCGGCGACGAGCATCACAGCTGACGCAAGAGCTCGGGCAACTCCGCGATCGAGCGGATGCGCGGACAATCGATGTCGCGGTACAGATCCGCCTCGTCGACCAGGATCGCGGCGAGGCCTGCCCCTCGCGCACCGGTCACGTCCACGTTGTAGAGGTCGCCGACATGAACCGTCGTTTCCGCAGACGCTCCCGACCGTGACAGCGCGCGCTCGAAAAACTCACGAGCGGGCTTCTCCACGCCTTCGACCTCGGAGTCGAGCATCAGGTCGACCAGCGGTGCGAGACCGAGCCGGTCGAACGCGCGATGGAGCGTGCCGTTCGCGTTGGAGACGACCGTGAGCTTGTAGCCGGCGCTGCGAAGACGTTGCAGCGCCGGCACGACGAAGTCAGGCACGATCTCCCACAGATTGTGCTGGCGGTGGTACGCGCGAATCTCTGCGAGCGCAGCCGCAGTCTGCTCCGACAGCTCCAGACCGGCTTCGATGAGAACGAGCTCCAGAAACTTGTTTGACCGCCGCTGGTCGGTCGATCCGGTGATGATGTGCGCGCGATCGAACGAGAACCGCGCGAGCGGATCGGCGCCGGCAAGCTGTTGCGCTTCGATGCTTACGCCGCGCGCCTGGAGCGCACCGGCGACGCGCGCCCAGTTCGGCCACACGAGCACGCCGCCGGCGTCGAGGAAAACAGTCTTGATGTCTCGATGTACTGCTGCCATCTCGCTGAGCCGGCCGGAGTCGCACAGTGGAACAACGCCAGCGGAATTGCATTTCCGGACGCGACGTAACCGGCGTCATTCGCGTGCACATGATCGCCGGCGTCATAGCCGGGGAGCAGCTGCGTCGGGCGACTGGGGTCGCGCAGGACCTCGTCGAAATCGATGACGCCTTCGAATTCGGCGCTGCTGCGAATCCAGGCGTTCACTTCCTGGCGGACTCTCTCTTTCTCCGGAGTGTAAAACGTGATCACGGGTGCAAGAAACCTCACGCCCTCGAACGGCGGGATCGTCGTCTCGATGACGCGAATTCCGTTCTTGTGAGCGCGCTCAATGAGCTGGCGATTGCCGGCGATCACGCTCTGCGCGGTCACGATCTCGGTGGCCGGCGTAAACGACCCGGGGAAAAGAATGTCGTTGATGCCGAGGACGAGGATGACGTACGAGACGCCCGGCTGAGCGAGGACGTCGCGTTCGAAACGCGTCACGCCCGATTCGCCGAGGGCCGGGCCGAGATCCTCGAGCACGGGACCGAACGGGCCGCCCGTCTGCCCCGGACTGTGGATGTCCCTCAGCAGACGATTGCCGATAATGCCTTCGTTCAGCACTCCGAATCGCGCGTCCGGATCGGCGCACTTCTGCAGCCGTTGCGCAAGGACGTCGGGCCAGCGCTGATTCGTGTCCTTTGTCGAACCGTCTCCATCCGTCGTCGACGACCCGAAAGCCACGATCGCGCCGGCGCGAGGCGAGGCTGCCACGTCGACTCCGGTGAGAAATGGCCACGACGCGATCGTTTTCCCGACCGGAAACGTCGCCGCCGCAGTCGAGTCGCCCGTCTCCGTGGACACGTAATTCGTCTGCAGGCCGAGGCTGTGCGACGTCGTCGCGAGCGCGGTTTCAGGAAAGAACAGGCTGACGGCGAGATCCGAAAGCGGAGACACGTCGAGATCGGCCGGATCGCTCATGACCATCGATCGTGCAGCGATTGTCGTGGAGGCTTGTCCGCGAAACGTCAGAGCCCGGTCGGAATTCGGATCAATGTCCCAGCCGGCAGCCCGGCGGGCAATGTGTGCGCCGCCGATCCGCAGCGGCTGATCACCAAACGTGTTCGAGATCCTGATCCTGACTTTCGGCCCGCCGGCGCTGGTGTGCACGATGAGGCGCACGGTTTGGTTGCGGAAGCTCTGGAGATGGCCGGGAACCCAATGCTGTGGCGCTGTCGCCCACGTGCCGATCCAATGCTGCGCGTCGGCGCTCGTTCCGCTCGCGAGAAGAAGCACACACCAGCAGCTCCAGAGCGCGCGACGTACAGTCAGACTCATGTCCGGCGATGTTACGAATCATCGACGGAGCACGCGAGTGAACATTCAGTGATCTCGTTGTCTGAAATGACACATTGGGCGTCTTCGGCTCACGCCGCGCTCCCGTGCCTGTCCAGCCACTCGAGGATCGTGCGAATGCTGCCGGTGGCGAGCGCGATGCACGTGTCGGCCGCGCCGTAATAGAGATTCAGCGTGTCGCCGTCCGTGCCGATCGTGTAGCCACACGGAAACGCGACGTTGGCGACGTCGCCGTGCGTCTCATAGACCGTCTCCGGGCCGAAGATCCACTCGTCGCCGCGCAGCAGCAGGACATCGGGCTGCTCGAGATCGAAGAGCGCGACGCCGAGGCGATAGAGATTCCCGGCGGCCGTGGAGCGCACGCCGTGGTACAGCATCAGCCATCCGCGCGCGGTCTCGATCAGCGGTGGCGAGAGTCCGACCTTGTTCGCATCCCACCACCCGCCGCGTCTTGCCCGCAGCATCATGCGGTGCCCGCCCCAGCTTCGCAGGTCGGGCGAATACGAGATCCACACGTGCGCTCCCGAATCGGCGATCGGCCGATGCACGAGCGCATACATCCCGTTGACGCGGCGCGGCAGCAGAGCGGCATCCTTGTCGTCGGGCTGCATCACCACACCGCACCGCTCGAAATGAACGAAGTCGTCGGTGAGCGCCAGCGAGACGCCCGGTCCGCCTTTGCCGAACGCCGTGTACGCGATTGCGTAACGTCCGATCTCGGGGACGAACGTAATGCGCGGGTCCTCGATGCCCCACAGCTCTTCGGGAAGATTCGGATCGCCGAGAAGCGTCGGCTTCGGATCGATGACCCAGTCGCTGACGCCGTCAGGCGACCGCGCCGCGCAGAGATGCGAGAGCCCGCGCCGGTCTTCCACACGGCAGAGCAGCAACGTCGTCCCGTTCTTCAATCGCACCGCGCCGGCGTTGAACACGCTGTGCACCGGATACGGCCATTGCGCCGCCGTCAGAATGGGATTGCTGTGACTGCGGTGAAGCAGTTCCTGGTACTCGCAGCCGTGATTCATTGCGCCGGCCCCGAGCTCACCGCCATCAGCACTTCTGACGGTTCGGTCACCGGGATCTGCATCGCGTTCCATCGCACTTCGTCCGCGCGCATATCCATCAGCGATAAGAGGAACGAGAGCGTCGACTCCGCTCCTTCGTTGTCGTTCGTGCGATCGGCGTGCAGAGCGTCGCGACATCCGCCGGTGAGCGGGTCATAGAGCGGCTGCTGCAACTGATTCTGGCCGAGGAACCAGGTGAACGCACGGCGGGCATGCTCGGCCCAGGCGTGGACCCCTGTCGTTCGGAATGCAAGCATGCACGCCGATACGGTCGCGCACGCGTCGACCGGCTGTTGATCGAAAACTGCTGCGGTCATCCCGCGCTCGAAGAAACCCCTCGTTCCGACGGGAGCGAAGTAGCCGTCCGCGGTTCTCTGGATCGTCATCAGCCATTCGAGGGACCGGAGGCCGGTCGCGGTCATGGCGGCATCGCCGGTCCATGATCCCGTGGCGATGAGCGCCTGCGGCAGTCGTGCATTGCAATATGTGACGCGGTTCTCGAACCACGGCCAGTCAGGCCTGTCCGTGCGGTTGAAAAGACCGAGCAGCCGGGCGCCGATTTCGCGGCCCGCGGTCTGCACGTTGCGGTCGCCTTCAAATGCGCGCAGGTATTGCTCGATTCCCAACAGCGCGAATGCCCACGCTCGCGGACTGCTGAACGTCGATACCGCGGGCAAGGCGTCATGGAAAAGCGCGCCGGCGAGGCTGTGCCGTCCGGCGTCGGCCGAACAACCCACCACCGTACCCAGCGCCCACAACGCTCGTCCGTGACTATCTTCGGATCCCTGCTCTTCGCTCCACAGCCGCGAATGGGACATGAAATTTCTGAAGCGTCCGAGCGGCCGATTGAAGGCGTGATTGACGAATGCGAGGTAGCGCGACGCCAGCGTGCGCACGATTTTCGGGTCGTCCGTTCCGGCGTCTTCGAGCAGCGTCATCAGCATGAGCGCGCGCGCGTTGTCGTCGAGGCAGTAGCCCTCGTCGTAACGCGGCACGCTGAACGCGGCGTGCTGCAGCATGCCCGTTCCGTCGGTCATGATGCCGACGTGGTCGAGGTCGACTTCCGGCAGTTCGGCCGGCCGCGTGGCAAGGGTGTTGGCCCGGAAGGCCGTGCGAAGCCGCTCCTCGTTCTGCCGGCGCGCGCGCTCGAACGTGCCGAGATACGCCTGCGCGACCGCCGGCCAAAGCATGGCTTTGCCGTACGCGACAGCGCGCTGGCGCAACGCGAGACGTTTGTCGGGATCGTCGAGCAATCCGACGATCTCCGCGGCGATTGCAGGAGGATCGTTCATCGGCACGAGAATGCCACGGCCGTCCGCGAGCAGTTCCCGCGCATACGCGTAGGGCGTGGAGATCACGGCCTTTCCTGCGCCGAGCGCGTAGGCCAGAGTGCCTGACGTGATCTGTTCCGGGTTCAGATACGGCGTGATGTAGATGTCGGCTGCCGCGAGGAATTCGGTGAGCTCAGCCTGGCTGACGAAGCGGTTGTGAAAAATCACGCTGCCGTCGACGCCGAGGCGCTTGGCGCGATCCTCGAGCATGAGCCGGTAGATCTCACCGTGACGTTCGACGATGTGCGGATGCGTTGCGCCGAGGACGATGTAGACGGCGTCGGGATGTTCGCGGAGGATCGCCGGAAGCGCGTCGATGACCTGCTCGATTCCTTTGTCGGGCGACAGCAGACCGAATGTGAGAATCAGCGGCCGGCCTTCGACGCCGAGGCGGTTCTTGCTGCCGGCGAACGGGACGTTCGGAATGCCGTGGGGAATGACGTCGATCTTCTCTTCATCGACGCCGTGCACTTCGCGAAGAAGGTCCGCGCCGCGCGCGGTCATGACGACGAGGCGATCGGAGAGCGCGATGATCTCGTCCATCACGTGGCGCTGGTGAAGATTCGGCGCTGACAGGATCGTGTGCAGCGTCGTGACGATCGGCATGCGGAGATCGCGAAGCAGTGTCAGGACGTGGCTGCCGGCCTTTCCGCCGAAGATCCCGTACTCATGCTGCACGGAGATCACGTCGACGGCGTTGACGTTGAGGAAATCGGCCGCACGTCTGTAGGCGGACACGTCGTTCTCGGGCAGCTCGAAACGGACGCGCGGCGGATAGGCGTGGTGGTGACCGCCGTCGTTCATCGCCAGGACGAAGCAGTCGACATCGGTTGCGACGCCCGCGATCGCGTCGCTCAGGTCGGTCGTGAACGTGGCGATGCCGCATTGCCGCGGCAGGTGATTGCCCAGGATCGCGACGCGTCCAATCTTGCCGTCGATCAACAGCGCTCCTTCACGATCGCGCTCGCCTGTCGCGTGAGACCCTCACAACAAGTGATCCATGTCGAGTCGAACCAGCCGTTCTCGCGGCCGACAATCTTGACGGCCACGACCGGCTGGTCGTGCTCGTCGCAGCGCAAGCGTGACGCGTACTGGAGCCGCTCGCGCAGGCGATCCGCCAACGCCGGCCCTCGGTCCTCGATCGTGACTTTCATGAGCGCCTCCTTCTCAAGCGACCTGCTGCGCCGCGGCGGGACGCTGCGGCAGCATCGTGTGCCAGCGCGCGACGACGTCGTCCGGCAGCACGAACTCGAACGTCTGGCTCTGCGACCGCAGCCTCAGGATCTTCCCGCCCTCGGCCGCCGCGCCGGTGGCGAGCTTCGTGTCGTATTCGATCTCGCGAACCCATTGCAGATCGATCGAAGCTTCCATGTCGCGGTTCTCGTAAAAGAACGTCGACTGATCGATCGCCAGCGCGACGGCAAGATGCCGGTTGCCGTCCACGAACGACCCCCGGCTGACGAATCGCGAAGTTTTGCGACGCCGCGCCATCAGCGCTTCGATGCGGTCGAACGCGAAGCGGCGATAGAGGTTCCAACCGAGCAACACGGCAACAGCAACGGCCACGACCACGATGACGGGCGTCATAAAATCTCCTTTTCGCGAAACGTCAGGTTCGTTCAGTAGCGAACCGCGGTGTTGCGCGGCTTGGCCTCGTCGACCTTCAGCAACTGACCGTTCACGTCGCGGCCATTCAGGCCGGCGATCGCCGCGCGTCCTTCTTCGGGCGTGCCGAACTCGACGAATCCGAAGCCTTTGGAGGCGCCGTTCGTCCGATCGACGGCAACGGTGGCAGAGACGATCGTGCCGAAAGGCTTCGCCAAATCGCCAAGCTTCGCATCGGTAATGTCATTGGAGAGATTTCCTACATAGAGTTTCATTTAGGCTCCTGGCTCCCGGGGCCTTCGCGCTCGATGGAGCTCAAGTGAGGCTCGCGCGATGAGGTCGCTTCGGGAGATTGAAAAGCTAAGAGGGGTGAGTCCAGAGGATCTGACTTAGTTCAGATGGACTGAAGAGGCGAGGAAGTTTCCTCGACGTACTGCCACCATACGCGCATTGCCGGACAATGTCACTGCGGAATATTTACAGCCGGACTGCTCTGCTTTCGCCCGCGCGCGAGCTACGGTCGAGCACCGATTTCGGCATATGCGGGCAGAACGGCCTGCCACTCGCGGAGCACCTGCTCCGAAAGCACGAACTCGACCGTTCTGCTGAAGCAGCGAAGCCTCAGCACGTTATCGATCCCGACAGACTTCTCGTTCTCGTATTCGACTTCACGGATCCACTGGCGGTCGAACGAGGACTGCCCGTCGGAGCTCTCATAAATGAACGCGGAGTCGGTGAGCGCCAGCAGGACATTGCGACGGTGGTTGCCGTCGACGAGCTTTCCGCGGCTGACGAGGCGCGATGTCCGGCCCAGGCGTAAGGCAAGGGCGTCGAAACGATCGACGGCGAGCTGCCTGAACACACTGACCACCAGGAGCGCACCGATCGCGCTGACGATGATGAACCACGTTGCTGGATTCACGAATCCTCCCCGATCAGAGACGTTTCTAAGAGGACGGATTCAGAGGATCTGACTTAGTTCAGACGAACTGAAGGGCGGGGAAAGTTCCCCGATGGACCTCGACAATACGCTCAAGCGCGCGAATTGTCATTCGCGTCAATGTTTCTCCTCTTTGGCCGTCGCGGCTGCAATCCGTTCGCGTTGTCTGGCGGCCAGATCGACGAGCCTGCGCAGCTCTTTGAGCGGCTCGGGATTGTCGTCGACCTGCAGCCGCACGACGACGTCATTGTGCAGCCACACTCCGCCGTTCTTCTTCACGATCAGCATCGCCGCCGATTGCATGCCGCGCGTGTCGCCGCCGGCCTTCTGTCCCGCGTCGAGCGCGGCGAGCAGCCGATACGAGAGGTGTCCTTCAGTACTCTCGAAGGCCTGCACCATCGCATCGACGACCTGCGGACCGGCCAGGATGTTCCCCTGCGCCGTGCAGAACTGTCCGCCTTTGTTGCCAGCCCACGTGCTCGCTTTGGGGCCGGTATATGCGGCGTAATTGCCTTGCGCGTCCATGATCGCGAACTGCCGGCCGAATTTCGTCCAGTCCGCAGGGCGCGGATCCGGATCGCTCTCCCAGATCGCTTTCACCGCTGCAACGGGAGTCACTCCGGCGCGAAGGAGATCCAGTCCGCGCGGACCGTACGCGACGTCGACGATCGCCTGCGTCGCGACGACGCCGGTTCCCGCCTCGCCCCACAGCACGCCGTTGCCCACCGAGAAGACGCGCGACTGCACGGCGGCGCCGACTTCGCCTGTCTTCGGGTCGAAGCCGAGGATCGAGAACGTCGCGACGGGATCGAAGGGAGGCCGGTCGGCGGCGAAGGTGGCCGTGCCGACCGCGAACAGCGCGGCAGCGACGATCGATAGTCTCTTCATTGCACGACTTTACACGCGATGGCGCGTTATCGGCAGCAGAGTCGCCGGTGTGAGACACACACGACGGAAGGAGATCGCAATGAGACACAAATCATCAGGCGAGGCACGTTTCCGGGGCGCACTCGCGTTTCTGCTGCTGCTGGGCGTATGCGTTGCGGCGGTCGCGCAGCCCGAGCCGATGGCGCCGAGACGCGCTGACGGCTACGGGACGTCCAACGTTCTCACCGGCGTCGTCCAGAACGTCAACCGGTCGTTGAACTACGTCACCGTGCGGGACGACGCCACAGGCCGCGCCGTCAAGATCGACGTCCGCAGCATGGACACGCGGCGGTCCATCAACGTGTGGCAGCTCCGCGCGGGCGATCGCGTCAACGCAAACGGCGCATGGTCGAATAACAACACATTCAGGGCCGATCGCGTCACGGTCGGCACAAACGCGCCGCTGACGAGCGCGCCGGGCGCTCTCAGAGGCACGGTGCAGAGCATCAATCGCCGCTTGAACTACATCACAGTGATCGATCAGGCGACGCGCCGCGACGTGAAGATCGATGTGCGTGACGTGGACATGCGTCAGTCGGCGAACGTCTGGCAATTACGCGCCGGCGACAGCGTCGTCGTGAACGGCAGCTGGTCGAGCCGCGACACTTACCGCGCAGACCGCGTGGACCTCGCCACATCACGGCAGGGAAACGGATCCCGCTCGGCGAATCGCATGACCGGCACCGTCGAGAGCGTCAACCGTTCGCTCAATTACGTCACGATCCGCGACGATGCGACCGGGCAGAGTGTGAAGGTCGACGTGCGAAGGATGGACACGCGGCGTTCCGTGAACGTGTGGCAGCTCCATAACGGCGATCGCGTCAAAGTGAACGGCGCGTGGGGCGATCGCGACCGATTCGAGGCGACCACCGTCAACTTCTGATCACGATCGGAGCGAGTTCTCGGGCCGCCAAGGTCGAGCGTGAGTGCCCGACGCACCATCCGGCGAGATAGTCGATGACGCCGGGGTTGTCCATCACAAGCCGCCGGTGCTGACGGCCGCTGCCTTCGCGCAGGAGGAGCCTCACATTCACGAGCATGAGCCGGCGACTCTCCGTCTCCTGCTGTCGCCCGGCACGGGAGGTCCTCTATGTCCACGACAACGTTGGACCGCGTTGATGTCCAGGGCCACGTCAGCCGCGGCTTTGAAGCCGTACGCGAAACATTCGTGGAGAACTTCGCGCGCAGGCATGAGCTCGGTGGTGCCTGCTGCGCTTATCAAGCGGGCGAGAAAGTCATCGACCTCTGGGGCGGTGTCCGAAATAAGGTAACTGGAGAGCCGTGGGACGAAAACACGATGGTCGTCATCCACTCGGCGACGAAGGGTCTGGCCGCAATGACGCTGGCCATCGCTCATTCGCGCGGCTGGCTGGACTACGAAGCGGCCGTCTGCAAGTACTGGCCGGAATTCGCGCAGCACGGCAAGGAGAAGATCACTGTCCGGCAACTGCTCGCGCACCAGGCGGGACTCTTCGCCATCGACGAACCGGTCGATCGAAGCGTCGTCGCCGATCCGGACCGCCTGGCCATTGTGCTCGCTCGTCAGAAGCCCACGTGGGAGCCGGGTACGAGACAGGCCTATCACGCCCTCACCCTCGGCTTCTATGAAGGCGAGCTGCTGCGCCGAGTCGATCCGCAGCATCGCACCCTCGGCCAGTTTTTTCAGGACGAGATCGCGACGCCGCTTGGTGAGGACGTATACATCCGTCTGCCGGAGGAGATCACGAACTCTCGCCTGGCTACGCTTGCACCGCCCAGCGCACTGCACATGCTGACCGGATTCCCGCTTCGATTCACGATGGAAGCGATGAATCATCATTCGAACATCTACAGAGCACTCGTCATCAATCCCGGTTCACGCGTAT
>DASWBH010000301.1:0-2004 GCA_036390755.1 Thermoanaerobaculia bacterium
GAGTCAACGCGTCACGAGACGCCGCGCGAAGTATGCGGCACCACCGATGCCCACCAGCACGGTCACGATCGCCAGGCCGCGCGCGCTGCCGCTGAACTGCCCCGGATACCGGACCATGTTGAGGACCAGGATGCCGCTGACGATGAGGTACAGCGCGATGCGCATCGCGTAGAGCACGGGCGACGGCTTCCGCGGCCGCACCGTGTCGCTCCAGAGGATCCAGAGCATGATGGTCATCGCGGCGATCGCCATCGCGACGGGCGAGATCATCGTCAGGCGAGCTCGTCGTACTGGTCGGGCTTGTAGCCGAAGACCGCTTTGCGTCCGGCGAGGACGAGCGGACGCCGGATCAGATTCGGCTCTTCCATCATCAGGTCGATGGCCTGCTTCTTCGTCAGCTTGCGCGCGTCGAGGTTGCGCTCTTTGTACGCAGGGCTGCGGGTGTTGATGAAGTCTTCGAGATGCGATTCGTCGATCAGCTTCTCGAGGAGCTCGCGCGAGGGCGGCTCTTTGAGGAGATCGTGCTTGACGAGCTCGATGCCGCGACCTTCCAGGTCTTCCACGGCCTTCCGGCAGCTCGTTCAGGTCGGCTTGAGGTACATCTCCACTTTTTTCTTCATGGCTTTCGCACCCACCAGGCGTTCGGGTCAGCAGGTTGCGCGCAGTCGGCCTTCGTGACGTGCTTCGGCGCGTGCTCGGCGAGCATCTCCTGCACGTCGGGCGTGCAGCTGCCGCCGCAGTGGCCGGTCGTCGCGGTCGTCCGCGCCGCGACCTGATGCAGCGTCCACGCGCCGTCGTGGATCGCGCGGAGGATCGATTTGTATTTGATGTTGTTGCAGCGGCAGACGGTCTTCAGACCTTGAATCGCCGGATGCTGCGGGTCGGAGCCGTCCATCCGGGCGAGGCTAACACAATCATTTCTTCGGCACTTCCAGCGTCGGCGGCCTGGCAGTGGCGGGCTTCGTGAAGCTCGGCTTCCGGCGAGGCGGACCGGGAGGCGGCAGCGATTTCGGCGTGGTCTCGCCGAGGCGGCGGGAGAGGCTGGGCATCGCGCCGGCGGCGCCGCGCTGTTTTCCGAATTCCGGTTTGCGCATGGCGAGAATGTACGCCCGTCGCGGCCGCTATGGCTGGTTTCCGAAGAGCCGGCCCTGATACCGTCGCGAAAGTTTCACCGTCTCGCCGTTCCGCAGCTGGACCGGGAGAGGCTCGAACACGCGCGGCTGGACGCTGCCGACAATCTGGCCGCGGCTCAAGCATTTCGATTAGAATTCGCGCGACAGGAGGCGGAATTTTGACCGCCTCGGAGCGTTAGCGATCCTGCCGTCCACGTGGGGCCGTAGCTCAATTGGGAGAGCGCCTGAATGGCATTCAGGAGGTCGACGGTTCGATCCCGTTCGGCTCCACCAATCAATCACCGAAGATCAGGTAGTGAACGCGAGCGATGCTCGCGTTTTTCATATGTAACGCAAGCAGCAGCGCCGCTCGTCATACCATCTCGACTCATGCGAATCGCGACGTGCGCCCTGTCCTGCCTCGCTCTCGTTGTATCGATCGCTTCCCCCGCCGCGGAGCCGTCGAACGTCCCGCCCGTCCCCGACTACGTGCCGGCGGGTGCCTTGCGCTACACGATCCTGATCAGCGGGTCGAAAGCCGGCGACGAAGCCGTGTGGAAGACCGATGACGGCAAGGTGCACACGTTTTCGCAATTCAACGATCGCGGCCGCGGGCCGAAGCTCGACGGGGTCTATCGACTCAACGATCATGGGCTGCCGGTCACGGTCGAGATCAAAGGAAACGACTACCTGAAGAAACCGGTCGACGAGACCTTTGTCTTCGACGGCAAGGCGGCGCGCTGGAAGAGCCCTTCCGAGGCCGGCGAACAGGCGGGGCTGAACGGGTTTTACGCGAGCCTCTACGGATCGAACGAAGAGTTCGCGATGCTCGTCCGCACGCTTCTGAAGCACGGCAATTCGATGGATCTCGTGCCGGTCGGACACGCGCGCC
>DASWBH010000302.1:0-13846 GCA_036390755.1 Thermoanaerobaculia bacterium
TTTTCGATCAGAACATCATGGAAACGCGCGCCATGAACGAGCGCGGCGCCGAAACGTAGCGCAACCCGTCCTGCAGCTCGCTGTCGGTGGTCAGGAAGCGCCGGTTCGTCAGATTGCGGCCGGCAAGCTCCAATCGCACGCGTCCGATCGGCACGTACGCCGATGCCTCGACGGTCGTGTAAGGCGCCGTGAAGAAGACGTTGTCGCGGTCGAGCGCGCGCCGGCCGACGCCCCGCACGGTGACTGAACCGCCGGCGCTGTGCTCCGGCGCATAGATCGCCGCGAGCGACCACGTGCGCCGCGCGACGAGCTCCGGGATGTGGCCGCTTGCGTCCTCTTCTTCGCCAAATTCGTTGACGGCCGTGAACCGGACGAATCGCGGGTCGTGCAAAGCGAGGCCGCCGCGCACGATCAAGTCTCGAACCGGCCGCAGATCCACGCTGAGCTCAACGCCGCGGAACCGCAGCTCGCCTGCGTTCACCCGCGTCGGATTGCCCTGCACGTTCTGCGTGACCACCGTGTTCGTGAAGTTCATGTCGAAGGCAGTCAGCTCCGCACTCCAGCGGCGCTTCGCGCCTCCGACTTTCAATCCACCCTCGATGCTTCGGCTCCGCTCCGGCTCGAGAAGCCCTTCGTCTTCCTGCGGTGCCGGATCGAATGCCGCGGGCTTGAACGCGCTGTTGCCGGCGACGTACACATGCGCGCTGTCGAGCGTTGTCGTCGGCGTCGCGATGAGGCGATACACGACCGCCGCCCGGCCGGAGAATGCGCCGTCGCTCCGGCTCTGTCGCGAGCTGTCCTCGCCGCTTGCGAAGCTGCGTCGCTCGCTGTCGCGATCGAAGCGGACGCCCGCGGTTGCCGTGAGCCGCGGAGTCGCGGTCCACTCGTCTTCGGCATACACGCCGGCAAAGAGCCGCCGATCGGCGACGCGGATCGGCGTCGCATCGGCGATGTCGTTGACCGACGGAATCGGTCCGCTCAGCGAGTAACCGACGTCGAAGCGGCGGCCGGCGCTGGTGAGGGAGCCGTAATTTGCGGAAACGCCGAGGAGCAGGTGGTGCCGCGGCACGGCGAGCTCGAGGCGCACGTCGTCGAACAGATCGTTCGTGCGCGGACGGAAGTCAGTGCCGGCGCCTTCGACCTCGTCGCCCTGCACGTTGTCTACGAAGGAGCGCGCGAGACGCTCGTTGCGGTGCGTGTATCCAAACACATTCGTGAGATGCGAGACCGCGTTGAGCGGACGGTCGAACCGCGACGTCAGACCGAAATCGCGCGTCGCGATGCGCGTATCGCGCAGTGCGAGATTGCTGTTGAAGTTCACGCCGTCCGGCAGCACGCCCGTGTCGCTATCGACAGGCAGCGGCGCGCCGAAGCCTTCGCTTCGCTCCAGGCCGAACACGCGAAGCTTCATCGCACCGCCGGCGAAGTTCTCTGAGCCCCACGTCAGGTCGAGCTGATTGCGATGACCGTTCGTGCGCGGCCGCCAGCCGTCGTTGCGCATCGCGGAACCCTGCACCGCCCAATTCGTGATTGCGTTGGCAGCTCCGGTCGAGAACCGCACCTCCTCATTTCCGAAGCTCCCGGCCGCGACCTCGGCCCGCGATGCGCTCGGCTCGGCCGTGTAAATCGAGATGACGCCGGCGAACGCCGTCGATCCGTGGACGACTCCCGCGGGACCGCGGACGATCTCGATGCGATCGATGTTGCGGACGTCGATCTGCTGCAGATCGGGATCGAATGTTCCGCCGACCGGTACTCCGTTGAGCTCGACGAGATACGCGTCGAACTCCTTCAAACCCCACAACGCGACGTTCGGCAGCGATGAACCCTGATCGCTGCCATCGAATGCTTCGACGCCGGTCGCAGTCGCAAGCGCGTCGGACATCGTCTGTGCGCCGCGGGCGCGCAGCTCCGCACCCGTAATCACGGTCGCGTCAGCCGGCAGATCGATTTCTTTTTCCGGGAGTTTTGTGGCGCTCACGACGATCTGCTCCGACACAGGCGGAATCGCCTGCGTCTGCGCGGCGAGAACCCCGGCGCTGAACAACGTGAGCACGAGAAGCGGTGCGGTCCTCAATGCGACCTCCTGTTCGCTGAGACTGCGGAATCAGAAGAAATCGGGATTTGTCATCCCGAGCGGCGCGAGGGATCTGGGCGGCGGGTTCGAAATCGCGCCTCCCACCGCCCAGATTCCTCGCTCACGCTCGGAATGACATGAGGACTAGATGTTCAATCGCGTCGAACTCAGAAGAATGTCCGCGACGACTGCGCATTCGCGAGTGATTGCCGAGCGTGCGCTGCGCAGACGCTCATCAGCCGTGGTCCGTTCATGGATTGGATGCGGTGCGTGCCGTTCGCGCGGTGCAGCGGCTGCGGCGACCGGCTCTGACGAACGCGATGCGCGGCATCCGCCGCTGTGCAGCGATGACGCGCGCGCTGCATAGACCTCGCGCAGCGCACTCCCGTCCCGCCCGCCCTCCACCCACCCAGCCACTCCCGCGCCGCCCTCCTCCACCGGTTCGCCGAGGCCGGCGGCTTCGATCGGCGGCGGGCGGGTGAGCGAGTCGAGCGCGGTCGCAACGCCGCTGATCCGCGCGCGACGCGCGAAGGTGAACGGCACTTCGTCTTTTTCGTCGCCGAGGCGGAGCAGGATCGTGACTTCGGCGCCGGGCGTGTTCGGCACCGTCCACTGAAAACGTCGGATCGACTGATCGAGGTGCGGCGTCAGACGGAGCGGATACGTGCGCCCGCCGTCGATCGACAGGAACGCTTCCCACTCTTCGACATTCGCCGGAAGTCTTGCCGCGTCCCACGCGATGACGGCCGTCGAGCCCGCGGCGAGATCCGCCCCTGCGGCGGGTTCGATCAGAGCCGGTTGCAATGCAGACGCAGCAGCCGCGATCGGCATCGCGACTGCGGTCAGCACCAGGACGAACGGGACGATCCTCATCTTCGCAGGCGTCGGATTTTACCCCGCCTTCAGAAACCGTACTTTGCGGGATCCTTCCCGATCCGCTTCAACGCGACGATGGCCGGGACGTAGTCGCGCGTCTCGCCGGGAAGCTTGTCCCAGATGCGGTAGTAGTCGCGGTCGCGCCCCTTTTCGCGGCCGAGGGTCTTCTTCATGATCCGGGCGATGCGATGCTCGCCGGAGTTGTATGCGGCGGCGGCGAGGTACCAGCATCCAAAACGCTCGTGCAGGTGCGTAAGAAGACGAAGCGCCGCATCGGTCTCTTTCTCGACGCTCTCGCGCTCGTCGATTTTCTTCGTCACTTTGAGGCCCCATAGCCGCGCGGTGTCGGGCGTGAGCTGCCAGATCCCGATCGCTTTCTGGCGCGAGCACGCGATGGAGTCGAATGCCGACTCTTCCATTGCGAGCCAGATCAGGTTCTGCGGCATGCCGCGCTCGCGCAGCTTCCGCTGAATCATCTTCTGGTACTTCGGTTTTCGCGCGAGACCGTCCGCGATCTTCTTGTGATAGTCGTGGTCGGTGCTGAACTCGGAGACCCAGTAGTCGACGCGCTCGTGCTGGATGTCGGGAAACACGTCGCCCGCCGTCGTCTTCGCGTGCGGCTTTGCGGCCAGCGAAAAGAACGCGACAAGCGCGACGATGAGCGAGCGGAATCTCATCGTCAAAACCGCGTGCACCGTGTGTGCCCGTTGGAGCGCTAACCCCAGCGCGGCGTCTCGTCGAGGCCGATCCCCAGCGCCGTCTTCGCAACGATCTCCCGCGTGAGCATGGAGTTCGTCGGATGGATGCGTCCGAGGCGCGCGTCGCGGAACAAACGCTCGAGTCCCGCCTTGCGGAAAATGCCGAAGCCGCCGGCGACGTCGAGCGCGAGGTCGACGACTCTCCACGCTTCCTCGACCGATCGCTGCTTCGCGACGACGATCTTCGTCACCCAGCCCGCTCCGTAGTCCTTCCCCGCCGACCAATCCTCGGCCACGCGATCGAGGTGCGGCTCGATGCCTTCGAGCGCCATCGCCATCTCGGCCACGGCGTGCTGCACTTCCGCGTGATACGCCATCGGCCGCGACATCGCGATCGACGTCTTCGTCTTCACGGTCTCGACGACCTGGTCGAACGCTCTCCGCGCGAGGCCGTAATAGATGTTCCCGAATCCGAGGAGCGCCCAGGCGAAGATGTTGAGGACGAACTGATCGAGACCGGCCGGGCCCGCGGGCACGATTCGGGCGACGAACTTGTCCGGCACGAACACGTTCTGCAGGATCGTGTCGTCGCTCCTGGTCGCGCGCATGCCGAGGACGTCCCACGTCTCGGCAATGGAAGCGCCTTCGGTGTTGCGCGGCATGAAGACGTGCACGATCTTCGGCGCTTTCGGGTCCGACGTATCGACTCCGTGCATCCCGAGATACGTCCACACGGGCGTGAGGCTTCCGAACGACTTGCGTCCGGTGAAACGGTAGCCGCCGTCCACGCGCTGCGCCTGCGTCGTGGAGAGGAGCACCGGCAGATCGTTGCCGCTCTCGGCGTGACCCGCTGCGTAGACTTCGCCTTTCATGGCTCCGCGGAGGATCCACTCGAGCGAGCGGTCGCCCGACCGCCACAAATCAGCAGCCACGCCAACCCAGTACAAATGCATGTTGATCGCAAGAGCGGTCGGCGCGGCGTAGTACGCCAGGCGGCGTTGCTCGCGACACACCTCGGCGAGCGTCATTCCCCGGCCGCCCAGTTCCCTGGGCACGTTGATCATGAGGTACCCCGCGTTGCGAAGCTCTTCGAAGTCCTCGGCGAAGAAGCGATTCTCGCGATCGTATTGCGGAGCCCGCTCCGCGAACCGGGCCAGGGTCTCGTTCGCTAGTACTGTCATGGAGGTGCTGTATACATCAAACGACAGGCACGGAAGCTGTAGGGCGGCGCGTAGTGCGAGCGTGAGATGGCGGATGACCGAAAAGTGTCGACGATCGGAAAAACGGCGCACCCGGAAGAGCCAGGGAAGCTGACCGTGTCGTCGGCAGTCGTCGTGCGCAAGGCCGAACATCGCGATGCTCAGGCTCTCGGCCGCCTCGGTGTCATGCTCATGAGAACGCACTACGCGTTCGACCGTGAGCGTTTTCTCGCTCCGCGCGACGGCGCCGAGAGCGGCTACGCGGCGTTCCTCAGCAGCCGTCTCGATTCCGCTGACGACTGTGTGTTCGTAGCGGAGCGGGACGGCGCCATTGTCGGCTACGTCTACGCCGCGCTCGAGCCTCTGTCGTGGAAAGAGCTGCGCGGCCCGGCCGGTTTCATTCACGACGTCGTTGTGGCCGAGGAGGCACGCCGGGCCGGGACCGGCACTCAGTTGATGCAGACGGCGATCGGCTGGCTGCGCGAGCATGGCGCGCCGCGCGTCATTCTGTGGACCGCAGCCCCGAACGACGCGGCACAAAGGCTGTTCCGCCGCCTCGGATTCCGCGACACGATGATCGAGATGACGATGGAGCTCGAGGAGAAGTGAGCGACAGCATGTTGCGGACGAACTGCAGTGACCGGGAACACTGCACGTCACGCCGCGGGGTCCGAGGTAGCTTCGTTGGAGCTCTCCCAATGTCGGGAGTTCTCCATCGGCAGCACGACGGTCGCCGGCCGCCGACCTGCCAGAGGAGGCTCTTATGCCGTCAAGGAAGGTTCTCGTCTTTGTCATGGCAGGCGCGTTGTTGATAGCAGCGGGCGCGGCTCTCCTTGCCCAGAGCGAACCAACAGCGCTGAAAGCGGAAAAACAAGAGCTGAAGATCGTACCGATAGTGCCGAGCGATCCGACATTGGGCGCGCAGATGTACAGCGACTACTGCGCGGTCTGCCATGGAGCGCAGGGAAAGAGCGACGGTCCTGCGGTCGCGTTCATGAAGTCGCCACCGCCGCAGCTGAGCACACTGGCAAATCGCAATAGCGGCAAGTACCCGGCTCTCTATGTTGCGGGCATTCTGCGGATGGGATCACGCAGTCACTCCACCGCGACGATCAACATGCCTGCGTGGGACGTGCTGTTCCGCGCACACAACAGAGATGCCCATCTGCGGATCAGCAATCTCACGACATACATCGAGTCGCTGCAGGAGCACCACTAGCTTCGCAAAGATGGACGCGACAAACGCCGGAGGCAACTCCGGCGTTCTCTTTTAGCGGACGGAGAATCTGCGCCGATACGCAGTCGGAGTCGTCCCGAACTGCTTGCGGAAGTGATGGCGCAGCGTTTCGGCCGTGTCGAATCCGACCGCTTCCGCAACGACGTCAATGCCGTGCGTCGTCGTCTCGAGCAGCCGCTGCGCCGCAAAGAGGCGTTGTTGCGTGAGCCACCGATGAGGAGTCGTGCCGGTCTGCTCCACGAAGCGGCGCGCGAACGTCCGGACCGACATCTTCGCTTGTACGGCCATTTTGGCGATGGAGATGTGACCGTTCAGCCGTCGCGTGGCCCAGTCGATCACGTGCGCCAGGCCTGTTTCTGTCTGCTGCGGCACGGGAACGTGAACGTACTGCGCCTGGCCGCCGTCGCGATGAGGCGGCACGACCATCCGGCGCGCGACCTCGTTGGCCACTGCCGCTCCATAGTCGCGCCGGACGAGATGGAGACAGAGATCGATGCCGGCCGCGCTGCCGGCCGAGGTGAGGATGGTTCCTTCATCGACGTAGAGCACGTCCGGCTCGACGCGAATGGACGGATATCGCGAACGGAGTTTGTCGACATAACGCCAGTGCGTCGTCGCCCGTTTGCCGTCCAGCAGACCGGTGGCCGCGAGGACAAACACGCCGGAACATACGGACAGTAAACGCGCGCCTCGCTCGTGCGCGCGGCGAAGAGCTTTGATCAGCGATGCCGGAGGATCGAGGTCTGGATTCTTCCAGCCGGGAATGACGATCGTTCCCGCCTTGCCCAGCGGCTCGAGCCCGACCGGCGCCACGATCCGGACGCCGCCGGTCGCTCGCGAGGACGCCCGATCGGCCGAGCAAACGGCGAACTTGTACCAGTCGACGCCCAGTTCCGGCCGTGGCAGCGCGAACACTTCGACGACGATCGCAAATTCGAACGTGCAGACTCCGTCGTAGATCACCGCCACGACGTTCCGGTTCTTCGGGCCCATGAGCGAATTCTAAGGAACCGGCGATTGGCAGGAAGTTGACGAACTGTGTCGCTTCTGCCAGTCGCGTTTTCCGCCTTCCTGCACGATCATCGATTCGAAAGGAGCTGACATGCCCACCATCGTTCAAAATCCGGTGACCGAGGTTCCTGCGGCGAGCACGCGGGAGGCGCTCGCGCATTTCGAACGTCTTCTCGAATTCGAGACGGACTGCTGGGACGTGCACGCGGCGCTGCAGAATGACCCGCGAAGTTTCGTTCTGCTCGACGTGCGCAGTCCGCAGCTCTACGGCGAGGGGCACATCGACGGCGCGGTCAACCTGCCGCACGGGCGCATCAACGAGCGGAATCTCGCCGCGTTCGCTGCGGATGCGTTGTTCGTCGTCTACTGCGCCGGGCCGCACTGCAACGGCGCCGATCGCGCGGCGATCCGGCTGGCACGGCTCGAGCGGCCCGTGAAGAAGATGATCGGCGGCATCACGGGTTGGATTGAAGAGGGGTATCCGCTCGTCAGGAGCTGACGCGAAGAGCGGCCGCATGGCGGCCACACTCCGGATTGCGCTAGGCTGCGCGCTCGATGCCTCCGCTGAGCGAGTGGGAAACGTTCTACGTGATCGTCGGATCGTCGGCCGCGGCATTGACGGGCTTGCAATTCGTCGTCGTCGCGCTCGGCGCCGACGCACATTCGCTGGGCGGCGAGGCGGAGATCAAAGCGTTCGGTACGCCGACGATCGTTCACTTCTGCGCCGTCCTGACGATCGCCGCAGTGATCGCTGTGCCCCATCAATCCTCCGGCAGTCTCAGTTTCTGCCTGACCGCTCTCGGATTGGCGGGCGTCCTCTACGCAGCAGTCACCGCCGGGCGCGCGCGGCGGCAAACCGGCTACGCGCCCGTGTTCGAGGACTGGCTCTTTCACGCCGGCTTGCCAATGCTTGCGTACGCGACGCTGCTCGTGACCGGCATCGCGACGTACAAGCACGCAGCCGGCGCGCTTTACGCGACGGCCGCAACCGCGCTCATCCTGCTGTTCGTCGGCATCCATAACGCGTGGGACGCCGCCGTGTTCATCTCGATGCGGAAACGCGTCAGGGATCGGGCTTCCCAACCGGAGGAGTGAAGGTCCGTCACGTGCATGAACGCGCTGCACCTCCGGGATGCCGGAGGCGGCTGGCTTAGAATGGCCGCGCAGCGGCCACAACGAGCGGCAGGATCGCAATTGCGCATCCAGTTCGGCGACTACATATTCGACAACGACGCCCGCGAAGTGCGGCGAGGCATCGAGCGTCTCCACCTCACGCCGAAGGCGTTCGACCTGCTCGACATCCTCGTCCGCGAACGCCCTCGCGCCGTCACGAAGCAGGAGTTACAGGACCGTCTCTGGCCCGACGTGATCGTCGACGACGCCAACCTGAAGAATCTCGTCGCCGAGATTCGCAGCGTCATGGACGCGGAAGCCGTCCGCACCGTGCAGCGGTACGGCTATGCGTTGAGTCTTTCCGATGACGCGCACGACGTCGCCGCGCGCCTGATCGACGGCGACCGCATCCACAAGCTGAAGGCCGGCGAGAACATCATCGGACGCGATGACGGCTGCACCGTCGTGCTCGCGAGCTCAGGCGTCTCACGGCGTCACGCGGCGATTCGCATCGCCGGCGATCGCGCCACGCTCGAAGAGCTCGGTAGCAAGAACGGGACGTGGCACAACGAGGAGCGGGTAGTCGGGTCGACCGAGCTACGCGACGGCGACCGCATCCGCCTCGGCGGCGTGCGGATGACGTTCCGCTCGAAGATCGCCGCAGAAAACACGATGACCATCGACGACGAGCCGACTGCGCCGCTGCCCGACACAGGTTCTACCGAGTGCTGAGAGCTAAATCCCCGCGGCGCGCTCGAGCGCGATGAACCGCGGATCGCCGCGCAACTCGTCGAACTTCGGATCGCTGGCCATCGAGAAAACCCGCGCCGAGCGCCCTTCGACCGACTTGTTCAACCAGGCGAGCGTCTGATCGCGCTCGTTGAGACCGAGGTGGACGACGGCAAAGAGGAACGGGTCGACGTAGGTTTTGTTCGACTGCACAGTGAGGTTTCGAAGAATGTCCCGGGTTTCGTCCGCATGGCCGGAACGCGCGAGCGCATACGCGATCTCGGCGGTGATGAGCGGCGGCTCGAACCCGTTGACCGCCTTGACTCTTCTCAACTCCGCGACCGCGCTGTCATACATCTTCTTCTGCTCCAAGGCGCGGCCGAGGCCCCAGTAGGCGATGACGCTGCGCGGGTCGATCTCGAGCGCGGCGCGGTAATCCTTCACCGCTTCGTCGAAGTGCCGCTGGTAATACGAGTTGCAGGCGAGCTCGGTGTTGATCTGCGGCGACAGCGGATCCGTGCGCAGCGCGCGGCGGATCGCCTTCTCGGCATCGCCGGCGCGCCCGGTCGTCTGCAGAAAATGCGCGGTGCACGCGAACGCCTCGACCGCAGCGGGTTCGACGCCCGACGACGTGACCATCTCCCGCTCCGCGTCGGAGCGGTTGCGGTCATAGAGCAGGTCCACAATGCCGAGGGTCATCCGCGGGTCGGGCAGCGACTCGTCGAGCTGCAATGCCTTATAGGCCATCGCTTTGGCCTGCGGCATCATCTCTTTCGGCGGGTCGAAGTACATACCGAGGCGGACATAAGCACGTGCCATATCCGAGTACGCGAGCGCGTAGTCGGGATCCCGCGCGACAGCCTTCTGGTCGTATTCGATTGCGCTATGAAGACTCTGTGGCTCGAAACGGTGACTGTAGAACAGGCCTTTGAGCCGCAGCTGGTACGCCTCCGAATCCGCTGTCTCGCGATCGAGCGCATGCCGCTGTCGAGGCGTCAGCCGCAGTCGAAGTCTGGCGAGGACGTCGTTGCCGACGCTGGACGGCACCGAAGCAATGTCCGTCGTCGTTGCAGCGTATTTGCGCGAGAGGATCAGACTGCCGTCAGCCGCATCGATCCACTCGACGTCGATGTCGATGTTCGTGCCGGTCTGATTCACCACGCCGGTCAGGACAGTGGACACGCCGAGCCGGTTCGCAGCGACACGCGCGTTCTGATTCGGCCCTTTGAACGGCACGACCGAATTGCGCGCCATCACTCTCATCCCGGGGATGCGCGAAAGATCGTTGATGAGCGTCTCGGTGATGCCGTCGGCGAGGTACTCGGATTCCTGATTGCCGGTGTTGAGGAATGGAAGAACGGCGAGTGAGCTGAGCGAGCGTTGCTGCGCCGGCAGCGATGAGGCGACGGCAGTCTGGCGGCGCCAAATGACGGCTGCGCCGCTCAAGATGACGACCGCGAACGCCGCGGCCAGCGCCCACGCGATCCTGCTCCGCGGCCGCGACGCGTCGCGCCGGCGCGGACTCTCGACAGTCGTGAGCGCGTCGCGCTCGACGCGTTTCAGATCGGCGAGAAGGTCGTCCGCTGTCTGATAGCGCAAGTCCGCGCTCTTTTCCATGCACTTACCGACAATGCGCTCGAGCTCGGGCGGAACATCGCCGTTGCGGGACGAAATGGCGTCGGGTGCCTGATGGACGATGTTGTCGGCCAGCTCCATGACGTTCGCGCCGTGGAAAGGCTGAGACCCGACGAGCATTTCGTAGAGCACCACGCCGAACGAGAAGATGTCGGTGCGGGCATCGACCGCGCGCCCGAGCGTCTGCTCGGGACTCATATATGGAAGAGTGCCGATCATCACTCCGGCCTTCGTCAGGGTGGCTGTCGCAGCGTCGGACGAAACGGCATCGCCCGAGTCCCGCGTCAGGCGCGCGACGCCGAAGTCGAGCACCTTCACCTGTCCGCGACTGTCGAGCATGATGTTGCCCGGCTTGATGTCGCGGTGAATGATTCCCTTCCGGTGCGCGGCCGCGAGCACGGACGCCACCTGCACGGCGATCGACGTCGCCAGCGGAACCTCGAGCGACCCTTTCTGGATCCGGTCGGCGAGCGTTTCGCCTTCGACGTACTCCATGGCGATGAATGGCGCGCCCTCTCCTTCGCCGAGCTCGTAGATGTGCGCCACTCCCGGATGGCTCAGCGCCGCGGCGGCGCGCGCTTCCTGAAAAAACCGCTGCAGCCGCGTGCGATCCGCTGCAAAGGACTGCGGAAGCACCTTGACCGCGACCCGCCTGGTCAGCTGCGGATCCTCGGCGAGGAACACCTCGCCCATGCCGCCCGCGCCGAGCACGCCGACGATCCGATAGCGACCGATCGTCTTGCCAATCATGGAGTCCGCCTGGGTGTGAATTACCTTGCATGGTACATCAGCACATCGCGGTGTGATTCCACCGGCCGGATCCGACTCAGAATGACGGATTCGCGGGCCGCGGCGCCCGCCGCAGCTGATCCGGCATGCGCGGCGAGCAGCAAGCGCGAGCGAGCGCGACGCGGTCGCGCTGCAACTCACGGTCGTCGTTCATCGCGGCGATCACGGCGTCAAACACTGCGCGCGCAGCCGGATGATCGGGCGGCTGGATCGCGTAATTCACCCATTTGCCATTGCGCGACGTCGACACCAGTCCGGCGCTTCGAAGGTAGGCCAGGTGCCGCGAGATCTTCGGCTGCGGCTCGGCGAGCACCTCGACGAAGAAGCAGACGCAGATCTCCCCTCCCGACATGAGGTTGAGCAGCCGCAGGCGCGTCCGGTCGGCGAGCGCCTGAAAGAGCTTTTCCAGCGATTCGGCGGACGTTTTCGGTTTGCCAGTCATAGGTTTCGCTCACATCCGTGAACGCGAATGTGATCGAGACATGATGCCACCAATACCCACCGCGCGCGAGGCCCGAGTGAAAAAAGCGCCAGCAGGGCTTGCTTTCTGGCTGATGTGGTGTTATAGTTGACTACATCACTAGATCTTCTCCGGTGTTTCTCGAAAGGCTAACTGGTACTCAGGGATGGACGGCGAGTGGAACGACAGTCAACCGATTTACCGACAGCTTCGGGACCGCGTCGTAGCTTCGATTCTCGACGGGATCCTCAAGGAAGGCGACCCGCTGCCGTCCGTACGAACTGTCGCGGCGGACTACCGGGTGAACCCGCTGACGGTCCTGAAGGGCTACCAACAGCTTGTGGACGAACAACTTGTGGAGACGAAGCGGGGTCGAGGCATGTTTGTCAGAACCGGCGCGCGCGAGCTGCTGCTCGGCGCCGAACGCGAGAAGTTCCTGGCCGAAGAGTGGCCGAGGGTTTCCGCAACGATCCAGAGGCTGGGGTTGACGCCGGAAGAACTGCTGAAAGCTGCATCGAAGGAGGAGCGCTGAAGCCATGGCATCCATAGAAGCGCACGGACTCCGCAGGGCTTTCGGCACGACGATCGCGCTCGACGGCATCGACCTGCACGTCGAGGAGGGCCACATCCTCGGCCTCATCGGCCCGAACGGCGCAGGCAAAACCACCGCGCTCAACGCGATCCTCGGCCTCACCGAGTACGAGGGCGAGCTGAGGGTCCTCGGTCACGATCCGTGGACGCAGCGCGATCGGCTCGTGCGCGACGTCTCCTTCATCGCCGACGTCGCCGTCCTTCCGCGCTGGCTCCAGGTCACACAGGCGCTCGATTACGTCCAGGGCGTACACCCGCGGTTCGATCGCGCAAAAGCCGAGGCTTTCCTGGCGAAGACCACGATCAAGCGCCATAGCAAAGTGCGCGAATTGTCCAAAGGCATGGTGGCGCAGCTGCACCTCGCGATCGTGATGGCCATCGACGCGAAACTGCTCGTCCTCGACGAGCCGACGCTCGGCCTCGACATCCTCTACCGCAAACAGTTCTACGACTCACTGCTCAACGATTACTTCGACGGCCAACGCACGATCCTCGTCACGACGCATCAGGTCGAAGAGATTCAGGACGTGCTCACCGACGTGATGTTCATCAATCGCGGGCGCATCGTCCTCAATCGCAGCATGGACGACATCGAGTCGCGCTACGCGCAAGTCATGGTTCATCCCGAGCGCGTCGCTGAAGCACGCGCGCTGCGGCCGATTCACGAGCGTCAGGTGTTCGGCCGCAGCATCTTCCTGTTCGAAGGCGTGGACCGTCAGCAGCTCGCCCCACTTGGCGAAGTCCGCACGCCGAGCATCGCCGATCTATTCGTCGCCGTAGTCGGCAATGACGCCGGCCAGGCACAAGGAGCGACTCGATGACCACTCCCTCGGATGCCGTCCCGGAGCTCCCCGTGCAGTCGCAGGAAGTCACGCCCGCGACGATGCCGGAGACACGGCCGCTGTACTGGTCGGTGCGGCGCGAGCTGTGGGAGAACCGCTCGATCTACATCGGGCCGCTGCTCGTCGCCGCGTTCGTGCTCTTCGGTTTCGCGCTCAGCACGATCGGGATGCCACACCGGCGACGCGCGATATCGGCTCTCGACGAGGCGGCGCAGCGTGTTGCGATCGAAAAGCCTTATGACTTCGCGGCCGGGATCCTCGCTGTTACGGCGTTCATGATCGGTTTTTTCTATTGTCTGGACGCACTGTACGGCGAGCGGCGCGACCGCAGCATCCTGTTCTGGAAGTCACTGCCCGTTTCGGACCGAACGACAGTCCTCGCCAAGGCGAGCATTCCGCTGGTGGTTCTGCCGGCGATCACTCTCGCCATCGCCCTGATCACGCATCTCGTCATGATGCTGTTGAGCACCGCAATCCTGCTGTTGAGCGACTTCGACATCAAGACGCTCCTGCCGCAGCTGCGTTTCGTGCCGTCGCCCTTCGTCGTCATTTATTCCTTCGTGGTGATTGCGTTGTGGCATGCGCCGAT
>DASWBH010000303.1:0-7255 GCA_036390755.1 Thermoanaerobaculia bacterium
GTGTATGTCGGATGGGATAGGCAGCGAGGAAGCGTGCACGAATGCGGTGTGTCGGATGGCCGGATGCGATGGTTGCGTGCGCGCGCTTCCGGTGTTCGTCGTCGCGGCGGGGACGTGGCGGCCACCACCGGAATGTCGTGCGCTGAGGGGCGACAACCCGTAAAATAAATTTCGACAAATGTCCTTCACGGTCCGCGAGGTGTCGGCGATGCTCGGTCTTTCGCCGGCGCAGATCCGTTCGTATGCGAGCAAAGGGTTCCTTCAGCCCGAGCGCGGGGCGCGCGGGGAGCTCCGGTTCGGCTTTCACGACCTCGTGATTCTGCGAACCGCTGGTGAGCTCGCGGCCGCCGACGTCCCGCAGCGCAAGGTTCGCCGCGTCCTGGAGCGCCTTCGCGATCAATTGCCAAGCGGCCGCTCGCTCGCCGCGGTGCGCATCGCCGCGGATGGAGACGAAGTCGTCGTCCGCGACGGCAGCACCGTCTGGAACCCGGACTCGGGCCAGTCGCTGTTCGACTTTCCCGTCGCGGACGTCGCGCGCAGGGCAGCGCCGTTCGTGAACCGGGCCGCCGAGGTCGCACGCGATCGCGAAGAGGAAGTGGATGCGGACGACTGGTACCAGCTCGCGTGCGAGCTGGAGATGACCGACATCGAACAGGCCAAGGAGGCGTACGAGCGCGTCCTCGCTCTCGATCCCGATCACTCCGACGCGCACGTGAACCTCGGCCGTCTGCTCCACGAGCAGAAGGCGCCTGCCGCTGCGGAGAAGCACTATCGCGCCGCCCTCGACGCCGATCCCGATCACGACACGGCCGCCTTCAATCTCGGCGTCGCGCTCGAGGACCTCGGGCGTCTTCGCGAGGCCATGGTCATGTACGAGCGCGCGCTCGAGCTCGATCCGGACAACACCGACGCGCACTTCAATCTCGCGGGAATCTACGAGCGCCGCGGCGACAAAGCCACTGCGCTGCGTCATCTCAAGGCCTGCCGCGCCGCGCAGCGGTAGACTCTCCCCGGCATGACCACGGTCGACGAAGTCTCGGAAGTCGCAGCCGGGCCGATCACCAGCACGGTTGCGCCGCTTCCGCCCGCGCGCGAGCGCCTCGTCGCACTCGATGTGTTTCGCGGGATGACGATCGCGGGCATGCTGCTGGTGAACGATCCCGGTTCGTGGAGCGCGATCTATCCGCCGCTCGAACATGCCGAGTGGCACGGATGGACGCCGACGGATCTCATCTTCCCGTTCTTCCTGTTCATCGTTGGCGTGACGACGCATCTCTCGCTCGGCCGCCGCAAAGCGGAAGGAGCCGATCGCCGTGAGCTCGTGCGCAAGATCGTGCGGCGAGGGATGATGATCGTGCTCGTCGGCCTGCTTCTGAACGCGTTCCCGTTCTTCTGGTGGGGCAGGATCCCGAACGTTCCCGATCCGACGTTCGCGCAGCGCGTCGCCTGGCGCGTCGCGCATCTGAGATTCGCGGGAGTGCTGCAGCGCATTGGCATCGCCTACATATGTGCCGCGCTGCTCACCGTCTACCTGACTCGCAAACAGATCGTGGCCACGATCGTGGCGATTCTCGTCGGCTACTGGGTCGTGATGACTCTCCTCCCGGTGCCCGGCACCGGCACGATCGGCTACTTCACGCTCGATCAGCCGTCGAACACACTCGCCGCATGGAGCGACCGCAAGATCCTCGGCCTGAATCACATCTGGGCCGGCAGCAAGACGTTCGATCCGGAGGGACCGCTCTCGACCTTTCCCGCGATCGCGACCGCGCTCCTCGGAGTTTTTGCAGGCGAGTGGATCGCGGACAAGCGCCGCCCGCTGACGGAACGAGTGGTGAACCTGTTCGGCTTCGGCGCGCTCGGACTCGTTGGGGGGCGGTTGTGGGGCGCGCTCTTCCCGATCAACAAGAATCTCTGGACGAGCTCGTATGTGATCTTCACGGCCGGCTTCGCGTGCGTGGTGCTCGCGACGTGTCTGTGGCTGATCGATCTCCGCGCCGTGCGCGGTTGGACGCTGCCGTTCGTGATCTACGGCGTGAATCCGCTGGTGGCGTTCGCGGGTTCGGGGCTGATGGCGCGGACGACGGATTCGTTGATCAAGGTAAACGTCGGTGGGAAGCTGACGTCTCTTCATCAGGCAAGCTACGAGCTCTTTTACGAACCGTTCTTCGAGCCGCGGTTTGCGTCTCTTTTGTGGGCGATTTCATTCGTGCTGTTGTGGCTCGGAATTCTCGCGGTCTTGCACCGGCGCGGATGGATCGTTAAGGTGTAACTCTCCGACCGATTGTCACCAAAAACACACGCGGAAACTCATATGACCATGCGCTCCACCGGTGTCTCTGTCATCACTCTGCTCTTCGCAGCCTCGCTTGCGGCGCAGCAGCCGCACGTCGCCACTCCGGTCGACCAGCTCCTCGCGCAGTACTGGGCGGCGCATCCGGAGGTTCACGACCACCACAATCACCACATGATCGCGGAGATGGAGACGCCGAAGCCGGCCGTCGAGGCGATTGCGCCGACAGCGGGGACGGCGAAGAGGTTCACGGTCACCGCGCATGGCAGCGACAACAGCGGCGTGGCGAGCTTCGGCTTCACCATCGACCCTCCGGACTTCGTCGTGAATCAGGGCGATAGCGTGACGATCGATTTCAAGATCGCCAACGGCACACACGGTTTCCTGCTCGAACAGTACTTCCAGGGCGGGACAAGGACCTCGACCACGATCAACTTCATCGCCAGTACGCCGGGCGAATTCACGTACGTTTGCACGAACAGCTTGTGCGGGCTCGGCCACCCCAACATGGTCGGCACGTTCACCGTCAACGCGCCAGCGAGCCCACCGTCGATCGCATCGTTCACGCCGACGACTGGCACGACTTCCGGCGGCACCGTCGTGGCGATCACCGGGACCAACTTCGCGTCCGGAGCTACGGTGAAGTTCGGCGACGCCGCTGCCGTGAGCACGACCGTGAACAGCTCCACCAGCATCAGCGCGATCTCGCCGGCGCACGCCGCGGGCGACGTCACTCTCACGGTCACGAACCCGGACGGCCAGAGTGCGGCGTTCGGCACGTTCACATTCGCCGTGCCGGGGCCGGCCATCACTTCGATCACGCCGCCGACCGGATCGAACGCCTTCACGACCATCACGATCAGCGGATCCGGGTTCGTGAGCGGCGCGACCGTCACGATTGGCGGAGCTCCGGCTGAGAGCACGACGTTTGTCGACAGCTCGACAATCAAAGCCGTCACTCCTCCCGGTCCGGTCGATCTCTCATCGACCTCCGCGAAGGACGTCACCGTCATCAATCCCAACGGCCAGAGCGTGACGCGCAACGGCGGCTTCACGTACTCGCTGCTCGCCCCGGTGGTCTCCGAGATCTTCCCGGGAGGCGCGACACCGAACGGCGGCAGCACGATCGCGATCACCGGCTCCGGCTTCAGCACCGGGGTATCGACGACCGTGACGTTCGGTGGAGTGGCCGGGACGAACGTGCACGTGATCAGCCCGGTTCTGCTGACCGTCGTCGCTCCCGCACATGCGGCCGGGACGGTCGACCTCGCCGTCACGGTCGGGTCGAACACGGCCACGGCAAAATCAGCGTTTACGTATCAGACACCGGCGAAGAAGCGCCGGTCGCTCGAACCGCGGTAGAATTCGCGGCCTATGCGAAAACTGGCTTTTATCGCCCTGCTGCTGCTCGTCTGCTCTGCCGCGTTTGCGGAAGAGACGAAGACCTTCGAGGCGACGTACACCGCGACGGTAGCGAACGTCACGGCCGGGCTCAAAGAGTTGAACGTCTGGATTCCGCTGCCGGCCTCGCGCGGATGGCAGCAGGTCTCGGACGTCAGGATCGAGGCGCCGTTCGAGTTCAAGCGGCATCGCGAAAAGGAGTTCGGCAACGATTACGCGTCCGCGACGATCGTGAATCCTCCCGCGGGCGACATCACCGTGCGCGTCACATTCAAGGCGACGCGCGAAGAAGCGACGGGCGCTCACCCGGCCGAAACGGCGGCGACGCGCGCCGAGCTTCAGCGCGCGCTCCAGCCCGACCGCCTGGTCACGATCTCGCCGCGCATCCGCAACCTCGCCGACGAGCTGACGAAGGGCATCTCCGATCCGTACGAGCAGGCGCACGCCTTCTTCAACTACCTGATCGTCACGATGAAGTACGACAAGACCATTCCCGGCTGGGGACAGGGAGACACCGAGCGAGCCTGCGACATCAAGGCCGGCAACTGCACGGACTTCCACTCGCTCTTCATTTCGCTGGCGCGCGCCAAGAAGATTCCGGCCCGCTTCGTCATCGGCTTCCCTCTGACAGCCGCCGACGGCAACGTGAAGGGCTATCACTGCTGGGCCGAGTTCTACGTGAAAGGCAAAGGCTGGATCCCCGTCGACGCATCCGACGCCTCGAAGCTCAAGGATCCGGTGGCGCAGCAGTACCTCTTCGGCCATCTCGATCCGAACCGGGTCCAGTTCACGATCGGCCGCGATCTCGTGCTTTCGCCGCGCACGTCCGACAAGCTGAACTACTTCATCTATCCGCGCGCCGAAGCGAACGGCAAGCCGGTCGGCGATCCGTCGATCTCGCTGCAGTTCCGCGAGATCCGCAGACAGGCCCTGCTTTCAGAATAACGAGTGATGAGTGATGAGTGATCGCCTCTCATCACTCATCACCTTCTCACTTCTTCAGCATTTTTCCCGGTAGCGCTCCCGTCATCGTTTCGTCGCGCAGAATCGGCGTGCCGTTCACGATGACGTCGCGCACCCCGACTGAAAAGTGGTGCGGATCCTCGTACGTCGAGACGTCGTGGATCGTCTTCGGATCGAAGACGACGACGTCCGCTTTCATGCCCGCTTTCAGGATTCCGCGATCCGCCAGAAACGCGCGCGACGCCGCCAGCGACGTCATCTTGCGCACGGCCTCTTCCAGCGGCATCAGCTTCTCGTCGCGCACGTAGACGCCGAGGATTCGAGGGAAGGTGCCGTATGCGCGAGGATGAGCGCCGCTTTTCACCGCCTCGCCGACGATCGCGCCGGAGTCGGAGCACACCGCGACCCACGGCTGTTCGAGCGCAAGCTTCATGTCGTCTTCGCTCAGCGAGAAGTAGATGCCGATCGGTGAGGCGATGCTCGCCTCGAACAAGCGCAGGGCCGCTTCCGCCGGAACGGTGTGCATCGCCGCGGCGATCTCGTCGAGGCGTTTGCTCTCGTAGTGCTTCATGGCATCGCTGCGGATGCCGCGCACGACGATCTCCGCCGCGCTGCCGGGAGCGGCGAGACGTCCAGCGCGCAGCGCGTCCGCGATCTTCGCGCGCGTCGCCGGATCTTTCAGCTTCGCCACGAACTGCAGGTAGCCGCCCTCGAGCGCCCATGCCGGCACGATCGACGTCAGATCCGTCGACGTCGCGGTGTACGGGTAAATGCACGAGGCCACGTCCTGCGTCTTCCGCGCGTTCTCGATGCGCTGTACGACTTCGCGCATCTTTCCCCAGTTCTGCCGTCCGCCGACTTTGAGATGAAAGATGTTGACGGGCACGTGGGCGTTGCGGCCGATGAGGAGCGCTTCGTCGATCGCGGCGTCGATCGCGCTCGACTCGTTGCGCAGATGCGTCCAGTACGCGCCGCCGTGCTTCGCGAGCGCGGTCAGCTCTTCAGTCGTCGCGAATCGCCCCGGCGGATAGATCAGCGCACTGGCCACGCCAACCGCGCCGTCCTTCATGGCCCGATCGACGATCGCGGTCATCTTCTGCAGCTCGTCCGCAGTCGGAGGCCGATCGCCGAGGCCGATGATCATCTCGCGTGGGTTTGCCGCGCCGGCGTAGAACGCGAAATTGATTGCGCTGCCGCGCTTCTCGACCACGCGCATGAAATCGCCGAGCGTCCGCCAGGTGACATCGGGCCAGCCCGGCGGTTTCGTGCGCTCCATCTCCGCGGCCATCGCATCGTTGACCGGGCCGGGCGAATGCCCCTCTCCCGTCACCTCGGTCGTGACGCCCTGGCGCACTTTGCCCTCGAGCTTCGGATCGATCAGGACCGCCGACTGCGAGTTGCCGAGGAGGTCGATGAAGCCGGGAGCGACGACGTCGCCGGTCGCGTCGAGCTTCGTCGCCGCGGTCCGTGCGCGCAGGTCGCCGATCTCGACGATCGTGTCGCCGCGGACGCCGACGTCCGCACGAAAGCGCGGCCTGCCCGTGCCGTCAATGACGTCGCCGTTCGCGACGATCAGATCGAAATCGGCGTTGGACACATGCGGCTTCGGCGCTGGTTGTTCGCGAGGTTGCGCGGGAGGCGATTCCTGCGAGCAGGTCAGGGCGAGGAGGGCGACGAGTACGGCGCGCATGCAAAAGACGTAACTGCGCGCGCAACGTTCACCGTCTCGCTCTCGTAGGCAAAGAAGAGCTCGTTGCTGCGGACGAACGCGTTGCGAAGGAAGTACGTGTACGGGCGCTGGCTCTTGTACGTCTCGAGCATCGCCGCCTTCACGTCCTGCGCCCTGGGCGAGACGGGATATGTGGCCCACGTGAAGGAGCGCATCCGGGCCGGCGGTAGCAGGGCGCGCTCGGGCGTCCAGACGAGCGACGTCAGCATCCGGCTGGTGTGGACGACGTAGCCGAGACGGTTCGGCGCGTATGGCAAGGCGTCGATTGCCAGGTCGACGATATCGGCGGCCGCGCTGTGGTCGGGATGCCGATCGAACGGCACCGGCGTGATGACCGTGCTCGGAGTCACGAGATCGAAGACGCGGCGCAGATCGCGGATGATGTTCTCGAGCGAATGCGGCGCGCCGGGAGACAGCGCGATGGCGTACGGAACGGAGTCATGTCCTGTCGACGTCGACCGGACGACTGTGGCCGGCTGATCGACGATCGTGCGGAGCCCGCGGTCGGGATATCCGAGGACGAAGATGTGCTCCGCGGGAACGCCGAGGATGCGCATCGCGCGATAGGCCTCGCCGATGCGTGTGCGGCCGACCGTGAGGTAATCCGACGGCGAAGGAACGACGCGGCGCGTGAGCAGGCGCGCGGAGAAGCGCGCGCAATCCCCGGCGGTGAGGAACGCCACGAAGACGTCTGCGCCGGCGCGAATGGCATCGAGCGCGTACGCGCCCGCGCCGATCGCCTCGTCGTCCATGTGCGGAGCGACGATGAGCACACGATCGTTCTTTGCTGCCGGTTCGATCCGCGGATAGCGGGGCAGGCGCGTTTCGGCCGGCAGACTCATTTGGTGACGCAGATATTACACTGGTCA
>DASWBH010000304.1:0-7871 GCA_036390755.1 Thermoanaerobaculia bacterium
GTTCGGCGACGGCTGAAACGGGATCAGCCAGACGCACGTGATGCCGAGGCCGGCGAGGTAGTCGAGGCGTCGCGAGAGACCTTCGAAATCGCCGATGCCGTCGGCGTTCGAATCCACGAACGTCTCGACGTCGAGACAGTAGACGACGGCGTTCTTGTACCAGAGATCATCGATCACGAGGGCGTTACATGCAGCGGTCGTTCCGGCACCACCGCGGCGATATGATCCGAAACCTCGGAGGTCCTGAATGGCCGATTCCTTCGCCGCAGCGCGCGAGTTTCTTCTCCGCAATCGCGAGAACTACGACACCGCGTTCCGCGACTTCCGCTGGCCGCGGTTCGAGCGCTTCAACTGGGCGCTCGACTGGTTCGACGTCTTCGCCCGGAGCACGAATCGCGTGGCCCTGCGCGTCGTGGACGACGGCGGGAACGAGCAGAGCGCGACATTCGCGGAGCTGTCGCAGCGATCGAATCGCGTCGCGAATTTCCTGCGTCAGAACGGCGTCCGGCGCGGCGATCGCATCCTCGTCATGGCCGGCAACATCGTCCCGCTGTGGGAGATCACGCTCGCTGCGATGAAGCTCGGGGCGGTGATCAGCCCGGCCACGGCGATGCTCACCACCGACGACCTGCAGGACCGCATCGATCGCGGCGAGATGCGCCACGTCATCGCCGAGGGCGCATTCGCCGGCAAGTTCAGCGACGTGACCGGCAAGTACACGCGCATCGCCATCGGCGGCGCGCAGAACTGGATCGACTACGCCGGCGCGAACAGCGCCTCAGCCGATTTCAGGCCGGACGGCGACACGAAAGCGAGCGACCCGCTCATCCTCTACTTCACCTCCGGGACGACCGCGAAGCCGAAGATGGTGCTGCACACCAACGTCAGCTATCCGGTCGGCCACCTCACGACGATGTACTGGGTCGGCCTTCGCGAAGGCGACGTGCACTGGAACATCAGCTCGCCCGGCTGGGCCAAGCACGCGTGGAGCAGCGTGTTCGCGCCGTGGAACGCCGGCGCGACGATCTTCGTCTTCAACTACGCCCGCTTCGACTCCAAACGCGTCCTCGGCGCATTGCAGAAGTACGGCGTGACGACGCTCTGCGCGCCGCCGACTGTGTGGCGCATGCTCATCCTCGAAGACCTGAAGCAATACCGCACGTCGTTGCGCGAGCTCGTTAGCGCGGGAGAGCCGCTCAATCCCGAAGTGATCGAGCGCGTGAACGACGCGTGGAACATCACGGTCCGCGACGGCTACGGCCAGACCGAGACCACCGCGCAGTTCGGCAACTCGCCGGGGCAGAAGGTGAAGAACGGATCGATGGGACGTCCGCTGCCCGGATATCGCGTCGCCCTGCTCGATCCGGACGGCCGGCCGGGCAACGACGGAGAGATCGTGCTGGAGCTCGACCCGCCGCCGCTTGGATTGATGCAGGCGTATCTCGACGGACCGATGCCGGTCGCGACGTCAACGGAAGGGAAGCGCTACTACCGGACGTCCGACGTGGCATCGCGCGACGCGGACGGCTACTACTGGTACATCGGCCGCGCCGATGACGTGTTCAAGAGCAGCGATTACCGGATCAGCCCGTTCGAAGTGGAGAGCGCACTCATCGAGCACGAATGCGTCGCGGAAGCTGCGGTCGTGCCCAGTCCGGATCAACTGCGGCTGGCAGTGCCGAAGGCGTTCGTCGTCCTGAAGCCGGGCTTCCTGCCGAACGCGGAGACCGCTCGCTCACTGTTCCTGTTCGTCCGCGAGCGCCTAGCGCCGTACAAACGTGTGCGCCGGATCGAATTCACCGAACTGCCGAAGACGATCTCCGGAAAGATCCGCCGCGTGCAGCTCCGCGCGGGCGAGCTTCAGCCGGGACGAAAGAAGTCCGCGACCGAATTCTGGGAAGAGGACGTTCTCGCTACCAGCGCAGCTTCAGGCCCGCAGAAATCGACAGCGGATTGAGCTTCAGCTTCTGGCTCGTGCCGTTCGCCGTCGCGGTCGGCTCGTACTTGAAGTACTTGCCGTCCACCGCGATCGCGAACATCCGTCCGATGCCGATGTCGACTCCTGCGTTCGCGTCCCAGGTCGTCTTCTTGTCGACCTTAATCGTGCCGATGCCGGCCAGATCGAGGTCGGCGCTGGAGATGTCGCTGGTCTTGATGTAGGCCACGCCCGCGCCGACATACGGCGAGAACATCGAGCCGCGCGCGAGGTGCCATTGCACGTTCGCCGTGACCGGCATGATCTTCATGCGTCCGACGCTGAGCAGGCGCGTGCCCGACACGTCGATGCCGCCGTTCGCACGCAACGACTGCACCGCGAGCTCGGTCGACAGCGAACCGAAGAAGTGGTTGAAGCTCACGCCACCGCCCTTGGCGTTGTCGAAGGTCAGACGCCCTTCCGTAGTGTCGCCGGTGTTCTTGATCTTCGCGCTCGAATACCAGACGCCGATCTCGTTCGTCTGACTTATGACCGGGAGCGCCACGAGCGAGAGTAACAACGCCAAAACACAATGAATCCGCATCAGCCACTCCTTAGCTGGCTGATGTATAAACTGCGCCACACGTCCGCGCAAGGAGGAAATCCATGAAACGTGCTGTCGTGATCGCACTCGCCTTGTTTGCGTCGTCCGCGTTCGGTCAGGACTTTCCGGACGGAAAGCCGACACGGCTCACGGGCATGAAGCTTCCGGCCATCGTCACTCGAGAGGCGAACGGCATCCCGCACGTCTTTGCGCTGACGATCCACGATGCGATGTTCGTCAACGGCTGGCTGCACGCGCAGGACCGCTTCTTCGAGATGGACTCGAACCGGCGCATCGCCAGCGGCACCCTCGCCGAGCTTGTCGGCCAGCCCGCCCTCGCCACCGACGTGCAGCTCCGCACGTTCGGCTTGCGGCGGGCGAGCGACGCGACGCTGCCGACGATCTCCGCCGACGCGCGCGCCGCGCTCGATGCGTACAGCGCGGGCGTCAACGCGTTCATCACGACTCATCCGCTGCCGGTGGAGTACGGACTGCTCGAAGTCACGAGCGTTCCGCCGTGGACCGATGTCGACTCCATCGCCGTCGGCAAGCTGATCGCGTTCGGCCTCTCGTTCGACCTCGACATCGATCCGACCGTGGCGCTGATCTCGTATCAGACCGCTGGCAAGATCGTCGGCTTCAACGGCCAGGCGCTGTTCTTCAACGACACCTGGCGCAGCGCGCCGTTCAGCAAGGCCGCGACGATTCCCGACGCCACCGGCGCCGGCTCGCCCGAGCCGCTGCGCGTTCGCGCCGCATCCGTCCGATCGGCGGCCGCGCCGGCGTGGGATACCGAGTGGCTGAAGCCGGAGGCGATCGCGCTCGCGCAGCAGTACGTCGAGAAGGTCCGGAACATCCCGACGCTCGAGGCTTCGCTCGATCCGGAAAAACACGCCGGCTCGAACGAGTGGGCCATCGCTCCGAAGAACAGCGCCACAGGCAATGCCCTGATCGCGAACGATCCGCACCTGTCGCTCGTCTCGCCGCCGAACTTCTATCCCATCTCGATTCACGTGCCGGGCAGGTTGAACGTCGCCGGCATGGGCTTCCCCGGCGCGCCGTTCGTCATCCAGGGACAGAACGAACGGATCGCCTGGGGCTCGACGGTGCATCCGATGGACGTCACCGACATCTTTCAGGAGCAGCTCGTCCCCGACTCGACGTCGCCGAGCGGCTTCTCCAGCCTGTTCAACGGCGCGAAGGAGAAGGTCATCCCGATCCCGCAGACGTTCCGCATGAACAACGTCGGCGATGGAGTGAAGGACAACCTCGTCACCGTCGATCCGAGCGGCTCCGTGCCGCCGGCGACGCTGGTCGTCCCGCGCCACGGCCCGATCATCTCGCTGGACACGAAGACGGGGGTCGCGCTCAGCCTGCAATACGCCGGCTTCTATCCGACGCACGAGCTCGAAGCGTTCATGCTCATCGATCAGGCGAAGAACGTCGACGACTTCAAGAGCGCCCTGCAATTCTTCGACGTCGGATCGCAGAATTTCGCCTACGCAGACGTCGACGGCAACATCGCCTACTTCACGAGCGGCGAGCTGCCGATCCGCGAGGACCTGCAGGCGGGCAAGGTCAACGGCGTGCCGCCGTTCTTCATCCGTAACGGTCAGGGCGGAAACGAGTGGCTGCCGGTCGCGCATCCGCAGCCGAACCAGGCGCTCCCGTTCGAGATCCTCCCGTACGCGGAGATGCCGCAGGTCGTGAATCCGTCGAACGGCTTCTTCATCAACGCCAACAACGACCCGATCGGGCAGTCGCTCGACAATGATCCACTGAACACGCCGCGCGCCGGCGGCGGCATCCTCTATCTGAATCCCGGCTACGACGGCTTCCGCGCCGGACGCATCACGCAGCTCGTGCGCTCGAAACTTGCGAACGGCGGAAAGATCTCCGTCGACGACATGAAGTCGATCCAGGCCGACACCGTTCTGATCGACGCGGAAGTGTTCGTGCCATTCATCACGACGGCAATGGCGAACGCGAAAGCAAGCGGCGCGAACGCAGTTCTTGCGTCGTTTACGGCATCACCGGCGATCAACGAAGCGGTGAGCCGTTTGTCGAAGTGGGACTTCTCGACACCGACCGGCATTCCGGAAGGCTTCGACGCGAGCGATGTCAACGGTGCGCTGTCCGCACCGACCCAGGCGGAGATCGACAACAGCGTGGCCGCAACGATCTACGCGGCCTGGCGCAGCAAATTCATGGCGAACACGATCGACGCGGTGCTCACCGCGCTGACGGTTCCGCTGCCGCCGCATCAGCAGGAGCTCGCGTCGCTGCGTTTCCTGCTCGAGAACTACTCGGTGTTGCAGGGCAAGGGCGCGTCGGGCGTCAACTTCTTCAACGTGCCGAGCGTCAGCGACGCCGGCGCGCGCCGCGACATCGTGATCATGAAGAGTCTCTCCGACGCGCTGACGATGCTGGCCAGCGACGAGTTCTCGCCGGCGTTCAGCAAGTCGACGAACCTCGGCGACTACCGCTGGGGCAAACTCCACCGCGTCGTCTTCTCCCACCTCCTCGGCAACGCGCTGTTCTCGCCGGGTGCGCTGTTCGGACTGCCGCCCCTTCCGTCAGTTGCAGGTCTGCCCGGCGTGTCGACCGATGGCGGCTATTCGACCGTCGACGCGGCGACGCACAACCCGCGTGCAACGACGGTCAACGGATTCATGTTCGGCAGCGGACCGAATCGCCGCTACGTCGGCGACATGGCGAAGAACGGCGTGCAGGGACTATCGAGTCTGCCCGGCGGCGTGAGCGGAAATCCGAACAGTCCGTTCTTCACGAACCTTCTGATGCTGTGGCTGACGAACGACACGTTCCCGGTCACGGCCGATACTTCGCCGCGCATCCCCTTCCTCCCTTGAACTTCCTCGCCCTCGGCGATTCGTACACGATCGGCGAGGGTGTCGCGGCTTCGGAGCGCTGGCCGGAACAACTGGCCGGCGCTCTCCGCTCGCGGGGAGTCGACGTCGATCCGCCGCAGATCATCGCGCAGACGGGATGGACGACCGGCGAGTTGAGCGCCGCGATCGACGAAGCGGCGCCGCGCGGGCCGTTCGACCTCGTCACGCTGCTGATCGGCGTCAACGATCAATACCGCGGACTCAGTACGGGAGAGTACCGGACGCGATTCGTCCGATTGCTGCGCCGCGCGATCGGACTCGCGGGCGATGATGCGAGCCGCGTCATCGTGATCTCGATCCCGGACTGGAGTGTCACTCCGTTCGCGCAACTTCGCGATCGCGAGCGGATCGCGCGCGAGATCGATGCACTCAATGAAGCAAATCGCGAAGGGGCAGTGCGGGCGGCGGCGCGGTACGTCGACGTCACCGGGCTGTCGCGGCGCTTCCCGTCGTTGCTGGCGGCCGACGGCCTGCACCCGTCAGCCGAAATGTACGCGCGGTGGGTGGAGGCGATGCTGCTGTCATTCTGAGCCGCGAAGACGGCGAAGAATCCGGGAGGGGGAAAACGCGCCCTCCGCGCAGCTACTTCGGCTTCTTCCCGCGGTGGAACAATCGCTGGAAGAAGTTCTGCTTCTTCGGCGGCTCGTTCGCCTTTGACGTCGCCGGCTTCTCCGCGCTGACGGTCACCCTCGCCTTCGCGGCGATCGCCTTCGCCTGCTCATCTTTCGCGCTCGCGAGCTCTTCGCGCGCCGCGGGGCTGTTCGGGTAACGCGCGAGATACGCCTCGTACGCTGCGACGCCCTCTTCGATCTTGCCGGAGAGAACCAGGCCGCGCGCAGCGCGCAGCTGCTGTTTCTTCGCTGCGAACGCGCGGACCTGCGCCGGCGTGTACGACAACGTCGGCCGCGGATCGGTTTGCGCGCGGATGGCGATCGCGAGCGCGCCCGGGAATCCGATCGCGATTGCGATGACGGCCCAGAAGATCGCTGCCGGAACTCTGCGCCGCAGCAGGGATGTCTCGGCCGGTCGAGGTCCGACGGCCGGCGTGGCGTCGTTCAGGTCAGGTGCCGTCGCGCTGGGCGGCACCGTCGCGCTTCCCGACTTCGGCGTCGTGTCGATCGCCAGAGTCGAATGCGCCGTGTCGAGCTCGCGCGCCAATTCGCGCGCCGTCGGCGTGTTCGGCACAGGCAACCCGATCTCCTGCCGGATTCGGTGCAACTCCTCGAGCGCTTCGACGGCCGAGGGGAACCGGTCGTCGGGCGACTTCGCGAACATGCGCTCGACCAGTTGCCACAGCGGCGGCGGCACTTCGTTGTTCACTTCGTGCACGGGCTTCGGATCGAGCTCGACGACATTGCGCAGAATTCCGGTGACGTCTGAAGCGCCGAACGCCTTCACGCCGGTGAGCATCTCGTACAGAACTGCCCCGACCGAGAAGAGATCGGATCGCGTCGTCACAGGCTGGCACTTGACCTGTTCCGGCGACATGTAGCTCGGCGTTCCGAGCATTTCGCCGACGGCGGTGAGGTTCGAGTCGAGCGGCCGGGCGATTCCGAAATCGGCAATCTTCGCCTCGCCCGTGGTCGTGATCAGGATGTTCGCCGGCTTGATGTCGCGATGAACGATGCCTTTGGCGTGGGCGAACGCGAGACCGCGCAAAATGCCTTCGATCACGCGGAGCGCTTCATCGAGCGGCAGCGGCTTGCGTTTGCGCAGATGGTCGCGGAGGTTCTCGCCCTCGACGTATTCGGTGGCGAGCCAGGCGATGACGTTGTTCTCGTATCCCGGCTCGTACAACGTCACGATGTTCGGATGCTGCAGCGCGCCGCACAATTCCGCTTCGCGCTGCAGGCGTTTGTAGAACTCGTTGGCTTCGCTCTCGTCCTCGAATTTCTCGTTGACATGGACGGTCTTGAGCGCGACGTGGCGGCCGATGCGCTGGTCGCGTGCCAGGTACACCATCCCCATCGCGCCGCGTCCGAGGACGGAGAGAACGTCGTAGTGTCCGAAGGTTTGTGGCGTGTCGGGGGCGGCTTCAGACATGAGCGATCAATGATGCTAGCAGACCGGCCGCAACCGGACTGTGGCCCAGATCATGAGAAATCCGTGAGGCGAGCGCGGCAGCAGAGGAACGCGCGTCGCCCTGCGATGTACACTCCGTCACTTTATGACCGCCGCCGACACGACGCGTTCGCTGAATTTCATCGAGGAGATCATCGAGGACGATCTCCGGACCGGAAAGCATACGACGGTTGTGACGCGCTTTCCGCCCGAGCCGAACGGCTATCTCCACATCGGCCATGCCAAGTCGATCTGCCTCAATTTCGGCGTGGCGAACGAGTACGGCGGCCACTGCAATCTTCGCTTCGACGACACGAATCCGACGAAAGAAGACATCGAATATGCGAACTCGATCATCGAGGACGTGAAGTGGCTCGGCTTC
>DASWBH010000305.1:0-3712 GCA_036390755.1 Thermoanaerobaculia bacterium
TGCGGAATTGCGGCAGACGAAACAAGTCGATCTGCCGCCACTGTGGCGGGACCGTGTCGGGAGGAGGTCCGAGGATCGCGAAGAGCGGACCCGTAGCGAGGATGTCCGGAATGAGCAGCGGACCGCGATTCGTGAGCTGCAGTTGCGAGCCGTGTAGCGCGAGATGCTGTGCGAATGGCGGATACGGCACGACGAGGTCTCCGATCGCAATGGTGACGACTGCATCCGATTGGGCGTTGTCCTCGCCGATCGAGACGGAGAACGTGCGCACCGGCGCGGCGCCCATGGCGACGATCATCGGATCGCCCGGTGCGAGTTGCGGCTGCGGAAACGCGTACAGCGGCCCGTTGAGCGAGACGAAGACCGCGACTTCTCCAGCCTCGTGCGTTTTGCGATAGCGGAACGCGCCGTCCGCTTTGACGTTTGCAGTTTCCGTCGGCGTACCGTCAGGCGCAAACCAATAGAGTTGCCCGGCGGCGACGTTTGCGACGCCGGTGATCTGCCCGCGAAATCCGTTCGGCCTCATTGGAATCTTCAGCGTTTGCTCGCCGGTCGACGTCAGCTGAAACGGTTCAGGACACGTTCGCTCGTAATCCTCGGCTTCAAGACAGACGCGGAGAAGCTTGCCCGGCGGCATGTGCTCGATCGTGTAGTGGCCGTTCGCGTCGGTGCGGATCGGAACAGTTTCATTGCCCGGCGTGGACGCAAGGCGGAAGTAGTAGAGCGACGACATCTCCTGTGACCGAAATGCGCCGTAGCGCACGAGCGCGCCCGCGACGGGAGCGCCGCTCTCAGCGTCGACCGCTGCAACGATCACTTTGTTCGCGCTGAGGTCGATGTCGTATCGCGAGTTCGGTAGGACGTTGCGATCGACGATCTCCTCGCCCTCAACCGAACCATCGCAGCTGCGAATCGAGAGCACCTGTCCGCTCATGAGCGGCCGGGAGAGCACAGCCGTGTAATTGCCGTCGGCGTCCGTCGTCACGGCAGTCACAAATCGGAAGCGGACCGTGACCGGCGACGGGGCTTTCTCGCCGCCGACGGTGACGCGGCCGTACACCGTCGAATAATCGATTTCGAGCGGCACGGTCGTTTCTTCGAACCTGGTCGCCTTCACGATCGTGCGCACCGGAGGCAGATCGCTGAACGTGAAGTCCGCGACGTAGGTGCCCGGATCGAGATCGCGGAAGACGGCCTTGCCGCTCTGCTCGTCGCGCGCCCATTCCTGTTCGCCGATCACCTTGCAGTCTGCGCGGTCGAGAAGATCGAGCGCGGGGGCAGTGTGGTTCCCCTTGCACGATAGCAGCGAGAGCACGGGCGTCGGTTCGGCGGCGCCTGGTTTCTTCGTCTCCGAGCACGCAGTGTTGCGGTCGCGCACCAGATCGAGGAGATTGCGGCGCGCGAACCACTGCACGACCGCGCTCGACGACGGGACGAGCCGCAACGGCGACGGCGTTGTGACGACGCCATTCGGCGGCACATTCACGGTGACGCTCTCGGATTTCCATGGCGCGCCGCTGACCGTGACTGTTGCTGATCCAGGTGGAACGTCGCGAATGAACTGCATCGCGCCATTCAGTTCCGTCGTGCCGCGGATCGGGTTCATCGACTGGACCGTTTTCTTGCCCGAGGTGGCAGCAATCGACGGCGGCTGTTTGCGGCGAGTGATGCGCAGCGCGTCGAGATCCGCGGGCGCGATCGCAATCCACGTCGCGATGCCGCGCGACGGTGACAGCGCCACGGATTGCGTGGCGTTCGCGGCAAGGTGCAGCGGCTCGCCGATGGCGATCGGCTGCGCGTTTTTCGCGAGCAGCGGCACAACATCGCGTTCAGCGGGAACGAGCGCGTGGCCGTCGGATGCTGCGGGAAATGCGCTCAACGTGTCAGTGTCGTACGCGAACGCCTGCGCGCCGTCGGGGCGCGCGAACCGAATCGTCGCTGCCGGAACGAGGCGCAGTTCGATCGCCGGCATCGGCTTCCGCGTGTCGACGAGGAGCGTGTGGCTGCTGACGAGCGACGTTCCCCGGCGCGCGAACACGTTCCACAGCCCGGGCGGAAAGTTGTCGCCACAAACGACGTCATTGGATGCGAGCAGTTGCCGGAACGGTGTTTCGATCCCGAGAGCGCGAACGCCGCAGATCTGCGCGTCCCGCACCGGCGCGCCGTTCAGCATCACGTGAATCACGCCGAGAATCAGCACTGCATGCATGAGCTAAGACGGTAGGACTGCTGCGGCGATTCGTCAATTCCGGCGCATCGGACCGAAACCCGGACGGCGAGATAGACGACCGCAAGGAAGCGCAAGAGGACCAAATAGAGACAAGGGCCGGCGTGTGAAGAACGCCTTCAGCAACATTTCGAGATCGGCGTCGATCACCGATATGCTTCGCGAACCGTCAGTGTTGCAGTTCAAAGTTGAGCTAAGACCTGGGCCGCTAGTTGAGCGGAGTCGCATCGCGCCCGCGGTTACGCCCCGTCCGACGCTCCCGTGGGCGGCCACGCGCCGATCCTCTGCCGTAACGCAACGATCTTGCCGAGGTGATACGCGTTATGTACCGCAACACTATTCAGCTCGTCGGCCATTGTCACGCCCGGCTCTACCTCGAGCGCCAACCGCTCAGGCGCCTTCCCCATCGCTGCCGCAGCGCGAGCGCCGTCCAGGAACACTCGCACCAAGTCGTGCCATTGGTGCTCGTGCTCCGGCGCCGCACTGGGGTACACGTCGCGGGCCGGCTCGCCCGGCTCGATAATACTCTGCTGGTACGCCACAACGTGCCACAGTTCCTCGTAGATCGAGTGCGACGCGCCGTCCGGGCATAGCGTGACTTGCTCGAGCGTCAGCCCCGACAGCAGGCGGGCTCGCGCGGGGAACTCGCCGACCAGAAACAGATGCTCCAGGATATGCATCGCATCGCGCCCTTTCTCCCTGTGTTCGTCACTGCAACACGGTGGCGGCCTAACGTTTGAAGCTCACCGGCGCAAACCGGCGATGCGAACGAGCATAGCTCCAGGAATACAGCAGCGTGCCGGTTCGCGTCGGGTGCGGCGATGAAGTTGGGTGGCTGTTGCTTGCGACGCGTCCTTCCCCGGCAAAGCATGCCGACTCTGCACGCCACTCGGGCTAACGTCTTCGGCGACCGAAGAAGAGGTTCGGGAAAAATAGCGCTGAGGCACTAACGATGCGCTCCGTCGACTAGCACGTAGACCGGCCACACAGCGAAGAACACTGACATGCCGCCAAAGAAGACAGACATGGTTGTGAGCGTACGTTGCTGGCCAGTCAGGCTTCGTTCGTAGAATCGCCTGAGAAGCTGCGAAGTCAGATTCGGATGGTTATTAGCCGCCGACCAGTAGAGCCAGGACATAGCCGCAGGAATGAGAATACTCACGGACCAAGAGATCGCTTCGTGTGTCGTCATTTGCAACGGTCTAAGCGGCCCAACGCTCCGGTTCAGCGGCGGCGCGGCTGCGCCGTCCGCTGCAACCGGTTGTTAGATGGCACGCTGCCAATCGTCGTGACGACCGCTCATTCGGCGATCGACCCCGGAGTCGTGAGAAGAGGAAGTTCCTTGAGATCATTCGCCAGTGGCGTACGCGAGCGCAGAGGGCGTCTTGCAGCCGACAATCGCCGGGGCCTCGTGGACGAGCTCGTCGTTCTCGATAGCCCCCACCATGAACAGGGCAAAGTCCACGCGGCGCGTGATGTTGCTCT
>DASWBH010000306.1:0-31539 GCA_036390755.1 Thermoanaerobaculia bacterium
GTGAAACTCGAGCGTGTCTACGGCGACAGATTTCGGCGGACCCGCAGCGCCGGTCAGCGCGGCGAGGGAATGCAGGAGCGCGATGTCCGACTGCCGGCGCAGGTCGTCGCCGGCGAGCTTCTCGACGAATCCGTTCCAGTCACGCCGCCATCCGTTCGCGCCGTCGAACACGATCTGCGCTTCGTCGTGGACGTGATCGACGCGCTCCCGCCGCTGCATCGCCGCGGTCGTCCACTCTTCGCGCGTTCCGGCCATGCCGTCTTCGTCGACGTCGTCGATGCGATGGATGGCGGCGATTCGCGCGACGCGTTCAGCGCCGCCGGCCTTGTCGATCCAGCGGGCGAGCAGCGGACTCTGTTCGGCGCGCGCGGCGGTGGCGATGAAGAACGTGAAGAGGAGGAATCGGCGCACGCGCGGATCGTACCCGAGGCGTGACGAGGGGCTCCAGCGGAAGCGTTACCTGTTACCCGTTACCTGTTACCTGATCACGCAGGCCGTAACATCTTCACCGCCGTTCGCGCAAAAGTTCACGTCGGGTTGCAAACCGAAACGCATCCGCAGCGTACAACTGTGTGGACGTGAACTGCGCCGACTGCGGGGATCCGGCTACTGTTCTTCACGGCGATGTGCCGCTCTGTGGAGCCTGTTTCTACAAGCATTCGGTCATGCACCCGATCCCCGCCGGGCGAACAGAGGTTCCGCGAGAGGATGCGATGTGGCGGCGGCTCTCCGACGCCATCGCCGCGCTCGAAACCATCGCGGCGCGGATCGCCTCGGAAATGAACGAGCTCGTCAGTCGCCGCGACGACGGGAAGCGCTAACGCGGCACAGCGACCTCGGCCACGCGCACGTTCGGCAGCTTCGTCAGCTCGTTCGGATCGAGCCGTACCTTGCTCGTCCGGTTTCCACCGCCCACGATCACGGAAGGGCGCTCGAGCACGCGCGCGTCGACGATCACCGGGATTTCGTCCGGCAGTCCGACGACCGTCACGCCGCCGATCTCCTGTCCCGACAGCTTCGCCGCTTCTTCAAATGACGCAAACGAAAGCCGCTTGAACCCGACTTCGCGCGCCAGGCGGTGGTTCACGTCGAGCTTCGTGTCGGCGCGCACGAGGCAGGCCACGTACTTCCGCGGCTCCGTCTTCATCACCACCACGATCGTGTTGCACGCCTCCTCGGCTGCGATGCCGTAGTTCGCGCAGAACTCAGCGGTATCGGCCCATTCCGGCCGGCAGGGGAGGGGCTCGTATCGGACGCCGGCGGAGTCGAGAGCCGATCGCACGTTTGGATGAAGAATTGATGAGTCGATCATTGGTACGCGTCGCGCATTCTCTTGATCCTTGCAACGCCATACAAGGGGAAGGAGAAAACTTATGCCCAATGCGATAGCAATGTTGAAGTCCGATCACGCCAACGTCAAACGCCTGCTGCGCGAGCTGGACGGAACCGGAGACCGCGCCGTCAAGGAGCGCGAGCGCCTCGTCTCGGAGATCGAGCGCGAAGTGAAGCTGCACTCCCAGATCGAGGAGGAAGTCTTCTACCCTGCGTTCAAAGCCGCGTCCGAGAAGACACAGAGCGAGGATCTCTTCTACGAAGCGACCGAGGAGCACCATCTCGTCGACATCGAGCTGCCGTCGCTCAAGGCCGCCAACCCGAAGTCAAAGGAGTTCGGGGCCAAGGCCAAGGTGCTGCGGGACCTCATCGAGCATCACATTCGCGAGGAAGAGGGCCAGATGTTCGTGAAGGCGCGGCAGCTCTTCAGCGACGATCAGCTCCGCCAGCTCGGCGATCTCATGCAGGCCCGCAAGGACTCGGCTGAGGCGATGTGGAGCAACCCGCTGCTGCGGCCGGTGAAGAAGCTGCAGAGCGCGGCGTACAAGCTGCTGCCCACGAAGGTCAAGAACGCGAAAGCCACCGCCATTGCGAAAGGGATGGGAGCCGCCGAGCGCGACGAAGCGCGGTAATCTACGCAGCTCATGGAGGTGTCTTGATGCGAAGTGTTCGTTTCTTTGTTGTGGTCCTCGTCGTTCTCGCCCTGGCCGTGCCGGGCGCGTTCGCGGCAGACAATCCGGCCAAGGAGAAGAAGGAAGGCAAGGAGATCTTCGCGAAGAAATGCCAGGCGTGTCACGGCTCGGAAGGCGCGGCCGACACGACGATGGCCAAAAATATGAAGGTGCGGCCGCTCAGCAGCGAAGAGGTTCAGAAGCAGTCGAAAGAAGAGCTGATCAAGATCACCAGCGACGGCAAGGGCAAGATGCCCGCGTTCAAGAGCAAGATGTCGAAGGACGAGATCCAGGACGTCGTCGACTACATCAAGAGTCTCAAGAAGAAGTAATCAGCGGTTTACGAGAGCCATGTTGGGGTAGCGGTCTCCGGCCGCTGCCCCTTTCGGTGCGACCTCATCGATGCGCGCCATCTCCTCGCGCGTCAGCTCGACATTCACGGCCGCCGCGTTTTCCTCGAGGTGAGCGATCGACTTGCTCCCCGGGATCGGAACGATGTCTTCGCCGCGGTGCAGCAGCCAGGCGATGGCGAGTTGCGCGGGCGTGACGTGCTTTTGTTTCGCGATGCGCTCGATGTGCCTCACGAGCTCGAGGTTCCTCGCGAAGTTCCCGCCCTGGAACCGCGGTGAGTTGCGGCGGTAGTCGTCGGCATCGAAGTCGTCGATTGTCCTGTAGCGTCCGGAGAGGAAGCCGCGGCCGATCGGACTGTACGCGACGAATCCGATTCCGAGCTCGCGGACGGCCGGGAGGATCTCGTCTTCGGGATCGCGGCTCCACAGCGAGTACTCGGTCTGGAGCGCGGTGATCGGATGGACCTTGTGCGCGCGGCGGATCGTCGCCGGGGCCGCCTCGGACATGCCGAGGAAGCGGACCTTCCCGGCGCTGACGAGCTCCGACATCGCGCCGATCGTTTCCTCGATGGGCACGTTGGCGTCGACGCGGTGCTGGTAGTAGAGATCGATCACCTCGACGCCGAGGCGTTTGAGAGAGGCGTCGCATGACGCCCGGACGTATTCCGGACGTCCGTTCACGCCCTTCCAGCTTCCATCGGCGTTGCGCTCGTTGCCGAACTTCGTCGCGATGACCACGTGATCGCGGCGTCCGCGAATCGCCCGCCCCACGAGCATCTCGTTCGTGAACGGGCCATACATGTCGGCGGTGTCGAGGAAGTTAATGCCGAGGTCGAGCGCGCGATGGATCGTGTCGATCGACTGCTGGTCGTTGTGCGAGCCGTAGAACTCCGACATTCCCATGCAGCCGAGACCGATGGCGGAGACATCGAGGACTTTGCCGAGGGTGCGTTTCATCATGGCCGCGAATCTAACCACAACCGCCGCACCTCCACATCAGTGGCCGGCGTACCAGTCGTAGCCCTGCTCGGCCCAGAAATCCGCCGGTCGCACGTTCGTGTAGCGGATCGTGCCGATGCGCTTGATGTTCTTGATCCCGTACTTCACCGGAATCGCGAGACGCAGCGGCGCGCCGTGGGCCATGGACAGCGGCTCATCGTTGATCGCATACGCGAGGAGCGTCTGCGGGTGCATCGCGCTCTCCATATCCAGGCCGACGTAGTAGCCGCGATCCGGCGTCTCCATTGCCACGTACTGCGAGCGCTCGACGGGCGGGAACTTCGCCATGAGGTCGGCGAAGCGCGTGCCGGTCCACTTCACGATCATCGACCAGCCCTCGATGCAGCGGAACTCGGTGATCTGCTCGCGGCGGGGTAGTGACTCGAGGTCGTCGATCGTGAGGGCGACCGGCTTCGATGCTCCTTCGACGCGCAGCTGCCACGTCGCCGGATTGAACGCGGGATTGAGCCCGAGGTCGCCGTTGAGCCGGGCGGGGCGATTGATGCGCGATGCGGGGAACGCCGGAGTCAGTCTTGCGGTGCGGAAGTACGCCTCCGCGACAGATTCGTTGAGCTCGAGCACCCGGCGCAGCGGCCACTGCAGGTACCCGATCATTTCGCGACTGCGGAGCCACTTCCACGCGCCGTAGCCCGCGGCCGCAGCGATTGCCGCCGTCGTAAAACCGCGGCGCGTCATGCGGCGAACCTGCCGGTCGATTTCCTCGTCGTTCGCCCGTTCGCGCTGGCGTTGCTTTTCGGCTTCCAGCGTTGCCTCGTCGGCGACTTCGATCAGATCACTCATGCGCCGCCTCCTGCACTTCGTATCCGATCACCATCGCGCGGAAGTTGTTCCAGCCGGTCTTGATGACCTGCCCGACGTGAACGAGGAAGAAGACGACGTAGCCGACGGTCAGCCAGAAGTGAAAGAACCTCGCCATCGGGTAGCCGCCGAAGATCGATGTCAGCCACGAGAACTGCACGGGCTTGTAGATCGCGACTCCGGTCAGCAGCGAGCCGAGTCCCATCAGGACGATGAGCGTGTACGAGATCTGCTGCGCGCCGTTGTATTTTCCGTGCGCCGGCGCCTCTTTGCGCAGATGCAGATCGTGCAGGAACGTCTGCCACGCGTTCTTCAGCGACGCGCGGTTCGGCACGAGCTCGCGCCACTCGCCGGAGAAGGTCGTGTACAGGACGTACGCGACGCCGTTGATCGCGAAGAGCCACATGACGAAGAAGTGGATGGCCATGCCGTCCGCGAGCCGGTTGTTCACGTGCAGCGACTTCCACGCCGGCTGCGACAGATTCATTTTGATCACTGTCAGCGAGCCGAGCCCGACGCGATAGATCGGGTACGCCCAGTAGATGAGCGTGCCGCTGTAGATCATCAGCGCGAGAAGCGGGAAGTTGATCCAATGAAACCAGCGGATCGCGAGCGGATGCTTGCGGACGAGTTTCTTCATGGCGGTTTGGATGCCGGAGATGGTACGCCGGTTACTACGTATTCTCGCTTTCCGCGAGGCGCCTCTCATGCGCTCTCAGCAGGTCGCTGCGCGTGATGAACCCGACGACCTTGCGCGGGTCCTCGCGCGACACGACGGGCAGGCGGCCGATGTCCTCGCGCACCATGTGGTCGGCGGCTTCGCGGAGCGAGTTGTCGAGGAAGACGACGGCGGGCGGGCGGGTGATCAGTTGCGCGACCGTGGTCGAGCCCGGGCGTCCGCCGTTGACCAGATCGCGGCGCGTGACGACCCCGACGAGACTGCCGTCAGGATCGAGAACCGGAAAGCCCTGGTGATGCGTCTGGCTTTTCTTCTCCGCCATCCACGCGCGCACTTCGTCGAGCGTCTGATCGGAGCGGAGGTAGACGACTTCCTCCGAGCAGGCGTCGGCGACGTGAATCAGGTCGAGGAAGTCGGCGGCGTACTCCGCCGGCACGCGCACGCCGCGGCGGGCGAGCTTCTCGGTCATGATCGTGTTGGGCATCAGCAGCGCGGAGACGAGATAGCCTGCCGTGCATCCGCCGAGGAGAGGAAGAAGTCCGAGCGGTTGAAGCGTGGTCTCGAACGCGAAGACAACCGACGCGAGCAGCGCGCGCGATGCTCCCGCGAACATCGCCGCCATTCCCACGAGCGCGCAGATCCGCGGGTCGATACCGAATTTCGGGAACGCCACGGCGGCGAGCTCGCCGAGCGCGACTCCTGCGCCGCCGCCGATCGTGAACAACGGCGCGAGCGTTCCGCCCGACGTGCCGCTGCCGAGGGCGATTGCCCAGGAGATGAATTTCATCAGACAGAGGACGATCACCGCGGCGCCGAACAGTTTCCCCTGAACGAGGTCTTCGATGTTCACGTAGCCGACGCCGAGCGTCCGCGGCACGAAGTAACCGACCACGCCGACGGCAACGCCGCCGATCGCCGGCCACCACATCCAGTGCACGGGCAGCTTCTCGAAGAGATCTTCGATCCAGTAGACCGCGCGCGTGACGTAGACGGAGAGATATCCGATGAACGCGCCCATGATCACGTACGTCGTGAGCGCCTGCTCCGACGGTCGCGCCAGCAGCGGCATCGGGAACACCGGCGCAGTGCCGACGAACGCGATGCGCACCGCCGCCGCGGTGACCGCCGCCAGCGAGACGGGGATGATCGAACGCGGACGAAATTCGAACAACAGCAGCTCGATCGCGAGGATCACCGCGGAGACCGGACTGCCGAACGTGGCCGCCATGCCGGCCGCGGCGCCCGCGGCGAGCAGCGTCTTGCGCTCGGTCGCGGTCATCTCGACGATCTGGCCCACGACGGAGCCGACCGCGCCGCCCGTCGCGATGATCGGGCCCTCGGCGCCGAACGGACCGCCGGTGCCGATCGCGATCGCAGCGGAAAGCGGCTTGAGGAACGTGATCCGGGCCGGGATCCGGCTCTCGTTCAGCAGCACCTGCTCCATCGCTTCCGGGATGCCGTGGCCGCGAATCGCTTTCGAGCCGTAGCGGGCCATGAATCCGACGAGGATTCCGCCGATGACCGGCACGACGACGACGGCCAGGCCGAGGTTGTTGTCTGCGGGATTCGCGTACGCGGCGGAGAAGCGGCCGTAGAACGCGACGTTCGTGACGAACCAGATGATGCGTATGAGGACCTGGGCGATGACTCCGGTGAGGGCAGCCAGCAGTACGGCAAATCCGCACAGCATGAGCACACGGCGATCGATCAGCGTGCGCTCGATCGGAACGCGGGCGTTCTCCAGAGCGGCCGAGATTGATGGAGCGACAGGTACGCCTTCAGTCGTCGCTGCGGTGGTTACGTCGGCGGGCAATTCCGGCATCTATGGTACACCATATAGTTGTCGACAACTACTTTGCGATCCACATCACCCTCAGTTCACCAATGCACGTTCCTTCTGCACAACTTGAACCTCTGCAATGATCGCAAGCAGCTCCGCGACGCGGTGCGCGCACGTGTGGCGCGACAGGACCGTCCGCAGTCCATGCTCGGCGAGACTTTGCGCCAGGGCGCGGTCGTTGATCAGGTCGCGCATGTGTTTGCGCATTTCTTCTCCGTCGCGCGCGACGAGGTAGTCCTTCCCCGGCGTGAAGAGGTGTTCCGAGTCGTCCCAGGGTGCGGAGATGAGCGGGATGGCGCAGGCCATCGCTTCGAACGGGCGGATCGTCGGGATGCCGCGCAGCGTCGTCGCGTACGGCCGCCGGGGAACGTGCAGCGTGAACCGATAGCGCGAGAACACTTCCGGCACCCGGTAGTTGGCGATCCAGCCGGCGAAGTCGATGTTCGCTTCGTTCAGCGCAGCACGCGCATCGTCGGGATACCGCACGCCATAGACGCGCGCCTTCAGACCGAGGTCGCGGACGGGATCGATGAGAAATTCGTGAAGCTCGGCGGTGCGCTCGTCGTCGCCCCAGTTGCCGATCCAGACGACGTCGCCGTCCGGCTCGCCGTGCGGACGCGGGTGAAAGACTCGCGTGTCGGCTGCCTCGTGCCACGTCCATGCGCGGGCCGCGCACCCGCGCTCGAGGTAGAGGTCGCGAATGACGTTCCCGCCCGCGAGCACGCCGTCGTAGTGCCCGAGATCGTCCACAGCCATCGCGTCTGGCTGTGTCGCGGCGCGGTGATGCGTGTCATGGAAGAAAAGGCGGTACGAGCCGTGGCGCGCGTGATGCGCGCCGATGCTGCGGACGAGCTCGGGATCGTTCCACTCGTGCACGATGACCACGTTGGCGCCATCGAGCATTGCGTCGAGGTCGAGTGAGTGCGGGTCGTATTCGTCGGGCGCGAGATGTGGAAACGCCTGACGGAAATCCTCGAGCGGCCTGGTGCCGTGGTCCGCAACGAGGTTCTGCACGCTCCACGCGTCGTTCGCTTCGCAGATGTGGACCTCATGGCCGCGATCGAGCAGCTCGGATGCGACGCCGCGCAGAAAGTGCGCGTTGCCGTTGTTCCAGTCCGACTGAACCGAAGGGTAGAAGAGGACGAACTTCACACGTGTACCCGCAATCAGCGACTGGCGCGGGTGTCAAAGGATTGTTGCGCGTCGTTGCGCGCCATCGTGTTGAGCCGCTTGACGAGCCTGGCGAACAGGGTTTCGGTGAGGGAGACGGAATCCTTTTCCCGCGACAACGCGTCGACGCCGCCGGCGATCTGCAGACGAAGGCGCTTGTCGCGCGTGAGCATCTGCATCATCAGGTCGGACATCGCGAAGTTCACCGGTCGCGGCTCGCCGGCTTTATCCGCTGCGCGATTGATGAGCTGTCGCGTCGCCGGCGCGAGCTCTTTCATCGAGCCGACAACGGTCATCTCGATGTGGCTCGATGCCGGCGCGATGATCGTGATCTGGCTGTTGAACTCATTCCACTCGTCGCTCGCGCCGATGATTCCGAGAGTTGCCGGCAGGAAGAGCTTGTCTCCGTTTGCGGGATCGAGATTGCGGAAGATCTTCGGGCGGAGGAGCCGTCCGGAGTTGCACGCGCTGATCAGCACGTAACGGAGCTTCTCGGCGTCGAGACGTTCCTGCAGACCGCCCACGGAGATGTACGAGCGAGGCGCCTTCGGGTCGTAGCTCTTCTGAAGCTTCAGACCGTTGCCGTTCGTCCCGTGCGTTTCGAGGACGACGGTTCGGATGGGCCGGTCGGGATTCGCCACGTTCCAGTCGTGAAGGCCTTGCAGGACCTTCGACCAGTCGGGATCGTCGAAACAGGCGAATCCGAGGGCGTGGTAGAAGCGGCAGTTGCCGGGGACGCTGAGGTCAGGGCTGAACACCACCGCCACACCGGCGCCGACGTCGTTCAGCCGCGCGTACGGTGCGTACGGCCACGCGCGGGCGAGGAGAATGTCGGTCAGATCGGCGGCTTGCGCCGGAACGGCGAGCGCGAGTGCGAGTGCGAATGGGGCAAGGCGCATCGGTTTCAGCGACCTGCTGTTGCGTTTTGTGCGCCAACCGGTTACTCGCTGGCCATCCTTCGATGAATCGCTGATGCCGTTGTGCCTGCTGTGCTCGTTGGCGCGCGGAGTGAATGCGCAAGGAGGCCCCTGTGAAACCAATCCTCGGACGCTTCTACGAGCACACCTATGCGCTGCTGCGCATCTTTACCGGCGCGATGTTCATGATTCACGGCACCCAGAAAATCCTCGGCTGGCCGCCGGGGGGTGAGGGTGGCGGCGGTCGTCCTCCGATTACGTCGATCGGCGGGATCGGCGGCATCATCGAGCTCACGACCGGTGCGCTCGTGCTGGTCGGGCTGTTCACGACGATCGCGGCGTTCCTCGCCAGCGGCGAAATGGCGGTGGCTTATTTCACGACGCACGCGCCGCACGGATTCATTCCGCTACAGAACAAGGGTGAGCTGGCCGTGCTCTACTGCTTTGTGTTCCTGTTCATCGCCGCGAATGACGGCGGCGACTGGAGTCTGGACCGCGCGATTTTCGGCAGGCGAAACAGCAGAGCGCCCGCTACGGCCTGACGGCGTGATGGAGCGCGGCGGCAAGCTCCGTGTCGCGCTCATAGACGTCGCGGCGGAACTGCACGTCGCCGTCGTCGCCGACGAAGGCCGTCCAATAAAGAACGTAGACGCGCACCGGCCCGGCAAGCGGGACGTGCTCGTTCCGGCCGCTGGCAATCGCTTTCGCAATCGCCGGCGGAGCCATGCGTCCCTCGAGCAGCCACGCGGCGAGCGCGGCCGGTTGCTCGACGCGGATGCAGCCGTGGCTCACGGCGCGGGCATCCTTGCCGAAGACCGACTTCGACGGCGTGTCGTGCAGATACACCGCGTACGGGTTCGGCATGTCGAACTTCACGCGGCCCAACGCGTTCCACGGGCCGGGCTGCTGTCGCAACTGGCCGCCGGGGAGCACGTCGATGTGCTCGGATGCGAAGTACGCCGCGTTGCTCTGCTGCTTCGGATACAGCTCTTTCGTCGCGATCGACGGCGGCACGTTCCAGAACGGATTGAAGACGATCTTCGTCACTTCCGACCGCAGGAAGGGCGTCTTCGTGTAGTGCTTGCCGACGGCCGTTCGCATCGTGATCGACGGACGTCCGGAGTCGAACCCTTCGAGTTGAAACGCGGCGATGTTCACGATGAGGTAGCGCGACGGCAGCGCGCGCGGCATCCATCGCCAGCGCTCGAGATTCAGCACGAGCTGTTCGATGCGCTGCTGGCGCGTGACGTTGAGCTCCGCGATCGTGTCCGCGCCGGCGACTCCGTCCGGATTCAGTCCGTGATGTCGCTGGAAATCGCGAAGGAGCGAGTCGAGCTCCGCGTCGAAATCGTCGCCATCGGTCGCGCCGAGTCTGCGCCGGAGTTGTGCGACACGCGGACCGCGATCGCCGCGGCAGAGTGTCGGGCCGGCGTCGACGAGCGGCCAGTCGCTCATCTCGCGATATTCGGCGAGCGCGCGGCGGAGACGCTGATACGCCTCTTGCGGCGGCGCGAGCGTGCGGACCACGCTGTCGACCGACTTCGTCTCGAGCGCCGAGTCGAGCACGAACGGCAGATCGAATCTGCGCGGCGGAATGCACCAGTTCGCGATCAGCGACTCGGGATGCACGCGGCCGCGGAGGAAGTGATCGGCGAGGGTGAGAAACGCGTCGGTGAGCAGCACGTCCTGCTCCGGCGAGATCTCGCCGATGTTGTCGAGCGATGCGCGGTGGTAATCCGCGGGATCGAGCCCGTCGTCGCCGGCGCGATCGATCGCATGCACGAGCGCGGCGGCGTTGTCGCTGTCCCACGCCGGCGCGAGCTCGCGCTGCTCGTAGAACGTTGCCACGCCGTCCGGCGAGGCCACGCGCTGGCCGGCGACGGTGGCGGAGCCGTGCTCGCGCGCGGCGATGACAGCGTCCTCGATCGCGTTCGCCGTGTTTGCCGCTGAAGACGAAACCGCCGCGGCGAAAATCGTCGCGGCGGCAAGCAGTAGGGGCATTGAGTTGATTTTAATTGGTGCTGACGAGCTCTTCGCGCTTCCGGGCGTCGTGCTTCTCGACTTCCGGCTTCGCTTTGCGGACGACCGTGAGAACCGGGCATCGCGCGAAGCGGGTGATCCGCTGCGTCGTCGTGCCGATCACGGTCGCGTCGGAGAAGAACTTGTGCTGCGCGCCGATGACGATCAGGTCGGCCTGCTGTTCCGACGCGGTGACGAGCACGCGCTCGGCCGGATCGCCTTCGCGGACGACGAGGCGGTTGAAGCGGCAGCGGTCGCGCACCTGCGGCTCGATCCACTGGCTGAACGCGGTCTCGACCTGCGACACGCGGTCGCCGTCGATGCCCTCGACGACGTAGATGATGCTCAGCTCCGCGCCGAAGATCTGCGCGAATCCGCAGGCCTGGGCGAGCGCCTGACGCGCGACATGCGTGAAGTTGATGGGGCAGACGATGCGCTTGATCTCGGTCGTACGGCCGGCCATCGCATTCGGGCGGACGGTCAGCACGGGGACATCGCTCTCGTGCAGGACGTTCTCGGTGACCGAACCGAGGATCGCGCGGCGGATGCCGCGGCGGCCGTGCGTGCCCATGATGATGAGGTCGGCGCGCGTCGACCTGGCCGTGTTGAGAATCGCGCGTGCCGGAGCGTCCTGGACGACGACGGTTTCGAACTTCCCGCCGATCTGCGCCTTCGCGTATTCGGTGAATTTCGCCTGCAGTTTCTCGCGCGTCTGCGGCGCGTTTTCGAGGTAATAGCCGATCGGCGCCTCGAGCAGGTCGACGGGGACGTAGACCTCGTCGGCATACATGAGAGTCAGATTCGAGCCGGCCTTATCGCGCAGCAGTGCCGCGTACCGGAGCGCTACCGCACTGAAGTCGCTCAGATCCGTCGGAACCAGCACGCGTCCGTAGCCGAAGTCTTCCATGGAGTTCCTCCTTTACCGCCGAAGCAAGGGAACCATTTCGGAACCCGATCAGCGGCGACCGCTCTCACCAGACATCGTGGTGTCACTCACTCCGGCCAGTGACTTTTGTCCCATCCCTCTCGCGCGGACCGCCCCATCGTTCATTTCATGCGATTGCTCATCCTTTATTCATCGAAGCACGGTCAGACGGAAAAGATCGCTCAGCGGATCGCGGAGATCGCGCGACGGGAGGGGCACGCCGTTGCGGCGTCGCCGGTGGCGTCCCTGCAGCGTGACGTGCGGATCGGCGCCTACGACAGCGTGATCATCGCGGCGCCGGTTTATTTCGGCCGGTTCCCGAAGGCGACCATCAGGTTCGTGGCGCGCCATTTCAGCGAGCTGAGCTCCGTGCGCACGGCGCTCGTCGCGGTCAGCCTGGCGGCGAAGTTCAACGTCGACGAGGCGGAGTCGCAAGTCCACAAATTCGTCGGCGTGACCGGATGGTTGCCGGCAACGTACTTTTGCGTCGCCGGCGCCGAGGCGTTCACGAAGTACGGTCTCTTCACGCGATTCATCATGAAAAAGATCGCCAGGGACCAGGGCCGGGGCGGCGACTTCTCGAAGGACCGCGAGTACACCGACTGGGAAGCGCTCGAGCGCTTCGCACGCGAGTTCGTGGCGAAGGAAGCCGTTCCTACTTCGTCAACTGTCGCAGTGCAGCCCTGAGAAGCGCCGGCAACTCCGCGTCGGCTCCGAGCTCTTTGCGCGCCGCCTCGATCGCGGCGTCCGCATCCTTCTGCCGGTAGCCGAGGTTGACGAGCGCGGATTGGACGTCGTCGTCGATTGTGCCGCGCGTCGTCGCCGGCTTCGCCGCGGTCGCCGACGGGAGCACCAGCTTGTCGCGAAGCTCGAGGCAGATCCGTTCGGCGGTCTTCTTGCCGACGCCCGGGATCGTCGCGAGCTTTCGAGCGTCGGCGCGTGCGATGGCATCCGCGAGATCGGGTGCGTCGATGCCGGAGAGAATCTTCTGCGCGAGCGTCGGCCCGATTCCGGAAATCGAAATCAGATGCTCGAACGCCACCTTCTCCTCGGGCGTGGCGAAACCGAAAAGCGCCAGCGTGTCTTCGCGGACGTGCGTGTAAATCTCGAGCGCGACGTCGCGCTTGCCTTCGATCCTGTAGTAAGTCGACAGCGAGATGCGCACGTCGTAGCCCACGCCGCCGGCCATGACGAGCGCGCGCGTCGCGTCCAGATGCTTCAGCGTGCCTTCGAGGTAACCAATCATCGAATACAGAGCGCGGAGCGCGGAGCCCTCGGCGCTCTCATTTCCGCCGCCACCGTGTACCGGCGGGGGTGTCCTCGAGAATGATTCCCTTCGAAAGCAGTTCGTCCCGGATGCGGTCCGATTCCGCAAAGTTGCGGGCCTTGCGCGCGGCCAGGCGTGCGTCGATCAGCTTCTGGATGTCCGCTTCGATCGTTTTGCCATGGCGCGGAAAGAGGTCGAGCACCGGATCGATCTTCCGGAGCGCGGTGCGCAGGCCTTCGGCATCGGAGGAACTGATCCGCCCTTCGTCGATCGCGGTGTTCGCATCGCGGATCAGCGTGAACAGCGCCGCCAGTGCCCCGGCCGTGTTGAGGTCGTCGTCCATCGCTTCCTGAAAGCTCGTCAGGAATCGGCCGATCAGCGCGTCGCCTTCGTCGTTCGCGTGCGCGGCATCGCGCGGCGCGGAGGCGGCGACGTCGTCGAGTCGAAGGAAGAATGTCTCGATGCGCTGCAGCGCGTTCTTCGCGTCGTCGAGCGAGTGCGTCGTGAAGTTGAGCTTCGTGCGATGCGGCACCGACAGCAGCGCATAACGAAGCACCAGCGGCTCGTATCCCATCTCGCGGATCTCGGTGACCGTGTAGATGTTGCCGAGGGACTTCGACATCTTCTGCTGATCGATGTTGAGGTGCTCGCCGTGCACCCAGTACCGCACGAACGGCATTCCGGTCGCGCCTTCGCTCTGGGCGATCTCGTTCTCGTGATGCGGGAAGATCAGATCGACGGCGCCGGTGTGGATGTCGAACGTTTCGCCGAGGAGGTGCATGGACATGGCGGAACATTCGAGGTGCCAGCCGGGTCGGCCTTCGCCGATCGCCGTCTTCCAGGACGGCTCGCCTTCCTTCTTCGATTTCCAGAGGACGAAGTCACGCGCGCTCTCCTTCTCGTATTCGTCGCTCTCGACGCGGCTGAAGTCGCTGGAGCTGTCGACTTCGACGCGCGAGAGCTTGCCGTAGCCGGGGAGCGTCTTCACCCGGAAGTAGGTCGAGCCGTCGACCACGTAGGTGTGACCGCGCTCGTTGAGGCGTTCGACGAGCGTGACCATCTGCGGAATGAAGTCGGTCGCGCGCGGATAAGCGTCCGCCGGTTTGACGCGCAGCTCGGTGAGCTCTTTGTGGAAGCTCTCGATGAACGGCGCGGTGTAGCTGGTGATGTCTTTCCCCGCCGCGTTCGCGTTGCGGATGATCTTGTCCTCGACGTCGGTGATGTTCATGACCTGACGCACGCGGTAGCCGCGCCACTCGAGGTAGCGGCGCAGCAGATCGCTCCAGAGGAACGTGCGGAAGTTGCCGATATGAAGGCGGTTGTAGACCGTCGGGCCGCACGAGTACATCCGCACTTCGCCGGGGACGAGAGGGACGAACGTCTCCTTCTCGCGCGAGAGCGTGTTGAACAGCTTCAACTCGGACATCGCGGCGCAGTATAAACAGATCGCCGATGCTGACGAGAGAAGCATTTGTTGTGCGTTTCGGAGCGCACGCCGTTTTCGGGATGGTCCATCTGAAAGCGCTGCCGGGCGCGCCGCTTTTCGGCGGATCGATGGACGAAGTGATCGACGCTGCGCTTGGCGATGCGCGCGCGATCGCGGCCGGCGGATGCGACGGTCTCGCCGTCGAGAATTTCGGCGACCGGCCGTTCTACGCGACGCGCGTTCCGGCCGAGACGATCGCCGCGATGACGCGCGTAATCGCCGCGGTCGCGGGGGAAGTGCGGCTGCCGATCGGCGTGAACGTGCTGCGCAACGACGCGCGCGCGGCGCTCGCGATCGCGGCTGCGGTCGGGGCCGCGTTCATCCGCATCAACGTGCACACCGGGGCGATGCTCACGGATCAGGGGATCATCGAAGGCGACGCCGCCGGGACGCTGCGGCTCCGAGCGCGGCTCGCGCCGGACGTTCTGATCTTCGCCGACCACCTGGTGAAGCACGCGGTGCCACTCGCGCCGGTCGACGTCGTCGGGTCCGCGCGCGATCTCCGCCTTCGCGGCTGCGCGGACGCGATCATCGTGACCGGTCCGGAGACCGGAGCCGCAGCCGATCCCGATCGGCTGCACATCCTGCGCGAAGCTCTCGACGCGCCGCTCATCATCGGCAGCGGCCTCGATGAGTCGAACGCCGCGTCATTCGCCGATGCGGACGGCGCGATCGTCGGCACCGCGCTCAAGCGCGGCGGGGACGTCGAGGCCGAGGTCGATCAGTCTCGCGTTGAGCGGATCGTGCGCGCGTTCAAATCGCGCGGCGGCCGGTGATCAGCTGAATGATCAGCACGATCACGGCGATGACCAGCAGCGCGTGAATCAAATTGCCGCCGACGTGAAAGGCGAAGCCGCCGAGCCAGAGGATCACCAGGATGACGATGATCAGCCAAAGCAGGTTTCCCATGCTCCGTGCCGGTGCCAAGTGCGTGCCGGATGACGTCGTTGCGCACACGCCCTGCGATAATGTGCGTATGCCTGTCATCATTGAACCGTTCCGCATCAAGGCCGTCGAGCCGATCCGCTTCACCACCCGCGAGCAGCGCGAGCGCGCGCTCCGGGCAGCCGGCTACAACCAGTTCAATCTCCGCGCGCGCGACGTCATCATCGATCTGCTGACCGACTCGGGCACCGGCGCAATGTCGGCCGCGCAGTGGGGCGCACTCATGCAGGGCGACGAGTCGTACGCAGGGTCGAGGTCGTTCGAACGATTCGAGTCCGTCGTCCGCGACATCACCGGCTTCGAGCACGTCATCCCGACGCACCAGGGCCGCGCGGCCGAGCGCATCCTCTTCCACTCGACGCTCAAACCGGGCGACGTCGTCACGAGCAACACGCACTTCGACACCACGCGCGCGAACATCGAATACGAGGAAGCGGAGGCGTGGGATCTCGTGATCGAGGAAGGGAAGCAGCCGTCGCTGCTGCATCCGTTCAAGGGCAACGTCGACCTTCAGCGTCTCGAGACCGTGCTGCGCGAGGAAGGCGATCGCGTGGTCATGGTCATGACCACGATCACGAACAACTCCGGCGGAGGCCAGCCGGTGTCGCTCGCGAATCTGAAAGGCGTTCGCGCGCTCTGCAGCCGTTATCGCAAGCTGTTCATCCTCGACGCCTGCCGTTTCGCCGAGAACGCATGGTTCATCAAACAGCGCGAAGACGGGCAGCGCGACCGCTCGCCGCGCGACATCGCCAGCGAGGTGTTCTCGCTCGCCGACGGCTGCATCATGTCGGCGAAGAAAGACGGTCTCGCGAACATCGGCGGCTTCATCGCGCTCAACGACGATGCGCTCGCGCAGAAGTGTCGCAACCTCCTCATCCTGACGGAGGGCTTTCCGACTTACGGAGGACTGGCCGGCTACGATCTCGAAGCCATCGCGCAAGGGCTCGACGAAGTCCTCGACGAAGACTACCTCCGCTACCGCATCCGCTCCGTCGAATACCTCGGCGAAAAGCTGACCGAGTCGGGCATTCCGATCGTGCGGCCGGCCGGAGGGCACGCCGTGTACATCGATGCGGCGGCGATGCTGCCGCACGTTCCACGCGGCGAGTTCCCGGGTATCGCCGTCGCGAACGCCCTGTATCTCGAGGGCGGCATCCGTTCGTGCGAGATCGGCAGCGTGATGTTCGGCGAGAACGCGACGATGGAGCTGGTGCGCCTCGCCGTTCCCCGGCGGCTGTACACGCAGTCACACATTGACTACGTCGGCGAGATCGCCGCGACGCTGATGGCGCGCGCGAAGGCGCTCTGCGGCTATCGGATCGTGAGCGCGCCGCCGGTGCTGCGGCACTTTACGGCGCGATTCGAGCCGCTCGTGCATCAGCAGACGGTGCCCTTCGGGTCGTGCGCGCTGGATTTCGCGGAGAAATAGCACTCGCTCTCCCGCGCTCCGCCCTCGGCGCTCGGCGCTCTGCTTTATTCGCCTTCGTTCGGATCCACTGTCGCCGCGGCAGTCAGTTCCGCGGATGCCGCCGCGTACTGCGGTAGCCCGGCGGCGACTGACGGAACGAACTTCGCGATGACGTCGCGCGTGTCGAACACGGCGAGCTTGTCCATCAGGAACTCGAACTTGTTCTCCAGCGCGTCGATGATCGGCTGCTTGTTCTCCGGCGGCAGATCCCACATGCGCCGCTTGAACGGGCCAATCGCCTTCTTGCGCGTCTTGTAGACGAACTGTTCGTCGGTCTCGCCCGCTTTGCGCTCGTCGGCGCAGTTTGCGAAGCAGAACTGGCGGATCTCGTCCTTCATCTGCTGCGGCAATGACGGAGCGTCGAGGACCATGTTCTGGAAGCCGGTGGCGAGATGGATCTCGACGGCGTTCGACTCGGGGAACTTGTTGAAGACTTCTTCCGGCAGCGTCGACGCGCCGTGCTGGACGGAGCCGGCGATTCCGTACTCCTTGCGGCAGATCTCGGTGACTTCGCGGAGCACGTTGAAGTCGATCTTCGCCTGCGCGATCGTGCCGTCGGCCAGCGGAACGCCGCCGTGCGACGTGCCGGTCTGCACGGAGATCTTCGAGATTCCTGTCGCGCCGCCGAGCTCGCGCTTCAGCCCTTCCATGTACGCGCGGACCTCGTCGGGCTGCGTGTTGTACTTGCCGACCTCGCCGATCTCGCCGCCGACGGAGATCTCGACACCTTTCGCCTGACGCTGGCGGATGTAGCGCGTCAGATGCGCGGTGTTCTCGTAGTTGTTGCGCTGTTGCTCCTCGCGGGTGGGGAAAGAGAGGTCGACGAGCGTGGAGGTGTCGATGTCGATGTTGTAGAACTGCGCGGCGAGCGCCTCGTCGATCAGCGATTCGAGCGCCTTGATCTCGCTCTTGCGCCCCTCTTCCGTTGCCCATTTTTTCGCGCTGGCCTGGAAGTGGTCGCCCTGGATGAACACCGGGCCCTTGTAGCCTTCGCGCATTGCGGCCGCGAGCACGCAGGCGGCGTACTCGGCCGGCCGCTGCTCGGTGTAACCGATCTCCGATCGTGCGATCTCGAAGATGAACGGCCCGACGTTGTGCCGCATCGCCGCGCGGAACAGCGCGCGGGCGGAGTCATACGTCAGCGCGCGAATGTTGAACGCGGGGACTGTGAACCGCTTCCGCACCTCGCCGCGGCCGATCGCCGCGTAGAGCGGATAGATCGATGAGGAGATCGCGCCGGCCTTGCGGGCCCGGAGATGGATCTCCCTGCGAGCTTCTGCCTTGGCGTTCTCGTCGCCGAAGACGGCCGTGAACGCGAGCTGATCGACTTCGTGAGTCATGAGGCGCCTCCGGCCACGCAATGTAGCATGCGTGTCATTCTGAGCTCCGTGGGCGGCTCAGGATGCCGCGTTTTGGGCGTCGCCGACGTGCGAGCGAATGCGCTTGACGAGGTCGAGCACGTCGAACGGCTTCATGACCGCGCCGGCTGCGCCAAGTCGCTGGATCTCGTCGCGCTCGATGGGCTCGCCGCTCAGGATCACGATCGGCACCTGGTTCGGGCCCTCTTTTCGCAGCGCGGCGATCATTTCGCGCACGGATGTGCCCGGCATGTTCTTGTCCAGCAGCACGAGATGCGGTGCTTTCGTCCTGAACGACTCGATCGCGGCGGCTTCCGTGCTGGCCACCGTGGCCTCGAAGCCGAACTCGCGCAACACGTTGCGCATCAGAGTAAGGATGGGAAGGTCGTCGTCGATGACGAGGATGACCGGCTTTGCGTTCATCGGTGGGCTGTCTGCTACGTGGCGGCGAGTGTAAGTGTTTTGCCCCGGGGATACCAGTAGACTTTCGGATATGGCTGTAAGGCACGATCGAAAGGTGTCGATTCTCGACGTGATGGGGCCTGTGATGGTCGGCCCGTCGAGCTCGCACACCGCCGGCACCGCGCGTCTTGGGCGCGTCGCGCGCGAGATCCTCGACGAGGATCCGGTCGAGGTGAAGTTCTTCCTTCATCCGCCGCTCGCCGCGACGTACCGCGGCCACGGATCGGACTTCGCGCTCACCGGCGGCGCGATCGGCCTGAACGTCGACGATCCGCGCATCCCGGAGGCGATCCGGATCGCCGAGCAGATGGGCGTCGACATCACCTTCTCGGAGGAGGATCAGGGCGACGTTCACCCCAACACGGTGCGGATCGAGATACGAGGGAAGGCGCGCGAAGTCGAGATCGTCGGCTCGTCGGTCGGCGGCGGCGTGATCGAGGTGTTCAAGATCAATGGCTTCCAAACACGGTTCAAAGGCGACTCGCCGTCGCTGCTGCTGTTCTATCGCGATCGTCCCGGCATGATCGCGGAAGTTGCGCACATCATCGCCGAGGAGGGGATCAACATCGCGTCGCTGTATTGCTCGCGGAAGCAGCGCGGCAAGGACGCATTCATGGAGATCGACGTCGACTCGCCCGTGTCAGAGGCGGCCATTACGCGCATCTGCGCTTTGCGCGATATGCGTGAGGCACGGTACTTGGATCGGATCCCGTGAACCGGTGAACCATCAACCGTTAACCGTTAACCGGGTAGGAACATACGGTTAACGGTTATCGGTTAACAGTTAACGATGATCGAATCCTTCGCCCAACTCGAAGAGCTTGCCTCCGACCGCGACCTCGCCGAAGTCTTCCTGGAGGCCGACGAGCAGGAGCACGCCATTCCGGCCGGGCAGATCCTCGAGGCGCTGCGCAAGCGCCGCGCGGTCATGCGCGATTGTGTCGAGCGCGGCAAGAACGGCGGCCTGTCAATGGGGAAGCTCGTCGGCAATGAGGCGCGCCTGCTCAGCGACGCGTTCCAGTCGGGCAAGACGTTTCTCGATCCGCTGACCGTGAAGGCCGAGCTCTACGCACTGGCGGTGATGGGCGAGAACTCGCGGATGGGCGTGATCGTCGCGGCGCCGACCGCCGGCGCGGGCGGCGTCGTCCCGGGCATGCTGCTCGCGCTCGAAGAAGAGCGTCACGTCGATCCCGAGAAGACCGTGCGCGCGCTCGTCGTCGCCGGCGGAATCGGCTCGATCATCGCGCTGTCCGCGAGCATCTCCGGCGCGGCCGGCGGTTGTCAGAACGAAATCGGAGTGGCCTCCGCGATGGGCGCTGCCGGAGTCGCGTACATGATGGGCGGCAACTCCCGCCAATCGATCCACGCCGCCGCCCTCGCCCTCAAGAACACCCTCGGACTGGTCTGCGATCCGGTCGGCGGGCTCGTGGAAGTGCCGTGCGTCAAACGGAACGCGCTGTTTGCGGTGCACGGCCTCACGGCCGCGCAGCTCGCGCTCGCCGGCGTCGAGTCGGTCATCCCGATGGACGAAATCGTCGAGGCGATGGTGCGCATCGGACGCGCGCTTCCGCGCGGACTTCGCGAGACGGCGGAAGGCGGACTGGCGACGACGATTACCGGCGCGGCCATCGGTCAGCGGCTCAAAGACGAGGCGAACCAGCGCCGCGCCGAGTGCGCGGCCGAGCGCGAGCGCGCCGCCCAGCAGCGCAAGCAATCCTCCGGCACGTAGTATCGTTCGCTCGCAAAAATTGCCGTCCAGGAGGGTTTCATGCGGGCGTCCCGCCTCTGCATCGCACTCATGGCTTCCATTCTCATCACATCAATCGCCTCCGCAGCAAACGTCCCACAGATCGACATCCCGTACACCAGGTACACGCTGAAAAATGGTCTGACGCTGATCGTTCACGAGGACCACAAGGCGCCGATCGTCGCCGTCAACGTCTGGTATCACGTCGGCTCGAAAAACGAGAAGGATGGGAAGACAGGTTTCGCCCACCTCTTCGAGCATCTGATGTTCAACGGCAGCGAGCACTTCAACACCGACTACTTCAAGGCGGTCGAGAAGGTCGGCGCGACCGATCTGAACGGCACGACGAACGAAGACCGGACGAACTACTTCCAGAATGTGCCGAAACCGGCGCTCGACCTCATCCTGTGGCTCGAGTCCGACCGCATGGGTCATCTGGTCGGCGTCATCGACAAGCCGCGCCTCGACGAGCAGCGCGGCGTCGTCCAGAACGAGAAACGTCAGGGCGAGAACGAGCCGTACGCGATCAGCGAAGAGCTGATCACGAAAGCCGTGTTCCCGGCCGGCCATCCGTACGCGCACACGGTCATCGGGTCGATGGAGGACCTCAACGCCGCATCGCTCGACGACGTGAAGGAGTGGTTCAAGACGTATTACGGTCCGTCGAATGCGACGGTCGTGATCGCCGGCGACGTGACTCCGGAAGTGGCCAGGCAGAAAGTCGAGAAGTTCTTCGGCGACATCCCGCCCGGCCCGCCCGTCGCGCATTTCGAGTCGTGGCCGGCCAGGCGGACCGGCTCGCAGCGTCAGACGGCGCAGGATCGCGTACCGCAGCCGCGCGTCTACAAAGTCTGGAACGTCCCGGCGACCGGCACGGCCGAGGCGGCGTATCTGGAGATGCTGTCGGACGTGCTCGTGAGCGACAAGGCCTCGCGGCTCTACAAGCGGTTGATCTACGACGATCAGAGCGGCACCGAAGTCGGCGCGTACCTCGACTCGCGCGAGATCGGAAGCCTTTTCATCATCGAGGCGACCGGCAAAGCGGGCGAGGACGTCGGCAAGGTCGAGAAAGCAGTTGATGAGGAAGTCGCGAAACTCCTGCGCGACGGTCCGACGGAAGACGAGGTGAACCGCGTCCGCACGCAGTACTTCGCGCGATTCGTCCGCGGCGCCGAGCGCATCGGCGGATTCGGCGGGAAGTCGGACATCCTCGCGCGCTCGCAGGTCTTCGGCGGCAGTCCCGATGCCTACAAGCGCACGCTCGACTGGATGGCCAAGGCGACGCCGGCCGATCTGCAGCGCGCCGGGAAGGAGTGGCTCACCGACGGCGACTACACGCTGACGATCACGCCGTTCCCCGATTACGCGGCCGCGCCGACCGGCGTCGATCGCGCGAAGATGCCGGAGCCGGGCGAGCCGGCCGCGCCGCAGTTCGCGAAGATGCAGCGCGCGAAGCTGGCGAACGGCATGAACCTCATCGTTGCCGAACGGCACGGGGTTCCGGTCGTGAACTTCAGTCTTCTGCTCGATGCCGGTTACGCGAGCGATCAGTTCGCGCTGCCTGGAACGGCGCAGCTCGCGCTGCAGATGCTCGACGAGGGCACACCCACTCGCGACGCTCTTCAGATCAGCACCGATCTGGCGCGCCTCGGCGCGAATCTGACGACGGGGTCGACCGTCGACAGCTCGTTCGTGAGTCTCGCCGCGCTGAAGACCGAGCTCGATCCGTCGCTGCGCCTGTATGCGGACGTCATCCTTGATCCCGCGTTCAAGCAGGCCGACTTCGCACGCCTGCAGAAGCTGCAGATCGCGAACATCCAGCGAGAGAAATCGTCGCCGTTCGAAATGGCGCTGCGCGTGATGCCGCGGTTCATCTACGGCGGGGGTCACGCTTACGCGAATCCGTTCACCGGATCAGGCACGGAGGCGTCGGTCGCGAAGATCACGCGCGACGATCTCGTCAAATTCCACCGGACGTGGTTCAAGCCGAACAACGCGACGATGATCGTCGTCGGCGACACGACGGTGGCGGAGATTCAGCCGAAGCTGGAATCGCTCTTCGCAGCGTGGAAGCCGGGCGACGTACCGAAGAAGAACGTCGCCACGGTGGCGATCGCCGACAAGCCGGTCGTCTACATGATCGACAAGCCGGGCGCGCTGCAGACTCTGATCATTGCCGGCGTCCTCGCTCCGCCGAAGTCCGCGCCCGAAGACATCGCCATCAACACGATGAACACGGTTCTCGGCGGCGCGTTCGTGTCCCGGCTCAACATGAACCTGCGCGAGGACAAGCACTGGTCGTACGGCGCGGGCAGCTTCCTGCCGGCGGCGCGAGGCCAGCGGGTCTTCTTCGCGTTCGCTCCGGTCCAGACCGATAAGACAAAGGAGTCGGTGGTCGAGGTCGCGAGGGAGCTGCGCGACATCACGAAGGATCGCCTGATCACCGCGGACGAGATGGCGAACGCGAAGACGCGGCTCGCGCTGTCGCTGCCCGGGCGGTGGGAAACGGCGAACCAGGTCGGCTCGTCGATCCGCGATCTCGTGCAGTTCGGCCTGCCGGCCGACTACTACGACACGTACGCAGGGAAGGTGAAAGCGCTCGCCCTGACCGACGTGAACGCGGCCGCCGTCGAAGTCGTCCGCCCGCAGAACCTGACATGGGTGGTGATCGGCGATCGCGCCAGGATCGAGTCCGGCATCCGCGACCTGAACCTCGGCGAGATGCGGTTCGTGGACGCAGACGGCAATCCGGTGAAGTAATTCTTCCTCCTTCTCCCCGCCGCCGGCGGGGAGAAGGTGCCGAAGGCGGATGAGGGGCGCCAATCCTACGGAGCGTAGGAGCTCATCGCCGCCGAGGTACCCTCGGCTGCGATGAAGGTGAAGCTCTACGCGAGGGGACTACGGCGCCGCTCCACACCAGAAGAAGCGACGGTCTGGAACTGGCTCCGCAATCGCAAATTCAGACGATGGAAGTTCCGCCGTCAGCACCCGATCAGAGGCTACATCGTCGACTTCTACTGCGCTGAACTGAAACTCGCGATCGAGTTGGATGGGCGCCAGCACGCGGATACCGCTTACGACGCTGAGCGCGATTGTGAGCTGTCGAAGGCGAGGGTGACGGTCCTTCGAATCATCAATGATCGCGTTCGAACGGATTGGGTGGGCGTGGCAGATACGATCGATCAATACCTTGACGCCCTCACCCCTCATCCGCGGCTTCGCCGCACCTTCTCCCCGCGCCGCGGGGAGAAGGAGGATGAACCTTCTCCTTCTCCCCGCCGCCGGCGGGGAGAAGGTGGCGAAGGCGGATGAGGGGCGGAAATTCTTCGGAGCGTAGAGCGGAACGCTCGCCGAGGTAGCCTCGGGACGTGAAGCTCAAGCTGTGCGCGCGCGAATTGGAACAGCACCCGATCAGAGGCTACATCGTCGACTTCTACTGCGCTGAACTGAAGCTCGCGATCGAGTTGGACGGCCGGCAGCACGCTGAAGCGGCGTACGACGCTGAGCGCGATTGTGAGCTTTCGAAGGCAGGGGTGACGGTCCTTCGAATCATCAATGATCGCGTTCGAACGGATTGGGTGGGGGTCGCGGACACGATCGACAATTGTCTTGACGCCCTCGCCCATCATCCGCGGCTTCGCCGCACCTTCTCCCCGCGCCGCGGGGAGAAGGAGGATTAGGGGTAGTAGCCGCGGATGGTCTTGGCCTTCCCGTCGCTCACCTGCACCGAGACTTCGCGCCACTTGCTACCGGGCTTCACACCGTCGGGCGGGTAGAAGCCGAGGACGTACTGCGAGCGAAGCTCGTTCTGAATATCGGTGTAGATGCGGCCGAGGTCCTCGGCGCGTTCGATGTAGTAGATGTTGCCGCCGGTCTCGGTGCAGAACTTCCCGAACTTGTAGCGAACGTCGACCATGCTCGGCTTGATGCCGATGCCGATCCCGTAAATCGGGACGGCGGCGCGGCGCGCGTACTCGAGCGCCTGATCGAATGCGAACTTCGACGACGTGTCCTGGCCGTCGGTGATCACGATCAGAGCCTTCTGACCTTTCACGCCGAGGAAGTTGTAGAGCGAGTAGACGATGGCGTCGTAGAGCGCCGTCGACTCTTCGGCGCGCAGCTTGGCGAGACCGGCGTTGAGGTCGGCCAGCCGCGGCGACCACTTCTGCACGAGCTGCGGCTGCGTGTCGAAGCTGACCAGGAAGGCCTTGTCGCCGGCCTTGAGCACGTTCTGGAAGAACTGCGCGCCCGCTTTCTGCGCTTCGCCCATGCGCGGCTGCATCGACCCGGACGTGTCGATCGCGAGGCCGATCGACAGCGGCAGATTCTTGACGTACTCGAACTTCGAGATCTTCACCGGCTTGCCCTCGTCGAGGACCTTGAACGACGACTCGCCGAGGTTCGTGACCGGATGACCGTTGACAAGAACGGTCGTGGGGAGCTCGATCAGGTGAACGTCGACCGTCTCCATGTACGCCGGCGTATTGATCATCACGACGTCTTCGGCCGGTGGCGTCGGATCGTCCTTGAGCGTCGCCACCGCGCGCAGATAACCCACGCTCTGCGATGCCGGGATGTTGATCATCTGCACGAAGGGCGCGTTGTACATCGTCGCCATCGGCGTTTCGTTCAGATAAAGCTGAACGTTGCCGACGTTCTTGCCGTCGGGGACTCTGACCGCGACTTCGACGCGCGTCTGTCCCTTCACCGAGCCGAGGCGCGGCGAGACGATGCGGACGCGGAAGGGGTCGTTGCCGGTGTTCGCCGCGAGGTCGTCGCCGGCGATCGCTTTGCCGCTCTCGTCGAGTCCGACGACGCGAACCTTGTGGACCTGCGGCACGCTGCCGAAGTCGAGGTCCAGCGTGTACGGCGGCTGCCGTTTGGTCGCTACTTTCTTGCCGTCGAGGTAGAACTCGACGCCTTTGATGTTGTCGCCGACGGCGATCGTCTCGATCTTCTGGATGCCGCTGAGCAGCTCATCGCCGAACGGAACGATGCGCAGCTTGGTCTCGTTCGACTGCACCTCTTCCTTCAGCGTAGTCACGGTCGCGGCGCCGCTCGCTTTGGCCTTCTCCTGCTCCGGCGTGTCGAAGATCTCCGGCACCGTCACCTTGTTCTCGAGAATCGCCTCGGCTCCGGAGTTGACGTCGGTGACTCTGATTCGCGACGTGTACTCGTCAGGACGGAGGAACCGGTCGATGACGAGCGGCAGCTTCTCGTCCTTCACGTCGGCAGGGAAGTCGAAGCGGTAGCGGTAATTCTCGTAGAGCTGTCCGTCGCGGAGGACCTCGCCGGTGACGTCGAGGCTGTAGAGCTTCGAGGTGCCGACTTCCTTGCTCGCGACCTGCGCGCGCGGCACCATCACCGTGATCTCGGTGTCGGTCTTCATGCCCTGCTTCGCCGGGAACTTCACCGCGAAGTCGGCCGGCAGCTTCGGCGCGTTCGGCGTGGCGATCACGACCGAGCGGAGGATCTTCCTCACGTCCTCTTCGTTGAGCTTCGGCGGATCGAAGACGCCGAGGAGCAGTGTGCGGTTCTGCTGGTTCTGACTGATGGCGCGGAGGATCTCGTCGCCGTCCTTGCACTGCGTTTCGATTTTGCTCAGATATGTGCCCGGCAGCTCGGACTGCAAGAAGACGCTCGCCACCGCCGACTCCGGCGTGATCGAGGTTCCCATCGCGTCCTGCGAGATCAGCTCGGCGAGATCGGTGTTGTTGTCGCCGATCGGCCGCCACAGCTTGTACTCGTTCATCTGCCGCGGCTGGTAAAAGAGGAAGCGGACGTGATGGCTGATGCTCGGGATGTAGAAGTAGTGCCAGATCTCGATCGGGACGAGGAGCCGGTCGCAGTCGATCTTGAACACTTCCATCGGCTCGCCGTAGAGCAGATACGTCTTGGAGCGATCCGATGAGACCTGCTTGTACTGTTCGCGAGCGGTCTCGAGCCGCTCGTAGTACAAGTCGTGGTAGGTGTGGTTGGTCGTGCCCTGCGCGACATCGCGGCGGTGCCAGAAGTCGTTGATGTAGACGTCGCGCTGGGCGTCGGTGTCGAGGATCAGGAACGTGTCGAGCTCGTTCGGCAGCATGATCGGCTCGACGTCCTCGAGAAATTGCCGGTACTTCTCGGGGAGTTTGCTGATGCGGTCCTTGCGCTCGCGGCGCGACAGCTTGCGCGTGCCGGGATCCTGCTGCGGCGGTTTCGCGTTGTCCTTCGGTGCATCGGCCGGAGGGACCGGTGGAGCGTTCTGGGCGACAATGCTGCTGGCGGCGAAAAGAAGGGTGAAAAGTGCGGCGAGCGCGCTTCTCTTCATGGGTATCCTTCCGGGACGGGTCTGATGATGCAGCGAATTTACCTCGACAACAATGCTACGACACCGATCCACCCGGACGCTCTCGCCGTCCTGAACGAGTCCTTGCGGGATGTGTTCGGCAATCCGTCGAGCATTCATAAAGAGGGCCAGCGAGCGCGGCAGGTGATCGAAGATGCCCGCGAGTCCGTGGCGCGCCTCATCGGCGCCACGGCGCGGGACGTGATCTTCACCAGCGGCGGTACCGAGTCTAACAATGCGGCGATTTTCGGCGCGCTTCCGCGCGACGGTCGTCATCACATTGTGACAACCACGATCGAGCATCCCTCGGTCGCAGAACCGGTTGCGGAGCTCGAACGCCGCGGCCACCGCGTGACGCGCATCGCGCCGTCGCGCAGCGGCGAGGTCTCGGCGGCCGCCGTCGTCGACGCGATCGAACCCGGCACGCGCCTCGCCACCGTGATGCTCGCGAACAACGAGACCGGAGTGATTCAGCCCGTTGCGGCGATCGGCCGCGCCTGCCGCGAGCGCGGCGTCCATTTCCACATCGACGCGGTCCAGGCGGCGGCGAAGATCGACGTCGAAGTCGAAGAGCTGTCGTGCGACACGCTCGCGATCGCAGCCCACAAGATGCACGCGCCGAAAGGAATCGGCGCGCTGTACGTCCGCCGCGGATTGACGATGCTGCCGCACCTTCTCGGCGGCGCGCAGGAGCGCCGGCGCCGGGCCGGCACGGAGAACGTTCCGCTCGCAGCCGCGTTTGGCGCCGCGGCGCGCGTGGCGATGGACACGTCATGGCGTGCACGCGTCGCAGCGCTGCGCGACCGTTTCGAGACCGATCTGCGCGCGTCGTTCGACATTGCGATCAACGGTGCGTCCGCTCCGCGTCTGCCGAATACGTCGAACGTGACGTTTCACGGCGTCGATGCGGAAGGCCTCGTCATCGCGCTCGATCTGAACGGCGTGGCCGTCTCGACCGGCTCCGCCTGCTCGTCCGGCCGTGTCGAGCCGAGCGGCGTTCTCCTCGCGATGGGACTGAGTCCCGACGACGCGAAGAGCACGATCCGTTTCTCGATGAGCAGATTCACGACGGCCGAGGAGATCGAGCGCGTGCTCGTGCTGCTGCGCGATGTGGTGCCGCGCTGCATGAGGGCAGCGCACCTGTCATTCTGAGCCGCGAAGACGGCGAAGAATCTGGGAGGGGGCGCGATTCCGCCGCCCAGATTCTTCGCGCTCTGCGGCGCTCAGAATGACGCGCTGTGACCCCGGTTACCGGTTACCTGTTACCCGTTACCCATTAACGACTTACTCACATCGCACTGCTTGATCATTGACGCGATCCCTGTCATCTTGGAATCGGTTCCATGCCTGAGAAGCCGATTCTGGAGGGCGATCTTTCGCGCATCCAACTGCCGGATGTATTGACCTTCGTGTCGATGATCCGCGGCAGCGGGAAGCTCGGACTCCGGCTCAACGATCTCGAGCGGACGGTCATCTGGAAAGACGGCGAAATCGTCTTTGCGCAGTCCAACTCTCCCGAGCACTCCCTCGGACAGTTCCTGCTGCGCAACGGAAAGATCACGCACAAGCAGTACGAGGAGTCGCGTCAGAAGATCACGCCGACCCTGCGCCACGGCAAGCTCCTCGTGCAGATGGGCGCGATCTCGCCGAAGGACCTCTGGTGGGGCGTCAAGAACCAGGCGCTCGAGATCATCTACTCGCTGTTCCACTGGAACGAAGGACACTTCGCGTTCTTCGAGAGCGCGGAAGAGGTGTCATCGGAGAGAATCGTCCTGCAGCTCAATGCCTCGTCCGTGATCATGGAAGGCGTGCGCCGGATGGACGAAAGCCTGCGCATCCGCGAGAAGATCACGTCGCCCGAGCTCGTGTTCGCGAAGATCGCCGGCGTGGTGCCCGACTTCGAAGAGCTCGACATGAGCGACGCCGAGATCGAGGTCTACAACAACATCGACGGCAAGCTTTCGGTCCGCGCCCTCCTCGGCAAATCGGACCTGACGGAGTTCGATATCACGCGCATCCTCTTCCAGCTTCTCTCGGCGCGCCTGATCGAGCCCGCGCCCGAGAAAAAAGAAGAGCGCCCCGTGTTCCTCGATGTCGAAGACTCGCCGGAGCTTCTCAAGATCATCTCCGCGTACAACGAGATGTTCGGGAAGCTGTTCGTCGCGCTCGAGCGCTCCGTCGGCGGGGACGATGCCCGCGAGATCTTCATGACGACGCTGCAGAACGCGGAGACCGACGAGCTCTGGGCGGGCGTCTTCTTCGATCAGAACGGACGGTTCGACGAGAACATGCTGATCGCGAACATCTCCGAACTGCCGCTCGACGAGCGTAAGGCCGTGCTCGACGAAGGACTGAACACGCTGCTGTCGGTTCAGCTGTTCGAGGTGTCGCAGCACCTCGACGCCGCCGGCAAAGTCGACGTCTTCCGCTTCATCTCCGACCAGAAGGCACAGCTCGAGCAGACGGCATAGCTCGCAAAATCAAGCCGAGCTCCGAACCCCGAGCTCCGAACGGCGCACCTTCGCCATCAGCGTCGCGCCCACGATGACCGCGATCACGCTGATCAGCTGCGCGATCGTGAACGGTCCCAGAAAGCGGTCGTCCTTTGCGCGGACGATTTCGACGAGGAAACGTTCGATGCCGAGCATGATCAGGAAGAGCCCGAACGCGCGGCCGCGCACGTGCGGGCGCGAGTTGTAGCGCATCAGGATCAGGAACATGACCAGCGCGGAGAGCGACTCGTAAATCTGCGTCGGGTGAACGCGCAGGACCTGATCGGACGGAATCGACGGATCGACGCGAACGCCGAACTCGCGCAGCGAAGCGGCTGTCGTCGGCGGTGCGCCGTTCGGAAACGCGACGCCCACCCAGGAGCTGGTCGGCGCACCGTAGTCGTCGCCGACGAGGAAGCATCCAACGCGTCCTAGGCAGTAGCCGATGGCGAGGGCGGGGGCGGCGGCGTCGGCAGCCGTGAGGAAGTCGACGCGACGGCGGACGAGGACCCACGACACCGCTGCCGCGCCGCCGATCAGACCGCCGTACCAGACCAGTCCCGCGCGCTCGAACAGCAGGTGCCAGTCGCGAAACAGGATCGCGTAGTAGACCTTCGCGCCGACGATGCCGCCAATGGCCGCAGCCATGACCATCGAGGAGGCCACGTCATCGTCGATGCCGTGCCGCTTGAGCTGCCGCGCCAGCACCCAGCCCGACACGATGAAGGCCAGGAACATCATCAGGCCGAAGGTGGTGATTTCGAAGTGACCGATGCGAAGTAAGGTTGGATACATTTCGTAGAAAAACGAACCCTGAGCGCAGCGAAGGGTCTACTGTTGCGCGGCGAAGATCACGGCATATGCGCGAGGCGTACGTCTACATCATGAGCAATCGCGCACATCGAATATACGTCGGCAGCACCGTCGATCTTCCTGCTCGCGTTGCGGAGCATAAACGAAAGAAGTATCCGCACGCTTTCACGGCTCACTACAACTTCTACCGGCTGGTCTGGTTCGAAGTAGTGACGGATCTCGATCATGCCAGACGTCGCGAGATGCAGATCAAGCGATGGACGCGCGTGAAAAAAGTCGCGCTTGTTCAGGCGAAGAACCGTTGGTGGCGCGATCTGAGCGCCACCTGGACGGACCTGCTTCGAGCCGACTGACTCGCCGTCCTCGCAGGAGATCCTTCGCTTCGCTCAGGATAAAGTAGTAGCGGTGACTTTCACCTTCCTCACTGCAGGCGAATCCCACGGCCCCCAGCTCACCATCATCGTGACGGGCATGCCGGCCGGCGTGCACCTCGATCGCGCCCGCATCAACCGCGACCTCGCGCGGCGACAGCATGGCTACGGGCGGGGCGGGCGGATGAAGATCGAGCACGATGAGGTCGACATCGTCGGCGGCGTGCGCGGCGGCGAGACGCTCGGCTCGCCGGTCGCCATCGTCATCCGGAACGCCGATTTCGAGAACTGGAACGGCGCGATGGATCCATGGAACGTGAACGCGGCCGAGGCGGAGAAGCGGCGCGTGCACGCGCCGCGGCCGGGTCACGCGGATCTCGTCGGCGGCTTGAAATATGACCGCAAGGATCTGCGCGACATCCTCGAGCGCGCGTCGGCGCGCGAGACCGCCTCGCGCGTTGCCGCAGGCGCAATCGCGAAAGAGCTGCTGCGCGCGTTCGATATCGAGATCCGCTCCGGCGTCGTCGCCGCAGGTCCGGCCGGTGATCCCGAAGCGCCGGTGACCTGGGATGACCTCCAGCGCGTCGACGAAGAGTCGCCGCTGCGCGCGATCAATTCCGACCGCGAGCAGGCCATGATCGCCGCCGTCGACTCCGCCCGCGAAGCCGGCGAGACCCTCGGCGGCACGATCGTGGCCGCGGCCCATGGCGTCCCGGTCGGCCTCGGCTCTTACGTGCAGTGGAACGAGAAGCTCGACGGCCGCATCGCACAGGCGATCCTCTCCATTCACGCGGTGAAGGGCGTCGCGATCGGCGACGGCATCGCCGCGGCGCGGAAACTCGGCTCCGAGGTGCACGATCCGATCTACTTCACCGGCGATCGCAGGTATCACCGCAGGACGAATCGCGCCGGCGGTCTCGAAGGCGGAGTGACGAACGGACAGGACGTCGTGGTCCGCGCGTTCATGAAGCCGATCTCGACGCTGCGGCGCGGACTTCCGTCGGTCGACATCGAGACGCGCGAGGAGCACCGGTCTCAATGGGAGCGCAGCGACGTCACGGCCATCGCCGCATGCGGCGTC
>DASWBH010000307.1:0-22850 GCA_036390755.1 Thermoanaerobaculia bacterium
CGAAATCCAGCTGGAGTAATTCATCACGTATCGCCGCTCGCGATTCCCGTTTTCGGGTACGCCGGGCTCGAAGTCGTATGAGTGGAAACCGAGGATGCAGCAGTTGCTGGTGTTCCCGACGAAGAGGAAGGTATTCGGGAACAGCAGCGTCGTGATGTCCTTCGTGGTCATGTCGCCGGCCAGCTCCGCGGCGCCGATCACTGTCGAGTTGTCGACCGGGAACGTCGGCGGGAAGAGCTTGTTCACGAACGTGTTCGCGTCGACGAGGACGAACCTGCAACAGCTTCCGTCGGCGTTCAACGCGAAGGCGTACGTTCCGCGGATCAGCGTCATGGTGCGTGCGGTCTTCACCACAGGGCTGAGCAGCGTGTGCCAGTCAGGTTTCGCGCTCTTGAAGAACTCGGCGCGCTGCATAGCGTCCGTGATCTGCGTCGGCGCGCTGCCCGTTTCCCAGTTCGCGTTCGCGAACACCGGCGAGTTCAGCGTCGGCTGGATGAACGGAGTCACGTCGGAGATGAGGCGATGTCCGTTGACGAATCGTGGTGAGCCGTCGAAGTTCCGAAGATCGAGCGACACCGGGATGATCGGAGCGTTGATCGTCGTCGTCCCGCCGAGTTGCGGCGGGTTGCCGACGGTGTTGACGTACCAGTGGCTGTTGAACGTACCGTCGAAGCTGAAGCCGGAGGCGAAGAACTGCCCGTTGAAGTTCGGGATCGAATCGATGTCGAAGATTCCGAACCGCGCATGCGCCTGACCGTTGAGGTGCCCGCGCGGGTTCGCGTTCTTCAACCCCGCATGCGGGTTCTTCAGGGCTGAGCCATCCACCTGGTCGCTTTCCTGTGCGACCGCCGCTGTAACCACAAAAAGGACACAGACTGCTGCCAAGCCGAGCCGTACTTTCTTGAGTTGTTTCATCGAGACCTTTCCTCATCTTCCGCAACGTTGGGCACAGCAACACCGGCCGTCGGACCGGTGCGAAGGTTGATTTAGGAATCCGGGATTGGTGGGTACGATAGTTTGGCAGGCCCAGCGTTGTCAATTCGTTGTTACGCCGACACGCGCCGCAGGCAGCGCCGGAGGCGGGTTATCGGATGCGAAAGCGCCAGCGGGGACTGGCGCTTTCGGTTCTAGCGAGTGGTGGTGGCGGGCCGTGCGGTGTCAGTCGTGCCGCTCGTTCCGGTGGTACTCGTAGTGGTGGGCGGCGGCGTCTTGTCGCCGTGCGGCTTCTCGGGCGTCTGATTTCCGCCCTGTCCATAGCCGGACGTGATGCCGGTGCCGTCGTACTTCGTGCCCGTGTCGGCACGACGAATCTGGGAAGAAGGATCACCTGCCCGAACGTCGACGCAAGACCTTCCGCACGCTGCTTCAACATACGCGCGTATCGCTCCGCGGCTTAATACCAACTCAAGTTTCTCCCGTCCACAGTGTCCACCGGCCCCTTACTCCGTGTACTGCCTCTGCGGCACAAGTTGAGTCGAACCGCGATCCCTCGCGCCCATGATCAGGAGCCACAGCATGATTGCGACCTCCGCGAACATCAGAGGCTGCCCGTACGTGAAGACCTTGTCTTCGTAGCCTTGTCCAGGAAACAGCAGTCCGACGACGCTGAGCGCCACCCACGCCACGGACTCGAGCATCAGCCAGGCGCCGAGGATGCGCGGGAGGAAGTGCGACCGGTAGACCAGCAGGCCGAACGGGATCAGCCACAGTCCGGCGAAGATCATGTTGGCGAGGTCGAGCTCGTGATGGATGTTCAGCGACAGCATCGCGAACGCTTCGCGCTGAGGCTTGCCGAAGGTCGACAGGTAGCCGGCGCCGCGGACCAGCAGCAGGGCCGCTCCATCGGTGCCGACGTTGATGATGTAGGCGGGGACCTGCATCAGGCTGCCGAGAATCACCATCATGACTGCGAGCGTGTGATCGACTGCCTTCAGCAAACGATAGAGAGCCAGCGGCACGAAGAGCCACAGCACTCCGGCGAGGAGATAGCTGACGATCCCGACGCGGAAGAGCAGGTCATGCGAGGCGATGTTCGCCGCAGTGGCGGCCGCGTTCCCGTGGACGAACAATTTCGTCGGAATGTAAATGAGCCGTACGACGCCGACGGCGGAGGCAACGATGTACAAGAGCCCTGCGACTCGCGCCTTGCTGCTCAGCGACGTCATCGCGTCCTCCTGTCGAGGCGTGTCAGCGGGAGCACGCGCGTCTCGAGCGTAGGTTGGAGCTTCAGTTCGGCGGCGTCCGATCGCGAGGACTGCGCTGTCTGCCGGGGTTGTAAGGCGGCGGCGACGCAGATGAAGACGACGGCCGCGGCTTCGACGCCGATGCAGACTGCAATGGCGTGAGCCGCCGTTCCGGTTCTGGCGTGATTGCCGACGAGCATCAGCCGTTCTCCGGCGATACCTACGTCAGCCACACGATGAAGTTGCGTGCAACCACTCGGAATGTCCTCTCCGCTGCCTCATGGTTTACTCTCCATGCAATCGTTTGGGAGCGACAAAGAATCGCAATCTGATCCGTCGCCTCTTCGGCGCGCTCGGTCCCGGGCTGATCACCGGCGCCGCCGATGACGATCCGTCTGGCATCGCGACGTATTCGATCGCTGGTGCTCAATTCGGCACGTCGTTGCTGTGGACCGCACTTGTCACCTGGCCGCTGATGGGTGCGGTGCAGCAGATGTGCGCGAGGATCGGAATGTGCTCGGGCTACGGCATTGCACACGCGCTCAAAAGAAAGTTCCCGACGTCGCTCGTCGCATTTGCCGTCATGGCGCTCCTTGCAGCGAACGTGATCAACATCGGCGCGGATCTCGCCGGGATGGCCGACGCGATGGAAATGCTGACCGGCGTCAACTCGCACGCGTGGGTGATCGCGTTCGGAGTGGCGATCAGCCTTGCGACGGTGTTCCTGCCGTACGGACGGATCGCGAGTGTGCTGAAGTGGCTGGCGCTGTTCCTGTTTGCGTACATCATCACGGCGATCGTGGTTCATCCGAACTGGTCCCGGATCCTCAAGGACACGCTCATCCCTGAGCTTCCGCGCGGCCGCGATGCGTGGGCCACACTCGTCGCGATCCTCGGCACCACGATCAGTCCATATCTGTTCTTCTGGCAGGCATCCCAGGAGGTGGAAGAAGAGAAATTCATCGGCCGTCATGACACGATGTCCCGAATTGGAGCGACTCCCTACGAGCTGCTGGCGCGCAAGCTCGATATCGGCGTGGGTACGTTCTTCTCGAATCTGGTCATGTTCTTCATCATCGTCACCACCGCCTTCACGCTGCACGCGCATGGTGTGAAGAACATCGAGACCACGCGCGAGGCCGCCGAGGCGCTGCGGCCGCTGGCGGGGCAGGGATGTTTTCTGCTGTTCACCGCCGGTGTGATCGGGACCGGACTTCTCGCAATCCCGACGCTGTCCGGCTCGGCGGCGTACGGCCTGGCCGAGACGTTCGGATGGAGGCAGGGACTCGATGAGAAGCTCGGGAAGGCGCGCGCGTTTTATGCGGTGGCGCTGCTCTCGGTGGCGATCGGAATGGGACTCGATTTCGCGAAGGTCAGTGCGGTCAGAGCGCTTTATTGGAGCGCCGTCGTCAACGGACTCCTCGCGCCATTTCTCCTGCTCGGTATTCTTCTCGTCTCGCGCGATCCGATCCTCATGTACAACCAGACCAGCTCGCGCACCAGCCAGGTCGTAGTCGCGATTACGACGATTGCGATGTTCGCGGCGGGATTGGCCATGTTCATCGTGTAAGTTTGGTGGAGGCGGCGGGAGTTGAACCCGCGTCCGAAAACAGTGGCAGCCTGGCTCCTACATGCTTAGCTCTCGCTTCTTGTCTCGTCCTCAACCTGCCCGGAGAGCAAGGAACGGTTGTGGACCAGCCCCGATAGTTTTTCGTGACCTGCGTCGAGACATCCGCAGGCCCTTAGCTCACATCATGACACCCGGATCACCGGCGTGAGCAACCGGTGAAAGGGCGTCGCAGTCAATTAAGCCGCGAGTGCGTATTCGCTGTTGTTCGCGATTACAGTTTGTGACCGGGTTTTACGAGCGCGATCAGCTCGGCATGCAACCACGACCCCGACATGTCCCCGTCGAAGCCGGTGCGCCCCCAAATTGTCAACGAACTACAGCGAGACAACGGTTCTCGCCGGAATGGCATTCCGAGCCGGACCGAAGGATGAAGAATGAAGGATGAAGGATGAATTCGCTGGATTTTTTCATCCTTCATCCGTCATCCTTCATCCTTTCATGTTGGACCGCGAATCGATCAGGCGACTCGTCCAGCGGGCCTTGGACGAGGACCTTCCCGACATCACGGCCGAGGCGATGTTCGAACCGCGGGATCGCGGGAAGGCCGAGTTTGTGATCAAAGGCGACGGCGTCATTGCCGGCCTCGAGTTTGCCGAGCTCACCTTCGCCATCCTCGACTCCTCGGCCCGCTTCATCGCACGCGTCGAGGACGGCGCGGCCGTGAAGAAGGGCGACATCATCGGCGAGGTCAGCGCCTCGGTCATCGCGCTCCTCTCCGGCGAGCGGACGGCGCTGAACTTTATGCAGCGCGCCTCAGGGATCGCCACGATGACCCGCCGCTACGCCGACGCGGTGAAAGGCACAAACGCGAAGATCTACGACACTCGCAAGACCGCTCCGGGGCTTCGACTGCTCGACAAATACGCGGTGGCGGCGGGCGGGGGCGAGAACCACCGCTTCGGCCTCCACGACCTCTTTCTCGTCAAGAACAATCACATCGATCGCGCCGGTTCGATCCGTGCGGCGGTCGAGCGCATCCGCAGCCGCAATATGCAGCAGAAGATCATGGTCGAGGTGAGAAACGCGGCGGAGCTGGACGAAGCGCTGGCGCTCTCGCCCGACTTCATCCTCCTCGACAACATGTCGACCGAGGAGATGCGCGCCGCCGTGAAGCGGTCGGCCGGGCGCGTCCCTCTCGAGGCTTCGGGCGGCATCACGCTCGAGAACGTCCGGGCCGTGGCTGAGACCGGCGTCGACCGTATCTCCATCGGCGCGCTCACCCATTCCGTCACCGCTCTCGATATCTCGATGCGCATCCGCACTGGACCATAGCGCGTGGCACGCCGGTTGCGGTTTGCCCATGGCAGGAATGACGGACTTTACAATCGCAGTGGTCGACGATGACGCAGCCATCCGCCGTCTCGTCAGTCTGTTTCTGTCCCGAGCCGGCTACTCGATCATCGAGTGCACCACGGGCGAAGAGGCGCGCGAGCAGCTGAACTCGAAGCCGTGGGACCTGGCCGTGCTCGATCGCAAGCTTCCCGATATGGACGGACTTGCGCTCTGCCGCGAGTTGAAGTCGCAGCCGCAGTTCCGCTCGCGCTACATCATCATGCTGACCGGCGAAGCGGAGCAGGAGGACAAGGTCGAAGGCCTCGAGCTCGGGGCGGACGACTACATCACCAAGCCGTTCAACTATCCGGAGCTGCTCGCTCGCGTGCGCGCAGGCAAGCGGATCGTCGATCTGCAGAAGGAGCTGATGGAGACGAACCGCCGCCTCGAGCTGCTCTCGATCACGGATGGTCTGACGAAGCTGTACAACCACCGTTATTTCCAGGACGAGCTGGCCCGGGCCTTCGAAGAGTCGCAGCGCTACCAACGCCCGCTCTCCATGGCGATGATCGACATCGACTTCTTCAAGAAGGTCAACGATACGCACGGCCATGCCGTCGGCGACGAGGTGCTGAAAGGGGCCGCGCAACTGTACAAGGATTCCGTGCGCAGCACGGATCTCGTCGCGCGCTACGGCGGCGAGGAGTTCGCCGTGATGATGCCGGAGACCGAGCTGCAGGACGGCATCACGTTCGCGGAGAAGATTCGCAACTTGATCGAGTCGACTGCGGTCGAGACGCAGGCCGGTCCGCTGCACATCACCGTCAGCGTCGGAGTCGCGGCCGTGCCGCTGTCGCGCGTGCGCACGGCGAAGGATCTGATCATCGCAGCAGACAGAGCGCTTTACCGCGCGAAGCGGAGCGGGCGTAATCAGGTGCAGGCGGAAAAACGGCACGACGGATCCCGGCAGAAAGAGCGAGCCGAGTCAGAAGAGCCGGAGAGGGCAGACGCGCGCAACTAATGTGCGAGTTCCCGCGTGCGGCGATCGATCTCGTCCTTCAGGCTCACCACGTGCTTCTTGATCGTCTGCTCGACCTGCGGGTCGTTCGCGCCGTCGTTCACTGACTCGACGGCTTTCTCGATCTCGGCGGCATCGGCGGAGATGCTCTGGTAGCCGTAGCTGCCGCCGGAGCCCTTGAGCTGATGGGCGAGGTAGCCGAGGCGGTCGAGGGAGTCGCGGCCGCGTTCGAGCGCGCTGAGCATTTCGCGCACTTTCTCCTCGGCTTCAGCGAGAAACTCGCGTTTGAGCTCGTCGAGTTCGATATCCACCGTTGTGCCTCGCAGCGCCGCCGTTGCACGCAATATGCCGCACGGCGGGCGCGGCCACTATGATGGGGGACGATGTCTTCGGACATGCTTGTGGTCGTCCGCGGCGAATTCTCGATGGAGGACCCGTGGGCGATTCCATCCGCGTGCGATCCGGTCCGCCTGCGCCGCGCGACCGACGGCAAGGCGCCGCGGCTCTCGACCACGGTCTCGGCGTACTACGACGACGAGTACATCACGGTCGTTTTCTGCGGCGCCGATGATCACGTGGTCGCGACGCTGTTCGGCCGCGACGAGCCGCTGTATCGCGAGGACGTCGTCGAGGTGTTTCTCGCGCCGCACGAGGGCATCGAGTACTTCGAGCTGGAGGTCAACCCGGTCGGGACGATTTTCGACGCCCGGATCGAGTCGCCGGACGGCGTGCGCGACACGATGCGCACCGACACCGGCTGGAATTGTGCCGGCCTCGTCGCTGCGGTGCGCAAGGACATCAGCGTCGACCGGATGAGCATCGACACGGTCCTGCGTATCCCGTTCGCCTGTATCGGCGAGCGGCCCCTCAACGGGGCGACCTGGCGCGCGAATTTCTTTCGGATCGACCGCCACCCGAGCGAGGGAGATGAGTACAGCGCCTGGCGGCCGACCATGCGCCGGCCGGCCGACTTTCACGTCGTGGAGTGCTTCGGGCGGATCATTTTCCAGAGGTGATCCGCGGCTAAAACCTTTCCTCACAGGGAATTCATCTGAGATTTTCTGATTTGTAATTCTCACCGCCGCCACTCACGGCTAGAGTGATCGAGCCGGTCTCGGCCGACGCCTTTCAGCATGTCATCTCGCTTTCTCAGAACCTCAGCAGTCGCTGCCATCGCTCTCTCCGGAGTGGTGCTCGCCATCGCCCAGGAACCGAAGTGCCACACTCCGGCGAAAGAGTGCGAGCGCCAGATCCGGCAGATGCTTTCCGGCCGCCGCTACCTCGGCGTCGATCTCGACGAGGGGAAGCCCGGCCTCGTCATCAAGTCGGTGAAGGCCGACAGCCCCGCGTCGCGCGCGGAGCTGAAAGAGGGCGACCGGCTGATGGCAGTCAACGGGAAGTCGATGGAGAAGGCGACCGTCAAGATGTTCAAGGAAGCACTCGCTGAGGCTCGTCAGACGGGCAGGTTGTGGCTCATCGTTCAGCGTCGCGGCGCGTATAAGAAGGTGGAGGCACGGCTCGAGCCGTATCCTCAGGAGTACATCGAAAAGGTGATCTCCGGCCATCTCGCGCAGGCGCACAACGTCGCGAGCGGCGGAGGTCAATGATGATCTGCTGCCGCCCATGTTCGACCGACTGATCTCACGCTTGCGCGGCAGTCGCTCTGGGGACGAGCGGCCCGACCGCGTCTCGGTCCTCCTGCCGTTCCTCATCATCTCGGCCGGACTGGGAGTGCTGGCGTGGCGCTCGTACGAGCTGTCGATCCGGATGGAGCGCGGCGTGAACACGCTGGCCGTGCAGTACGCCGGTTACGCGGCGGAGATCACCGCGCGCCGCGTCGATGCGGCGCTGCGCGCCGAGTTCGCCGGCGCGAACGACCAGTGGCAGCAGATCGAGCGCCGCTCGGAGACTCCGGGCGACAACTCCGTGCGCGAGTGGCTGAACAAGAACGAGTGGATCGTCACGGCGATCTACGTCCCCGATCGCGATCCGGCAAGCTCCGTCTACGTGAGCGAGCTTCCTGAGGAGAAGCCGGGTGCGCCGCGGCTCGGGCGCGAGTTCTTCACGTCGAGCGGAATGGTGAGGTACACCTTCGACCCGGATCGCCTGCTCGCGCGCGTGCACAGCGCGATCCGCCAGCAGCCGCTGGTGCGGAACAGTTCCACCGCCGGACTCGAAGTCGGCCAGCGCGCCGACGTGACCGTCGTTCCGTTCAAGAACCAGAGCGGGCTCGTTCGCCTGCCGGGCGGATTCGCATTCATCTCGCCGCTGTCCCCGCCGCTGCAGTCGTACGCGATTCGTGCGGAAGTGCGCACTGCCTACGTCGGATCGGGATGGGAGAACCAGCGCGTCGTGTCGTTCTGGGCCAGCCTGGTCGCGCTCGCGCTGATGGCGATCGGCGCATTCCTGGCGATCCGAGGGATGAACCAGGAAGCGGACACGATGAGGCTGCGCGAGGCGCTGATCGCGAACGTTTCGCACGAGCTGCGCACACCGCTGGCGATGATCCGCCTCGGCGCCGAGACGCTGAAGATCGGATCGAAGTTGAGCGAGAAAGAGCGCCGCGATCTCGAGGATCAGATCCTCCGCGAAGTGCTGCACCTTTCGCACCTCGTCGAGAACGTGCTCGACGTCGCGCGCATCCAGAACCAGACCGGCCGCGCGCTCGCGTTCACGCCGGTGCATCCGCGCGACCTCGTCACGAACCTGATGACGAGCTACGAGTCGTGGATCCTCAGCAAGGGATTCAACGTGACGGTCGAGATCGACGACAACATCGAGCCGCAGATGTGGGACCGCGATTCCGTTTCGCGCGCCCTGCTCAACCTGATCGACAACGCGATGAAGTACTCGGGCGACAACAAGCGCATCGACGTCTGCGTCCGGCAGAACCCCGAGTACGTCGTCATCGAGGTCCGCGACCATGACATCGGCATCGACGATCGCGACCTCAACCGCATCTTCGATCCGTACTACCGCGCGAAGTTTTCCGATACGCAAACGCGCCGCGGCGCTGGCCTCGGACTCACTCTGGTCCAGCAGATCACTATGGCGCACGGTGGCCGAGTGGAGGTAGATTCCCAGCCCGGCGAGGGCTCCACGTTCCGGTTATTGCTCCCGCGCAGCGTTTCCACCGAGTCGGCCGGAGTGGCTGGACTCGTTCAATCGAAACCACTTCCGTCATAATTGCGTACTAGGGGCGTATGACAAAGATTCTCATCGTCGAGGATGAAGCCGGTCTGCGGCAGGGATTGGAGATCAATCTCCGCCACGAGAATTACGAAACGCTGACCGCTGCGGATGGCGAGGAAGCGATCCGCGTGTTCCACTCCGAGCAGCCGGATCTCGTGCTGCTCGACCTGATGCTGCCGAAGAAGAGCGGCTTCGAGGTTCTCGATCACATCCGCAAGATGTCGAAGGTGCCGGTCATCCTCCTCACCGCGCGCGGCCAGGAGACGGACAAGGTGCGCGGCCTTCGCTCCGGCGCCGACGACTACGTGACGAAGCCCTTCGGCGTGCAGGAGCTCTTCGCGCGCATCGATGCGGTCATGCGCCGTAGCGACGTCGCGACTGCGTCGAAGGCGATCTGCGAGGATCAGCTCATCCGCCTCGACCCCTCGACCCGCGAGGCCAGTGCGGCGAACCAGAAGCTCAAGCTCTCCCCGAAGGAATTCGACCTCCTGATGTACCTCTTCAAAAACAAGGAGCGCGTGGTGCCGCGCGACGAGCTGCTGTCGCGCGTGTGGAACTATCGCGTCGACCTGAACCTCAACAGCCGTACGGTCGACACGCACGTGACGCGCCTTCGCCGCAAACTGCAGAAGGCCGTCGGGACGGACGCCGCGGTCATCGTCGCCGTCGCCAAGATCGGCTACCGCTACCTCGGACAGACGAGCGCGGCGTAACAGCGTGCCGATCCGCGATGCGGATTCCGTATTACCACGTCGACGCGTTTACGGACGAGACGTTCTCCGGGAATCCAGCGGGCGTTTGCCTCCTGGAGGCATTTCCGGATCCGCGCACGATGCAGAAGATCGCCGCGGAAAACAGGCACAGCGAAACGGCTTTCGTCGTCGGACGCACAGGCGCTGACTTCGACTTGCGCTGGTTCACGCCGGAGGTCGAGGACGATCTGTGCGGCCATGCGACGCTCGCGTCCGCGTTCGTTCTCGCGTATCGCGGACAGAACATCTGGCCGGTCCGCTTCCATACGTGCAGTGGTGTCCTGACCGTGGTCTCACGCGGTGACGAGTTCGAGATGGACTTCCCGGCGCGTCCTCCTCGAGCGTGTGAGGTGCCCGTCGGTTTGCTTCCTGCTCTCGGTCTGCGCCGCGCGACCGTCATGCGGTCCGAGCGCGACTATCTCGTCGTGGTCGAACGCGCCGCCGAGGTGCGCGCGCTGGCTCCGGACATTGCGGCTCTCGCGAAGCTCGGCATTGGCATCGGCGGCGCGATCGTGACCGCTCCTTCTGACGATGCGGATGCCGACTACGTCGTCCGATTCTTTCCGCCGTCGGTCGGCATTGGCGAGGACCCGGCCACCGGGTCGATCCAGTGCACTCTCGCGCCGTACTGGTCGGCGAGGCTGGGCAAGAACGAGTTGCGCGCTCGCCAGCTCAGCGCGAGGGGCGGGAAGATGCGCGCTGTCTTCGCCGGCGACCGGGTGAAGATCGCCGGCGCGGCGCGGCTCTACCTGCGCGGCGAGATCGAGCTTTAGGCGATGCCTCGCACCGGCCGAGCGTTCGTTGTAGAATCCGCCGCCAATGCGAACGGTGCTCCGATGCTGCTGTAGTTGCGTTACGGGCCTCGTTCGGCGTGTGTCGATCTAGACGATCACCCATGGCGTTTTCGAACAGGACCCGGGCGGACGGCCCGGGTCTTTCTGTTTTCACGGAAAGGAGAAATCGATGCAACACGGCAGGATCTACAACAACATCACGGAGCTGATCGGCAACACGCCGATGGTGCGGCTCAATCGCGTTCCGGACAAGGACTCGGCCGAGGTCGTGGTGAAGCTCGAGATGTTCAATCCGCTGTCCTCGGTGAAAGACCGCATCTCGATCTCGATGGTCGAAGACGCGGAGAAGCGAGGCGAGTTGAAGCCGGGAGCGACGATCGTCGAAGCGACGAGCGGCAATACCGGGATCGGCCTCGCCTTCGTCGCTGCTGCCAAAGGCTACAAGTGCATGCTGGTGATGCCCGACACGATGTCGATCGAGCGGCGCAAGCTCCTCCAGGCCCTCGGCGCCGAGCTGATGCTGACGCCCGGCCCGGCCGGCATCCCCGGCGCGCAGCGCGCGGCCGAGGAGTACGCGAAGAAGACGCCGGGCGCGTGGCTGTCGAAGCAGTTCGACAATCCCGCCAACCCGAAGATCCATCGCGAGACGACGGCCGAAGAAATCTGGCGCGACACCGGCGGGAAGCTCGACGCAGTGGTTGCGGGTGTCGGCACGGGCGGGACGATCACCGGCTGCGGCCAGGTGCTGAAGAAGCGCAACGCGAACATCCTCACCGTCGCGGTCATGCCGATCGAGGCGCAGGTGCTCAAGGGCGGGCCGTATGCGCCGCACAAGATCCAGGGCATCGGTCCGAGCTTCATCCCTGCGATCTACGACGCGAAAGTGGTCGACCGCGTGTTCGACACCACGTTCGATCAGGCCGTCGATACGGCGCGCCAGTTCGCGAAGCGCGAAGGCATTTTCGTCGGCATCTCGTCCGGCGCCGTCGCCTACGCGGCGCTGCAGATCGCGAAGGAGCTCGGCCGCGGGAAGCGCGTGGTCGCCGTGTTGCCTGACACCGGCGAGCGCTATCTGTCGACGCCGCTGTTCGAGTACACGGACCTAGTGAACCAGCCGGCCACGACGCCGCAGATGTACGCGGCACAGCAGGCCGCAGCGCAGGCCTCGCCGGCGCCGTAGCTCGGTCGTGTCGCGCCCTGATGCCGCCGCCGGGATGGCGCGGCATCAGGGCAGTGGCGCTGGGGCAGTCACGCGAGCGATTCTGCGGGCGCGGAGACAGCGATCGCGTGCCGGCGCTGCTCGCGCTCGCGTACGAATCGGGCCATCGGACTCCAGCGCAGCCACTTCGGAAATTGCATCGCGAGATCCGGCGGACCTTGCAGGACCACCGCACCACACCGAAGCGCTGTATCGAAGTCGACACGGCCGAACCAGAGCTGAAGAAAGTAAGGAAGGCTGGTCCGCACGACCAGATCGGACTCGAATCTCGGCGGCGTCACGCAGACGGAAACCTCGGACGGCTCGAGGACCAGCCACACGCGCTGCGGCCGCGGTCCGGTGAAATCGAACTCGACGACGGTACGACGCTCCGGCAGCAGGTTGCGGTCGATCCGCTGGTGAACCTTCCACATCACTAACCCGGCATCCATCTCCGCAGGTGTCGGATCATCGAACGCCCAGTTCACACCCCACGCGCCGAGCGCCTCGATGACGCTCTTCAGATCGCGGCCGGCTTCCGTGAGGTGGTACTCGGTTGCGTGCACCGCGCCGGGAAGACGCTCGATGACGCCGGAGCGCTGCAGATCGCGAAGCCGCGACGCGAGCAGCGACCGCGAGATGCCCGGCAGTCCCCGCTCGATCTCGTTGAATCGGCGGCTTCCCAGGATCATCTCGCGCATGATGAGGATCGTCCAGCGATCGCCGAGCACTTCCGAGGCGCGAGCCACGGGGCAATACTGATTGTAGGGTTGCATGGCGTCATCCTCACTCCGGGCGTCAAGCCCCGCCAGTACTAAATTCGAACCGCCGCGGTCCGATCATTGAACTTGTCGGGCCCCACTCCCGTCCCTATATTTTTTCACAATACATATTGAGTTGCCCATGAAAGTCGCGAATGGAAGATTCGCAGCAGTGCTCATCCTGCTGGCAGCCGGTGGCGGCCTCGGTTCAGAGAGTTTCGGAAACAAATTTCCCGGCGAGGCGGCCGTCTACTGTACTGACCTCCATGGCTTTCTGATGACCGATAAACCTGAGCGCGACGATTAAAACAAATAGGTATTCATCGAGGTGATTTATGAGGACGCACCTCGTGCCTACAAAGGAGGCTAGTGATGAGAAAGGCAATCTGGGTTCTGTTCCTGGCGGTCCTGCCGTTCGCCAGTGCGAAAGCCGATGAGGTCACCGATTGGAACAAGATCATGTTCCAGACCGCGCTGGCAGGCGGGACCTCGCCTCTGGTGATGTCTCGGAATGCGGCGATCGTGCAGGCTTCGGTGTTCGATGCGGTCAACGGCATCGAGCGGCGCTACACCTCGATCCGCGTGCAGCCGGCCGCGCCGCGCGGAGCGTCACGGCGCGCTGCAGCAGTCCAGGCCGCGTATGTGGCACTCGTGCATCTGTACCCGTTGCAGCAGAGTACGCTCGACGCGCATCGCCAGGCGTCGCTCGACGCGCTTGCCAGTGACGAGGCCGACGAGCACAGCGAATCGGTCGCTCGCGGAGTGGCATGGGGACAAACGGTGGCCGACGAGATCTGGGCATGGCGCCTGACCGACGGGATTACTCCGCCGCCACCGCCGTTCCTCGGCGGAACAGCACCCGGCGTGTGGCGTCCGACGCCGCCGGCATTTCTTCCCGGCGTCGGTCCGCAATTCGCGTACATGACGCCGTGGGTGATGCTGTCCCCTTCACAGTTCCGGCCGGCCGGCCCTCCCGCCCTCGACAGCGCTCGTTATGCGGAGGTTCTCGCCGAGGACGTGTCGATGGGCAGCGCGACGAGCACGGCGCGCAGCGCGGATCAAACACTCGCCGCGAGATTCTGGAACGCGAGCCTCGCAAGCTATTACTGGAACACGATCGCGGTGAACCTTGCCGCGCAGCGCCATTACACACTTTCAGAGAATGCACACCTGCTGGCTCTGGTCACTCTCTCGATGGGCGATGCTGCCATCGCGTGCTGGGAGGCCAAATACCACTACGTCTTCTGGCGTCCGATCACCGCGATTCGGGAAACGAGCGATCCGACATGGACATCGCTGCTGATCACTCCGGCGCATCCTGAATACCCATCGGGACATTCCACTGTGAGCGGCGCGGCCGCGGCTGTCCTCGCCGCCACGTTTGGCGAGAACACCGCGTTCCAAGTCGGTTCTGACGTCATGCTGGGCGTGCTGCGATCATTCACGAGCTTCACCGCGGCGACCGATGAAGTCGCGAACGCTCGCGTATTCGGCGGAATCCATTTTCGCACCGCGTGCGAGGACGGAGACGTGACGGGACGGGCTGTGGGCGATTACGTTCTGCACCATGCCCTGTTGCCGTTGAACGGTCGCGATCATTGAGATCCTTGTGGTCCGCGCCGCGGGCGGCGCGGAGCCTGAGGTCGGCGTAAGCGGAACCGTTGCTGCAGATCCGCGCAGCACCCGATCGGATCAGTGATTCAAAAGAGGCTCAGTCGTGTCGCGCCCTGATGCCGCCGCCGGGATGGCGCGGCATCAGGCGCATGCGCATCGACGAGAACTTCGCGCGCTGTTCCGGCGTGAGCACGCGATCGATCTCTGCGTTCGCGCCTTCGATCTCCTGGCGGACGGCGGGGCGAACACCCGACCAGATGCTCACAATCTTCTGCTGATGGCGCGTGATGATTTCCGTGACCTGCGCGCGCTGCTGATCGGTGAAGTGCAGCTGGCGGTCGAGCCGTGCAACGATTGCTGAAGCGGAGCGCTGCGGCATTCCGCGGCGCAGCAGGAAGAGGCGATCGCCGACGATCCCGACGACCGCTCCGACGACGAAAGTCACGACGAGCGCGACGACCGCGAGCAGTCGGGCGCTATTCCGCGACACTGTAGACGTCTCCAGCCATCGAGATATCGACCGAGTCGCCGCCGAGGACCGGTGGCTGACTGCGTTCGAAGAGCGAGAAGCCGATCGTCGCCGCCAGCGCGAGCGCGGAGAGCGACGCGGCGAGCGGACGGAACCAGGACGCCAGGAACTGCGAGACGCTCGGCTGCTCGATCCGCGCCCGGATGCGCGCTTTGACGCGCGTGAAGACCACGTCGTCCGGCTCGTATCGAAGCGGCTTCGTGTCCCGGCGAAGGCGATCGAAGAATCTGTCGTCACTCATCACTTTCTCCGTAAACGTCCACGAGCATGTCGCGAAGTTTTTTTCTCGCCAGCGACAGATGCGACCGAACTGTCCCTTCCGTCAGCCCGGTCATCGCGGCGATTTCCGCGTGCTCGAATTCTTCCACCAGAAACAACCTTGCCACGACGCGCTGCATCTCCGGCAGCGATTCGATCGCCCGATCGATGCGCTGCGCGATCTCACTTCTCACTGCTCCGAGCTCCGCCGCATCGCGCCTCGCGGCCGGCTCGTCGCCGCTCAGCTCTTCATCGCGGAACTTCCTCCGGTGCTTCGTCAGGTCGAGCGAGAGGTTCGTCACGATCCTGAAGATCCACGGCCCGAACGGCTCTCCGCTCCTGAAGCGGTCGATCGACTGGAACGCCTTCACGAACGCCTCCTGCGCCAGATCTTCGGCATCGGCAGCGTTGCGCGTAATCCCCCAGGCGATCGACACGGTCCGCTTCATGTACTTGTCAACGAGGTACTCATAAGCAGTGCGATCGCCGTTTTTCACCGCGGCGATCGCACGCGACTCCAGCGCGTCCTGCTGCCTTGTCCCTTCTTCAGGCAATCTCCAGCTTCAGGTTACTTCTTGCTGGAGACGCGAGCGCGCCGCTCCGCGATCAGCTGGCCGAGCTTGTCGCGCTGCTCCGGCGTGAGGACGTTCAGCGCCTTCGACGCCGCGTTGAGCGTGTTCATGTGCACGGTGTGCTCGGCGGCGGCGTTCTGATCGATGATCGCCTGCGCGGCGGATACGTCATTCGGATTCTTCAGCAGCGCGTTGATGATGTCGTTCCGGCCGCCGCGGAGCTGCTGCCGCAACGGCGCGTTCTGCTGGTGCAGATCGGTGACGATCGCCTTGATCGCATCGACCTGCTGATCCGAAAGGTTGAGCGCCGATTGCAGTTTCTGCAGGCGGCCGAGTGCGCCGAGCTCGCCCGTTCCGTGATGGTGGCCGGGACCGGCGTACAGGAAGGGCACGGCGGCGAGAGCGATGATCGCCACGATGCCGGCGATGATTAAGTAGCGTTTCTTCATGGGTCTGTCTCCTTACCGGAAGATACGACCGGACGGCGGCCCTGTTGAAGCCGCCGAGGCGGCCTGCTCGTAGGGGATGCAGAACAGATCGTCCTCCGAGCAGTTTGCGTATTCGAACTGGATGGTGGTGTGCGCGATGCGATACCGCGCCGCGAGCATCTCGTTCACCTCGCTGAGGAGCTTCGCGGTCGTCTTGACAGGAACGTCGCCGACCATGACGTGACACGACAGGGCCGGCCGCGACGGCGCCAGCGCCCAGATGTGCAGGTGGTGCACGCCGTACACGCCTTCGATCGCGGCGAGGGACTCGCTCACGCGCTCGGGATCGATGCCGCTCGGCGTTCCTTCGAGCAGCAGATTGATCGTCTCCTTGAGGATTCCCCAGCTGCTCCAGAGAATCAGCAGTCCGATGAACAACGTGATCGCGGGATCCCAGATCGCGTTGCCGCTGCGGTGGATCATCAGCGCCGCGGCCACGATGCCGATCGACGAGATCGCGTCGCCCAGCATGTGCACCACGGCGGCGCGGATGTTCACGTCGTGCTGCCCTTCGCGGCGCAGCGCCAGCGTGATCACGGTGTTGAGAACGATGGCCACCATCGCGGTGATCATCATCAGGCGATCGTTGACCACGTGCGGATGGCGGAACCGATCGACCGCTTCCACGAACAGGTACACCGTGAATCCGACGAGCGTTCCGGCATTGATGAATGCGGCGAGGACGCCGGCGCGCTGATAGCCGTAGGACTTCTCGCTCGTCGCCGGACGCCGTTCGAGCCGTACCGCGGTGAAGGCGAGAAGGAGCGCGACGCTGTCGGTGAAGTTGTGGAGTGCATCGCCGACGAGAGCGAGCGAGTTCGAGAAGAACCCGATCGCCGCTTCGATGAACACGAACGTGAGCGTGGCGACGGCGGCGGCGACGAGTTTCCGCGTTACCTCGACGCCGTGGTGGTGGTGATGGTGCCCGTGGGCCATCTGCGACCTGCGATTCGAATCAACGCGTCGACTTCTCGACTTTCTTCGACTTCTGCGCCACCGCGTCGGCCATCGCGGCGCGGCTGTCCTTCAAACGTTTGGCAAGATCGGCGTCTGCCGTCGCGACGATCTGCGCGGCCAGGATGCCCGCGTTGCGCGCGCCGCCGATCGCGACGGTCGCGACCGGAATCCCGGGCGGCATCTGCACGATCGCGTAGAGCGCATCGACGCCCTGCAGCGCGCTCCCGCTGAGCGGAACGCCGATGACGGGACGCGTCGTGAACGACGCGACGACTCCCGGCAGATGCGCAGCCATTCCCGCGCCGGCGATGAACACCGCCGCCCCGTTCTTCTCCGCCTCGACGATGACCGTCTTCGTCCGCTCGGGTGAACGGTGCGCCGATGCGACAGTCATCTCGTACGGCACGTGAAATTCGTCGAGCGCAGCCGCAGCCTGCGACATGACTTCCGCGTCGGAGTCACTTCCCATGACGATCAACACGAACCGCTTCATCTTCTGCGCTCCGCGCTCCGCGCTCTGCGAACTGGTTTACGCGCGCGTTGTCGCGAGCATCTCCAGCGCACGATAGCCGATGTCGCGGCGATAGCGCGCGCCTTCGAAGCGCACCTTCGGCGCCGCCTCGTACACCTTCGCCAGGGCTTCGGTCAGAGTCGCGGCGCGCGCGCAGACGTTCACCACGCGGCCCGCCATGTTCACCAGGTGCGGTCCCTTCCTGATCACGCCGGCGTAGAAGACGACGACCGAGTCGTCGTTGATCGGATCGATCACGACCTCCTGTCCCTTCAGGAAATCGTTCGGGTAGCCGTCGACGGCCATCACGACGCATGCCGCCGCTTCCTTGCGCCAGTTCACTTTCATGTCGCCGAGGCTGCCGCGGGAGGCGCGGAGGAGGATTTCGGCGAGGTCGTCGTCGAGCCGCAGCATCTGCACCTGCGTCTCCGGATCGCCGAAGCGGCAGTTGTACTCGAGCACCTTGGGTCCTTTGCGCGTCAGCATCAGTCCGGCGTAGAGAACGCCGGTGTACGGGCGGCCCTCCGCGCTCATGCCTTGAATCGTCGGCAGAATGATGCTGCGCATGACCTCCGCGGCGGTCTCGCTCGTGAGCACGACCGCCGGCGAGTGCGCGCCCATGCCGCCGGTGTTCGGTCCTTCATCGCCGTCAAATGCTTTCTTGTAATCCTTCGCCGGCGCCAGCGGCACGAAGCGCTTCCCGTCGGTGATGACCATGAACGACACTTCCTCGCCGGTGAGGAACTCCTCGACAAGGATGCGCGTGGCCGCCGTTCCGAATTTCTTCTCTGCGAAAATCGTGTGCAGGTACTCATCGGCCTGCGCTTTGGACTCGACGACAACCACTCCTTTGCCTGACGCGAGTCCATCGACTTTGACGACCGCCGGGTACTTCGTCCGCTTCAGCGCATCCCGCGCCTCGTCGATCGAGCCGCACGCCGTCGCCTCGGCCGTGGGGATGTGGTACTTGCGCATGAACTCTTTCGAGAAGACCTTCGAGCCTTCGAGCTCGGCGGCGAGCCGCGTCGGGCCGAAAATCGTCAACCCGCGTTTCTGGAACTCATCGACGATTCCGAGAGTGAGCGCGAGCTCGGGGCCGACGACGGTCAGGTCGATGCGGAGTTTTTCAGCGAAGTCGGCGAGCTCGATGATGTCGGCTGCGCCGATGGGTACGCAGTCCGCGACCTGGGCGATGCCAGCGTTGCCCGGCGCCGCGTAAATTTCCCTCACCTGGGGCGATTGCTTGAGCTTCCAGCAGATCGCGTGTTCCCGTCCGCCCTGTCCGACGACCAGTACTCGCATGTTTTCCGGATTTTACGGGACGTTGCGCCCCATGTCATTCCGAGTCGCGAAGACGGCGAGGAATCCGGGTGGCGGAATCGCGCCACCGCCCGGATTCATCGCGCTCTGCGGCGCTCGGAATGACGGCTTCCTCCCTAAACGTTTTTCAGGCGTCTACCGTACCTATGGGACGATGGGTGCGGCACTCCGTCTGATGATTCCTACGAAAGAGTCTGTCGAGCCTGACGACCGTCAGCTGGTCGAGACGATCAGGAGCGGCGATCGCGACGCGTTCGAGCAGCTCGTGCGCCGCAAGACGTCCAAGGTGTACGCGCTCTGCTACCGCGTCATCGGCAACCCCGAAGACGCCAAGGACATCTCGCAGCTCGTCTTCATCAAGCTGTGGGAGAACCTCGAGAAATACGATCCTCACTACGCATTCGATACATGGCTGTACCGGATGGTGACCAACGTCGCGATCGACTTCATGCGCAACCGCCAGTCGCGGGACAACGCCGTCAACTCGAACCTCCGTCTCGTCAAAACGTCGACTGAGGCGGAGCAGGGCGTCATCGTGCAGCGGAAGGAAGTCGAGGCGGTGTTCAACGACGTTTCGTCGGTCCTTTCGCCGAAGCAGAAGACGATCTTCGTCATGAATCAGATGGAAGATCTGCCGTCTGCCGAGATCGCGAAGGTCCTCGGCTGCCGCGAGTCGACCGTCCGCAACCATCTCTTCAACGCCCGGAAACTCATGCAGCAGCAGTTGCAGAAGCGATATCCGGAGTACGCCCAACTCTGGAGGAACCGATGATCACGTGCGAAGCGTTCCGCGAACACTTCACGCCCGCCACTGAGGACGCAGCGGTGCTCGAGCACATTCGCTCGTGCGACGTCTGCCTGAACTTCGCGGCGGAGATCGACGCGGATGTGCTGTTCCGCGCGATCGGGGGAAGCGAGATGGTTCCTCCGGGCGGCGTCGACGCGTTCGTCGACGACGTCATGCGCGCGGTACGCATTCGCGGAACCGAGAATTCGGTCGCGACGAACGTCCTCAACTGGCCGCGCAAGCTCGCTCTGGCCGCGACGGTCGCCCTGGCGATCGCCGGCGCGACATTCATGACCGCGCACCGCCCCGCACCGGCCGCCCCGCAGATTGCCGCGGTCCGTCACCACGTTTTCCCGACTTCGAAGGCGGCCGCACGGCCAGTGATCGAAAACTACGACTCTGAAAGGGCGACGATTGTCGAAGTACCTACCGCGGGCGAAGACGTCAAAGTGGTGATGGTGTTCGACGAGAGCCTGCCGGCGGATCTATGACCAACAGACTTGCGTTCGTGCTGTTCCTGCTTCTCGCCGTGCCGGGCGCGGTGTTCGCCGGCGAGGCGGCCGCTCCTGCTCCGGCCGATGCAGCGAAGAGCCTTTCTGTGAAGACGTTCCAGTTCAAACACAAGGCCGCGGACAAGGCGACCGCCGTGATCAAGTCGCTGATGAGCAGCGAAGGCTCGATCTCGATCCAGCCGTCGACCAACGCGGTCGTGGTCACCGACCGGTCGGAGAACATGAAGGCGATCGCGGCGGCGCTGGAGAAGTTCGACACGCCGGCGCAGGCGTTCAAGCTCAGCGTCCGCGTCTTCGCCGCGTCGCGCGCGGAAGGTACCGGACGGACGCCGGACGAGCTGAGGGACGTTGCTCCGACGCTCGCGATGCTCCGTTACAACTCATTCGAGAGTCTCGGATCGGCGGTGGTGGACGGCCATGAGGGCGAGTCCGGCATCGTCGATCTCAACACCGGGTATCGCGCCGACTTTCGTTTCGGCGACTACGATCCGGCTACAGATTCGGTTCAGGTCAGCGATTTCAAAGTGTCCAGGCTGCAGGGCGATCAACTCACGCCGTTGCTCAAGAAAACGACGATGAACCTGAAGCTCGGACAGGTTGTGGTCCTCGGCGCCGCTTCCAAGCCGCAGGACGCGCGCGCTTTGATGATCATCATCGCCGCGAAGCGCTGATCACTCCTCGGGTCCTCGGCCCCGCGCCTTTGATGGGAGGGCGCGGGGCCTTTTTCTTTTTCAGCCACTCTTCGACTTCGTCGACGCCGCGCGTGTTGAAGATCTGCTTCGCCGTCAACCCTGCCTTCCGCGCCACCCACGTTCCGCTGATCACGTGCGACATCTCCGCGATCGAGTGCGCGTCGGGGTTGATCGCGAACATCACACCGCGATCGATGGCGCGGCCGATGTGGCGCCAGTCGACGTCGAGCCGGTGCGGGTTGCCGTTGATCTCGACGATGACACCGCGCTCGCCGGCGCGCTCGAAGACGCGGTCGTAGTCGACCGTATAGCCGTCGCGCGACAGGAGCAGACGCCCGGTCAGATGGCCCAGGATCGTGACGTTGGGGTCGTCGAGAGCTTTGAGGATGCGCTCGGTCATCTCGTCTTTCGGCATGTTGAACCGCGAGTGAATCGACGCGACCACGAAGTCGAGCTTCGACAGCACCTCGTCGCCGTAGTCCATCGTGCCGTCCGGCAGGATGTCCGCTTCGGTGCCGCGGAACACGCGCATCGGCGCGACCTCGGGCTCGCGTCTGTCGAGCTCCGCGTGCTGCTCGGCGAGACGCTCGACGGTCAGGCCACCGGCGTAGAACGCGGCGGGCGAGTGATCGGAAATGCCGACGTATTCGTAGTCGCGGTCGCGTGCGGCCTTCAGCATCTCCGCCACGGTGTTGCGACCGTCGGAGAACGTCGTGTGCACGTGGAACGTGCCGCGGAGGTCGGTCGGCTGAATCAGCCTTGCGCGTTTCTTCCGCGCGAGCTCGTCGGCGGACTCGCGCCGCTCGGGATCGATGTACGGAACGCCGATCTTTGCGAAAACGTCTTCTTCGCTGCTCGCCGGCGGAAGCGTGTGCTGCTCGCGCAGCGCGGCGACGAAGTCGCGGCTGCCGGTGGTCTCGAGCAATGTGGTCCCGAATTCGTCTGGGCGCGCGAGGTGGAAGAGGACATCGATCTCGCCTCGAAGGACGCCTTTGAACGTCCGTTCATCGACAGGTTCGAACCGGTCGACGATTTTCTCGAGCGCGTCGGCCACGGCATCCTGCTTTCGCGTCGCGATCGCGATGTTCACGTTGTGGATGACTTCGAGCCGGCGGCGGACGCTGCCGACGATCTCCGCGTCGTCGATCGCCTTGATGCGCGCGAGACGCTCGCGCAGCCGTTCGCCGATCTCCAGTCCAGTCGGCAGCAGGTACGACGATTCCCGGCGGCGCGCCTTCTCGATTCCTTCGAGGATCTTCGTCTGCGTCTTCGGCCCGAACCCGCGAACCTTCGCGAGGCGCCCTTCGCGCGCGGCTTGTTCGAGGTCGTCGAGCGAGCCGACTCCGAGCTTCTCGTACAGCTGCGCGATTTTCATGAGGCCCAGTCCCGGTACGCGCAGCATCTCGAAAATGCCGGGCGGATACTGCTTGCGCAGATCATCGAGGTAGCGCGACTGTCCGGTCTCGACGAGCTCGCGAATGATCGACGCGACGGCTTTGCCGATACCGGGCGTCGAGAGGATCTCGTTCGATGCCACGACCTCAGCGATGTTCGCGTCGAGATTCTCGACCGCCCGCGCAGCCCGATCGAATGCACGCGACTTGAACCGGTTCGGATCGGCGAGCGCGACATACTGCGCGATCTCGTCGAGGACGCGCGCGACGGCCCACTTATCGACGGCGGTCATCTATCATCAGACTCATGCAAGCGCGCGACCGGCTCATCGTTGCCGCGGATCTCTCGTCGCGCGACGAGATTCTCGCACTCGCCGACGAAATGCACGGAGTGGCCGGCGTGCTGAAGATCGGAC
>DASWBH010000308.1:0-4598 GCA_036390755.1 Thermoanaerobaculia bacterium
CGAGGTCGATGACTTTCGCGCCGGCAGGTGCGGGGAGGTTCGAGCCGACCGCGGTGATCTTGCTGCCGGTGACGACGACGACTCCGTTGCTGAGCGGCGCCGCGCCGGTGCCGTCGATCAGCCGCGCCGCGCGAAGGACCACAACGTCATCCGCTTGCAGCGCCAGCGGGAAGAAAAGTGCCAATGCCATCGCCAGTTTGCGCATGGCCGGAGATTCTAATCGTTAGTTGCTAGTGACTAGTTGCTAGTGCAGCTCGACTTTTGGTCGACTAGCAACTAGCAACCAGCAACCAAACTCAAAGCTCCGCTACGTTTTCGAAATACTTCGCAAACGCGATCATGCCGCCGCTGGCCTGCTGCCAGTCGTAGTTCTCATTCGGCGCGTGGTAGCCGTGCTCCGGAAGCGAGAGACCGAGGAACATGACCGGGCATTTGAGGACCTTTTCCATCGAGTTGACGGCGCCGATCGAGCCGCCCTCGCGCACGAACACGGGCTCGCGGCCGAAGGCGAACTTCATCGCGCTCTTCACCGCATCTGCGAGCTTGCCCGTGGTCGGCGCCTGATACGGATACATCGAGTTCTCGAGCGTGATCTTCACGTCGGAATTGTGTTTCTTCACGAAGCGGCGTACCAGATCGATGACCTTCTTCGGATCCTGATTCGGCACGAGCCGGCACGAGATTTTCACCGTCGCGCGCGGCGGAATGATCGTCTTGATGCCGGGGCCGGTGTATCCGCCGACGAGGCCGTGCACTTCGAATGTAGGCATGGCCCAGATGCGCTTCATGACCTCGATCGGATTGTTGGTGCGGATCGTCTTGAAAAGGTGATCCTTCTTGAACTGCGCGACGGAAAAGCCCGATTTGCGGAAGTCCTTGATCTCCTGGCGCGTCGGTTTCTCGACGTCGTCGTAGAAGCCTTTGATCTTCACCTCGCCCGTCTGCGCGTCGTACATCTGCGAGACGAGTTTCATCAGTTCGCCGATGGGATTGCGCGCCGCGCCGCCGGTGACGCCGGAGTGCTGATCGGTCTGGCCGACCTCGAGCGAGAGCTCGAATCCCTGCAGGCCGCGCAGTCCGGCCGGACAGGCCGGCCGGTCGCGCGAGACCCAGATCGTGTCGGAGACGACGACGTGATCCGTCGTCAACTTTTTCGCGTTCTTCCTGATCGCGGCCTCGAAGCTCGGCGAACCGATCTCTTCTTCGAGCTCCCACAATACGTTGACGTTGACGGGCACGCCGGCTTCGCGCGCCGCACGCACGCCCCACAGCGCAGAGAGCGCCGGACCTTTGTCGTCCGTCGTGCCGCGGCCGAAGTAGCGATCGCCCTGCTTCGTGAACGTGAACGGCTCCGTTCTCCACGGTTCCGTTTCGCGCGAGGCCGGCTGCACGTCGAGATGGTTGTAGATCGTGACGGTGCGTCCGTTGCCGCTACTGAAGCGGCCGTGAACGATCGGATTGCCCGCGGTTTCGAGGATCTCCGCGCTGCCTCCGAACTCCCGAATCATCGCCGCCGCCGCCTCAGCCGTTCGGCGGATGTCGCTCCCGTGCGCCGGGTCGGCGGAGACGCTCGGGATCTCGACGATGTCGCGAAGCTTTGATTCGAATGCGGAGCGTTCGCGACTCGCGAACGCGGCCAGTGACTTCTTGTCCAACATCAATGACTCCTCAATATCCGGCCGGCGCTCCGCCGAGCCGCGGATCGGATGCGCCCATGCGCACGCCCGTCTGCCGGTCGATCTGCACGCCCTGGGCGTCGCCGAGCTCGCCCGGTTTCTCGCGGAATGCGTGCCCGAGCCGTACCAATGCGTCGTGCGTGTCCTGGTTGAATTCGAATGGTTCCCAATAGATCTCATCCGGCAGCCACTGATGATGAAAGCGCGGCGCCGAGATCGCTTCCTGGATGTTCATGTCGAAGTCGATGACATTCAGCAGCACCTGCAGGACGGTGTTGATGATCGTCGGACCGCCCGGGCTGCCGACCGCGAATTCGAGCTTGCCATCCTTCAGCACGATCGTCGGCGTCATCGACGAGAGCGGCCGCTTCTTCGGCGCAATCGCGTTCGCCTCGCCCTGAATCAGCTGATAGTCGTTCGGCACTCCCGGCTTCGACGTGAAGTCGTCCATCTCGTTGTTCAGCAGGAAGCCTGCGCCTTTGACCGTGACGCCGGAGCCGAAGCTGTCGTTGAGCGTGTACGTGTTCGTGACGACGTTGCCGTCCTTGTCGACGATCGTGAAGTGCGTCGTCTCCGACGATTCGTACGGAGCGGGGTTGCCGGCACCGACCTCTTTGCTGTTCGTCGCGTGCGCCGGGTTGATCGTCCTGGCGCGCTGCTCTGCGTATGCCCGCGAGATGAGTCCTGCGACCGGCACCTTCACGAAATCGGTGTCGCCGAGGAATTCGGCGCGGTCGGCGAAGGCGCGGCGCATGACTTCGACGACCGTGTGCACATACTTCGATGAGTTCCAGCCCATGCTCCTGAGGTCCATCGGCTCGAGCATGTTCAGCATCTCGATCAGCGCCACGCCGCCCGATGACGGCGGCGGCATCGTGATGATCTCGTGGCCGCGATAGGTCGATGTCAGCGGCTTGCGGATCGTCGGCGTGTAGTTCTTCAGGTCGGCAGCGGTGATGATGCCGCCGTGTGCCTTCACGTCGTCGAGGATGCGCTTCGCGGTTTCGCCGGCGTAGAAATCGTTCGGGTTTGCTTCGATGCGGGCGAGCGTCGCGGCGAGCTCCGGTTGCATGAAGAGGTCGTTCAGCTCGTAAAACTTTCCATCGCGCTGAAAGATGCGCCGGCTCTCGGCGAACGGCTGCAGCTTCTCAGTCGTTGTCTTCGCCCGCAGGCTGCGGGCCAGCGTGTAGTTGACGCGGAAGCCTTCGGCGGCGAGTTTGTGCGCGGGCTCGACGAGCTCCGCCCATTTCAATTTGCCGTGGCGCTTGTGCGCGAGCTCGAGGCCGGCGACTGTTCCGGGCACCGCGACGGCTTTGTAGCCCTGCAGCGATGCGCCCTTGATCACGTTGCCGCTGGCGTCGAGGTACATGTCGCGCGTCGCGGCGAGCGGCGCGCGCTCGCGATAGTCGATTGCTTCCGTCTTCCCACCGGCCGTGCGGATCAACATGAAGCCGCCGCCGCCGAGATTTCCTGCGGATGGCCACGTGACCGCGAGCGCAAGCGCGACCGCAACCGCCGCATCGACCGCGTTGCCGCCACGCTCGAGAGTGTCGACGCCGATGCGCGAAGCGATCGGACTCGTCGACGCGACGACGCCGTGCCGCGCGTGCAGCGGGGCGGGGGCGGCGGCGTAGAGCGATGTGGTGGCGAGGAGCGTGACCGCGAGGAGGCGTTTCATCGCGGCGGGGAGTTTACACGCTCGGCTTTCGCCCCGCGGACTGATCCTCCCTCTCCCGCGCGCGGGAGAGGGTGGCGCGTAGCGCCGGGTGAGGGCCCCTCATCCGCGGCTTCGCCGCACCTTCTCCCCGCGCTGCGGGGCGAAGGGGATTTACGACCGGTAATCCGCGTTCAGGCTCACGTAGTCGTGCCCGAGATCGCTCGACAATACGACCGCGCGCCCGTGGCCGCCGCCGAGGTCGACGTGGAGGGGCACGCGCTCGCGGGCGAAGACGCGCGCGGCGTCCTTCTCGCGGTACACCGCGGCCTCGCCGTCGCGTACGAGCGCGACGTTGCCGGCCGACAGCGACACTTTGCGGATGGAGAATCGCGCGCCGCTGCGGCCGATCGCGGCAAGGATGCGTCCCCAGTTCGGATCGCCGCCGTGCAGCGCCGTCTTCACCAGCGGCGACGTCGCGATCGCGTGCGCTGCCAGCCGCGCGTCGCGCTCCGTGCGCGCGCCGGTCACTTCGAGCTCCATGACGCGGATCGCGCCCTCGCCGTCGCGCACGATCATCCAGGCCAGGTCGCGGCAGACCGTCGTCAGCGCGCGCCGGAAGTCGTCCAGCGACGCGTTCGCGTCGTTGCCGAGCTTGCCCGAAGCCATGAGAACCACGCAGTCGTTCGTCGACGTGTCGCCATCGACAGAGATCGCGTTGAAGCTCGCGTCGACCGCCTGCTTCAGCTCGCGATGCAGAACGGCCGGTTCGATCGCCGCATCGGTCGTGATGAAGCAGAGCATCGTGGCCATGTTCGGGTGGATCATCCCTGCGCCCTTGGCGACAGCGGCGATCCGCCCGCGCTTTCCGCTGATCGTGAACGAGGCCTGCGCGACTTTCGGTCCGACGTCGGTCGTGAGAATCGCATGCGAGAGCGCGTCGATGCCGCCGGGTGAAAGGCGATTGACGGCATCGGGCAGCGCCTCGCGCACTTTCTTGTCCGGCAGCACGACGCCGATGACGCCGGTCGAGGCGAGGAAGATCTCGTCGTTGCCGCAGCGGAGCAGCTCGGCCGCGCGCGCGCGAACGCGCCGCGCTGCGTCGAGTCCTTCTTTGCCCGTGACCGCGTTCGCGCAGCCGGCGTTGACCACGACTGCTTTCAGCTTCCCGCCAGTCCGTTTCATTGCCGCCTTCGACAGAATGACCGGCGCTGCCTGGAACCGGTTCTTCGTGAACACAGCCGCGGCATTCGCCCCATCCTCGGCCA
>DASWBH010000309.1:0-20242 GCA_036390755.1 Thermoanaerobaculia bacterium
TGACCGTGTACTGCCGGTCAGGGCTGAACAGCGCGAGCGCGAGGGAGTAGCCGCCGGGCACGAATGCAGCCGCCGCCGGGTTCGTCTCCGCGTCGAGCGCTTCCTGCGGGAGCGCGGTGTTCGCACCGGCGATGGCCTTGCTGTCCGTCCCCTGTCCGTGAGTGAAGTAGCCGTTGGTGGCGAATGATGGAATCGCGACGAGCAGCGCGACCATCGTGATGATCAGTTTTCGCATCGTTGATCTCCTTCAGATGAACAGCAGTTGGGCGCCCGCAGAGCGATCGAAGAAGTCGATCACCGAGAGAACGCCGTTGACTTGCGGGATGAGGTCCGACTCTTTGAGGTTGAACATCTCCATGGCCATGCGGCACGCGTACAACTTCGCGCCGCTGTCGCTGAGGATCTCGAGCATCTCGCGCACGGCGGGAATCTCGATCTTCTCGATCTCGCGCTTCATGAACGAGGTCGCGAGCGACTCGATCCCCGGCAGTCCGCCGAGCATCGTCGGGATCGGAAATGCGGGATTGCCGACGGTGGCGACGTGCAGGTGATCGATCTTCGATTTGGTGATGGCGTCGAGTCCCCAGAACGTGAAGAAGATCGTCGCGTCGATGCCGCTCATCCGCGCGCCGTTCGCGAGGATCAGGGCGGGATAAACCATGTCGAGACTTCCCTTCGAGAGGATGATGCTGATGGCCTGGATCGGCTCTTTCGCCGCAACCGGTTTTTCGAGCTCGAGCAGATCAGGTTCGAGAGTGATGGTCATGTTCTTCCGCCTTTCAGATACAGCCTTGTGGTTTGGGCAGGCCGGCAATGCGCGCGGCCAGTTTTCCGGGACCCTTCGGGAAGAGCGCGTAAAGCTCTTTCATGCCGACGCCGGAGAGCTTGGCGATGCGCCGCAGTCCGGGCGACTGTCCTTCGCGCGCCGCGTCCTCGCGGCAGAACGAGATCACCTGCCAGTGCTTCTCGTTCAATGACACGCCCGTCTCCCGGGCGATCTCCTCGGCCACCGACGGAGTCCACTGCGAGCTGTCGAGGAGAAACCCCTCGTCATTCACCGTGACGGCGTGGCCTGAATACGTTCGAACAGACATTCGAACCTCCTTTCGTTCCTCAAGCGGTTTGCGGGACCGGCGCGATCGAATGCTTGCCCGTCATCGACATGCGATTCGACAACGGCATCCATCGCTCCGGCAGCAGCACGTTCCAGTAGAGCCACCGGAACGCGAGCTTTCCCATGTGGTTGATGAGACTTTCCCTGAGCAGCGACATCGGACCGACGACCGGCAGCGGATACGTGCCCGGCAGCGGCTCGGTGTCGTAGTTGAAGTCGATCAGGATTGCTTTGTGGTCACCGCTCTCGATGAAGCAGTTGGTGTGACCGTCGTACGCATCGGACAGACTCTCGCCTCTCGCGGCGCGCACGATGTTGTCGACGACGACATGACCTTCGAAATGCGCGACGGAGCCGGCTTTCGACGCCGGAACATCGGTTGCGTCGCCGATCACGAAGATGCCGTCATGGCCCTTCGCGGCGAGCGTGTGCTTCTCCGTCGGAACGAACGCCGCGTCGTTTCCGAGGCCCGACTTCTCGATGAACGCGGCGCCGCTGTGAGAAGGAATCGTGACCAGCAGGTCGTACTCGATCTCGCGCTCGTCCCATGAGCGGAGCACGTGCCTGGTGCTGTCGACCGCGCCGGCGTTGAACTCGGTCTGCAGCTCGATCCCGTGCTCGCCGAGCATCGATCCGAGGACGCGCGAGCACGCCGGTTTCGTGAACGCGCCATCGAGCGGAGTCGCGTACACGAGCTCGACGTCGCGGCGGTTTCCGCGATTTCGAAAATACGCGTCGGCGAGAAACAAGAATTCGAGCGGCGCGACCGGACACTTGATCGGCATCTCGACGATGTTCACGACGAGCCGTCCGCCGCGAAACGCCGACAGAGCATCGCGCAACGCGAGCGCACCGTCGGCCGTGTAGAAGTCGAAGACGCGCTTCTGCCAATCCGCATCGAGCATGCCGTCGGTCAGGTCAGGACGAATGCGCGCGCCGCTGGCGATCACGAGCAGGTCGTACGGAACTCTCGCCGCTGACGTGATGACGACCTTCTGATCGACGTCGACCCCTTCAATCTCCTGCTGGATCCACCGCACCCGGTTGCGCAGCGTCTTCCCGCGCGCACGCCACAGCTTCGACTCGTCGTAAATGCCGAAGGGAAGGAACAGCAGACCGGGCTGATAGAGATGATTGCGCTCGGCGTCGATCACGGTGATCGACCAGTCGCGCGGCAGGCGCTTGGCCGCGCCGTTCGCCACGATCGTGCCGCCGGTGCCCGCGCCGAGGATTACGAGGTTCTTCATGCCGTTGCCTCCAGCGACATGAATAGCAGTGCCACTGCCACACGTAAGTTGTTGAAATGATTAGATCGCGGTCAGGAGCTGCGACACGCCGTTGACACGCCGCGTGTCAGGATGAAACGCCGAGGAGACCGTATTCGCGCATCTTCCGCCAAAGCGTCGAGCGGCTCATGTGAAGCGAGATCGCCGCGGCGTCGCGGCGCCAATGGGCAGCCTCGAGCGCGGCGCGGATTCGTTCGATCTCCGGCTTCGGCTCATCGTCAGCTTGCTTCTCCGGAACTCCCAACTCGGGCGGCAGATCCTCGGGAAGGACCGTCTGTCCACGAGCCACGGCGACCGCGTACTCCAGCGCGTTCTCCATTTCGCGGACGTTCCCCGGCCATGTGTGCTGGAGAAAGATGCGGATGCACTCACGCGAAAGAAGCAGTTGTCGTCCCTGACGTTCGGAGACTCGCGCGAGAAGCGCGCGAGCGAGCGGCTCGATGTCCTCGCGCCGTTCGCGCAGCGGCGGGATCTCGATCGGGATGACGGACAGGCGGTAGTAAAGGTCCTCGCGGAAGCGTCCCGCCCGCACGGCTGCGCGAAGATCGACGTTCGTCGCAGCAATGATCCGCGCCTCGGTCGTTCGCGGCCTGCTCTCGCCGACTCGTTCGAACGTGCGTTCCTGCAGGATGCGCAGAAGCTTGACCTGCAGCGGCAACGGCAGATCGCCGATCTCGTCGAGGAACAGAGTGCCCTGTCCGGCGAGCTCGAAGCGGCCGACGCGATCGCGAATCGCGCCGGTGAACGCGCCGCGCACATGGCCGAACAACTCGCTCTCGAGCAGATCCGGCGGCAGCGCTCCGCAATTGACGGCGACGAACGGCTGATCGCGCCGCTGCGAATGGCTGTGGATCGCGCGCGCGACGACTTCTTTTCCCGTTCCGCTCTCGCCGGTCAGCAGGATCGTGGCGCTGCTGCTCTGAAGGTTGTCGATGAGGCGGACGACGCGCTGCATCGCCGAGGATCGCGCGACGAGTCCCGACAACCAGATCGGTCCGGAAGCGGTCGCCTCCTCCTCCGCCGGGCGGAGCACGACGATGTAGCGCACGTCATCGCAAGGGCCACGCTCGATCAGCGGCGCGGCGGAAATCGAGAGGAGCCGCACGCCGTCATCGCTGCGCAGATACGCGCGCCACCCCTCGCGACGTTCGCCGGCCAGGAGCGCCAGGCGAATCGATCCATTCGATCCGAAGAGATCCTCGCCGAGGTATTCGGAAATCTCGACGCCCACGATCATGTGCAGCGTCGAGTCGGAGACGTGCACGACGCGGAAGTGTTCGTCGAGGCAGACCACACTGCGGCCGAGAGAGCCGAAGACAGCACTCAGCGCCGACAGTCCGACCGCGGCATCGTGGTCCACGATCGAACGGTGCGCGCGATCACGCGGAAACGCCAGTGACACGCCGCGAACCGCCCGGTGATGCCGGCCACGTAGAATCGGTTCGAGGAAACGATGGCCAGAGTGTCAGATGCCGATCCCGCCCGAATCGAGCCGCAGATCCGCGCCGTGCTCGAGGCGCAGGCAAAAAAGTGGGGAGCGCCGCTCCTCAACCACCTCGTCTACGCGCGGCGGCCGTCGATCTTCCGGGCCGTTCGCGGCATGTGGAGCGGGATCGACGCTTCCGGACAACTCGACGAGAAGCTCAAGGCGATGATCAACCGTCGCGTCGCCTTTCTCAACGGATGCGAGTTCTGACAGGACCTCAACGCTGCCGTGGGCAGCGCACTCGGAGTGAGCGACGACAAGCTCCTCGCCTTGACTTTGAGGACGTACGAAACCGCGCTCTTCGACGAGAGGGAACGCGCCGCGCTCGAGTACGCGGACGCGATGACGATCACTGGACGCGATGTAACCGACGATCTCTTCGCGCGAGTGCGCGCATTCTTCGACGAGGACTCCGTCATCGAGTTGACGGAAGTCATCGCCTGGGAGAACGCGTCGGCGAAGTTCAACCGCGCGCTGCGCATTCCATCGCAGGGTTTGTGGCGACGCTCGGGCTGATCGCCTTTGAAGGTGCTCTGCGTCATGATCGCGTCGCTCTCGAGAGCCATCAGGCTCGCGACGGCGACTCGCTTCATGACACCGCAGCCGGACATCACAACAATGGTGGAGATGAGTAACGCCTGTATGAGCCGTCGTCGCATCGTCCCTGTCCCTTCGCTGATGAGACGGAGAGTAGCGAACAAAGTTAGCGGCGACTCCGCGGTTCACGATTGCGTAACGGACTTGGCGCGGGCGCGGCACAACTGCCCTAGACTTACCGGCCCATGACCTCCGGCAGTTGTCAGCGCGCGCTCATCGTCGAGGATGACCCTGCGATTCGCCGCCTCGTCGAGAAGCTTCTGTTGCGCCACGGCGTCGAGATCGATACCGCACCCGAGGGGCGTACAGCGATCGAGAAGCTGAAGACAAATGAGTACTCCGTGATCGTGCTCGACCTCATGGTGCCGGAGGTCAACGGCTTCGAAGTGATCGAGTTCCTCAAACGCGAAGAAAAGAAAACGCCCGTTGCGGTGGTCTCGGCCGTGTCGCAACGGGCGTTGAAGAATCTCGATCCCGATATCGTGAAGCTCGTGATCTCGAAACCGTTCGACGTCAACGAGTTCACGAAGGCGATCCTGAAGTTGTGTCAGGAAGGGTGACTGGATTCTGAGCCGCGAAGACGGCGAAGAATCCGGGAGGGGCGCGACACCACCGCCCAGATTCCTCGCTGCGCTCGGAATGACACGTTGACTCTGAGCTGATGATCGGCAGTCGCGGGGTCGGATGCCGCCTCTGTTCGGAGGTTACATAGAATGCGCGGCATGAAAATGATTCGTGCGATCGTCACCGTTACGTTTCTGATCGCGAGTGCCGCGTACGCGCAGTTCGATCCCGACCTCCTCGCCGGAATGAGAGCGCGCGCGATCGGACCGGCCGCCGCGAGTGGCCGCATCGCCTCGATCGACGTCGTGCCGTCGAACACCGACATCGTCTACGTCGGCACCGCGGCCGGCGGAGTGTGGAAGTCGACGAACGGCGGCTTGAGCTTCACGCCGGTCTTCGACGATCAGCCGGTCGCATCGATCGGCGCAGTCGCCGTCGATCCGAGCACGCCGGAAACGGTGTGGGTCGGAACCGGCGAAGGCAATCCGCGCAACTCAGTCTCCGTCGGCGACGGCATCTACCGCTCCACCGACGGCGGCAAAACCTGGCAACACCTCGGACTCGAGAAGACGTCGCACATCCATCGCGTCATCGTTCATCCCACGAACCCGAACGTCGTCTGGGTGGCCGCACTCGGACAGAACTGGGGAACGAATCCGGATCGCGGCGTCTTCAAGACGGACGACGGCGGCCGCACGTGGCGCAAAGTCCTCTACGTCGACGATCGCACCGGCGCCGCGGACCTGATCATCGATCCGAAAAACCCGAACAAGCTCTTCGCCGCGATGTGGGAGTACCGCCGCTGGCCATGGTTCTTCAACTCCGGCGGCCCGAGCTCTGGCCTGTACGTGTCGTACGACGGCGGCGAGCACTGGAAGCGCTACACCGAGGAAGACGGCATGCCCAAAGGCAACGTCGGCCGCATCGGCCTGGCGATCTCACATTCGAATCCCGACATCGTTTACGCGCTCGTCGAAGCCGACAAGAGCGCGTTGTTGCGCTCCGATGACGGCGGATCGAAGTGGAAAGCGGTGAACACCGAGACCGATATCGCGCCTCGGCCGTTCTACTTCGCCGATATTCGTGTGGACCCGGCGGAACCGAATCGCGTGTACAACATGTGGACCGCGGTGTCGGTCTCGGATGACGGCGGCAAGAAGTTCACAACGCTCGTCCCGCAGAGCAAAGTGCATCCGGACTACCACGCCATGTGGCTCGATCCGAACGACGCGAAGCACCTCTGGGTCGGCAACGACGGCGGCATCGCGGAGAGCCGCGACCGCGGCGCGACGTGGCGGTACGTGGGAACGCTGCCGGTCGGCCAGTTCTACCACGTCAGCGTCGACATGGATCAGCCGTACCACGTCTACGGCGGACTGCAGGACAACGGCTCGTGGCGCGGCCCGAATACGACTTGGGAGACCGAAGGCATCCGCAACTGGGACTGGCAGGAAGTCGGGTTCGGCGACGGTTTCGCGACGTATCCGGTCCCGACCGACTCGATGGTCGGCTACGCGACGAGCCAGCAGCTGCACATCCTCCGTTGGAACCTGCGTACCGGCGAGCGCAAAGACATCCGTCCCGCCGGTCCGGCCGGAACGGATCTTCGATTCAACTGGAACGCGGCGATCGCGACCGATCCGTCGGAGCCGAACACCGTCTACTGCGGCAGCCAGTTCGTCCATAAGTCGACCGATCGCGGCGAGCACTGGACGATCATCAGTCCTGATCTCACGACGAATCGCAAGGAGTGGCAGAACCAGTTCAAGAGCGGCGGGATCACGCAGGACGTTTCGGGCGCGGAGAACTTCACGACGATCCTCACGATCGCGCCGAGCGCGGCGGAGAAAGGCGTGATCTGGGCCGGCACCGACGACGGCCGCGTGCAGGTCACGCGCGACGGCGGCGCGAACTGGACGAGCGTCGAAGGCAACATCAAAGGCGGGCCGGCGAACACGTGGGTGCCGGAGATCAAGGCATCGCGTTACGCAGGCGGTACCGCGTTCGTCGTGCTCGACAACCATCGCCGCGAAGACCTCGCACCGTACGTCTTTCGCACGACCGACTACGGCAAGACCTGGACCTCGCTCGTGACGAAAGACATTCAGGGCTACGCGCTCTCGATCGAGCAGGACCCCGTCGACGCCGACCTCCTGTTCCTCGGCACCGAGTTCGGGCTGTTCTTCTCGCAGGACGGCGGCAAGTCGTGGATGAAGTGGAAGCACGGCATCCCGACGACGTCGGTCATGGGACTGATCGTGCACCCGCGCGACAACGATCTCGTCGTCGCGACGCACGGCCGTTCCATGTTCGTGATCGACGACATCCGTCCGCTGCGCACGGTCTCGAAGGACACGCTCTCGCAGCCGGCTTACATGTTTCCCGTCGCCGACGCGCAGCAGTTCCGCCGCCGGCAGCACAGCGGACCGCGCTTCTCCGCCGATGCTGAGTATCGCGGAGCGAATCGTCCGTACGGCGCGGTCATCAACTACTCACTGAACCTGCCAAACCTTCCACTGCAGAGCGAGGAGAAGGAGCGCGAGCGCAAACAGAAGCAGCGCGAAGCGGCACCTCCGCCGCGCATCAACGACGCCGGCGTGCCCGAGGCGAACAAGGACATCACGCCGGAACCGGCCGCGGAGAAGCTGCGGCAGGCGCAGACGGGCGAACCGGAGCGCACGGCTGACGAGACGCGCGAGCCGCGCGTCGACTTCACCGTCACCGACGCCGACGGCAAAGTCATCCGCAAGTTCAAAGGTCCCGCGCGCCTCGGCCTGAACCGCGCGAACTGGGACCTCGCGCGCGACGCGTTCAAGACGCCCCCGCGCGAAGAAGAGGAGGACGAGGACAACCCGTTCCGCAACCGCGGGCCGGAAGTGCTGCCGGGCACGTACACCGTGTCGATGAAGTTCCGCGGGCACGAAGCGAACCAGATCGTTCGTGTGCTTCCCGATCCGCGCATCGACGTCCCGTCTGCCGATCGCACGGCGAAGTGGAACGCGATCATGCGCGCAGGCCAGTTGCAGGAGAGCGTGACCGAGGCGATCACGCGGATCCAGAAGACGCGGTCGGACGTGGACGCGATCACGGCGAAGCTGAAGAAACCGGATGCAGAGCCGGGCGAGCGCGACCCGATCGCGTCATCCGCACGCACGCTCAAGACTCAGCTCGACGCGATGGAGCACCGGCTGTGGAATCCGCCGAAGTCGAAAGGCATCGCGCCGCCGACCGATGTGATGTCGCAACTGCGCACGCCGCTGCAGGCGCTGCAGTCGTCGTTCGACGCGCCGACCGAGGCGCAGCTGGCGTGGCTCGCGCGAGCGGAAGCGGCGTATCGCGCCGTGATTCCGGACTACAACAAGCTGTTCGCCGAAGACGTGGCGCGATTCCGCGAGACCGCGAGGAAGCAGAACGCGGAGTTGTTGCCGGAGTACAAACCGCTGTCATTCTGAGCCGCGAAGACGGCGAAGAATCCGGGCGGTGGCGACGCATGCCGCCGCCCAGATTCCTCGCTCGCGCTCGGAATGACTACTTCACGGCAATGGCTCTCGCCTGTTTGTAATCCACGACCCCGGCGAACATCTTCTCCAGCGCGTCCTGCAGCAGCGTGCGCATGCCCTGGTCGAGGGCGAGCTTGCGGAGCTCGTCGATCGAAGCGCGCTTCTCGATCGCGCGCTTCACCTCGTCGGTGCCGACGAGCAGCTCGTGCACGGCCATGCGGCCTTTGAATCCGGTGTTGCTGCAGTTGGGGCAGCCTTTCGGCCGGTAGACCGTCAGCTCGGGCGAGTAGTCGACGCCGGTCCGGTCGAAGTAATCCGGCCCGTACGCCTCGACCATCTCGTTGAACTCCTGCACGGTCGGGTGATACGGCTCCTTGCACTTCGGGCAGAGAGTCCGCACCAGCCGCTGGGCCATGATGCCGAGGAGCGCGTCGGCGAAGTTGAAGGGGTCGATGTTCATGTCGAGAAGACGGCTGATCGTCTCCGGCGCCGAATTCGTGTGCAGCGTCGAGAACACGAGATGTCCGGTGAGCGACGCCTCGATTCCGATCGCCGCCGTCTCGTGATCGCGCATCTCGCCGACCATGATCACGTCGGGATCGGCGCGCAGGAACGACCGCATCGCCGCCGCGAACGTGAAGTCGATCTTCGGCTGCACCTGCACCTGGCGGAGACCCGGCTGCGTGATCTCGACCGGATCCTCCGCCGTCCAGATCTTCATATCCTCGGTATTGATGAAGCCGAGCGCTGAATGAAGTGTGGTGGTCTTGCCGGAACCGGTCGGACCGACGACGAGACAGATGCCGTACGGCTTGTGGAGGATCTCTTTGAACTTCGTCAGGTTGTATTCGCTGAAGCCCATCTGGTCGAGCGGCAGCGGCTTCGATGCAGTGAGGATGCGCATCACCACGTCTTCGTTCTGATTCGCCGTCGGGATCGTGGCGACGCGCAGCTCGATCGTTCCCTTCGCGTATTTGAAGCGGATCTTTCCGTCCTGCGGTTTGCGGCGCTCGGAGATATCGAGCCGCGACATGATCTTCAGCCGCTGCACGAGCGCGTTGCGATGCGCGCCGGGGATCTCCATGAATTTGTGGCAGTCGCCGTCGATGCGCAGCCGGATCACGCACGGATTCTTGGGTCCGTCCGGTTCGACGTGGATGTCCGATGCGCCGCGCGCGTACGCCTCGATGATCAGCTGATTGGCGAGCCGCACGATGCCGGAGTCGGTCTCGTCGATCTCCGGCGTTTCATCCTTCTTCTCGTCGACGACATCCGCCTCGCCTTCGCCGAGCGAGTCGATGATCTTGGCGAGGTCGGCGTCGCCGGCCGTGACATCCGAGTCGAGCTTCTCGCCGTAAGAAGACGCGATGTACCGGAGGATGTCGTGCTTGAGGCCGACCAGGAAGTCGTATCGCGGCGCGAGGTTCATCGCCCGGATTCCGTCGAGCCGCGTCAGGTCGTGCGGGTCGTCGACAGCGACCACCAGCACGCCTGGCCGCCGTTCCACCGGCGCGCAGACGTACTTCTTCCACATGTCCGACGGAACCCGGTCGCGCAGGTCGGGCGCGATGGACTGCGTGCCGTCGTAGACGAACGGCTGCGCGCTGTAGAACGCGGCGAGCGAGTTGAGCAACTCGTCCTTCGGCACGTTGAAGTCGTCGACGAGCACTTGCTCGACGTTCGCGTTGTTCACGCGCGCGTTGCTGATCGCCGCCTCGACATCCTTCTCGGCGAGGATGCCCTTGTCGACGAGACCGCCGAACCGCGACGGCTTCCCCTGACGCGTGACTTTGTGCTGGTTGTAGAACGCGATGGCGAGGATGCGCGCGATCTCCTCGGCTGCGTCTTCATCCAGCGGCGTGAATACGGCGCCGTGCCGGTGGTTGATCAGTTGCAGGACGCCGAGAAGGTATTTCTCGAAGATGATCGGCACGGCGAGCACGCTCTTCGTGCGGAAGCCGGTCTGCTTGTCCCAGCGCTGATCGAATTTGAGATTGGGGTGGTGCTTCGCCAGCTCCGCGGCGTCATAGGCATCGCTGATGTTGAGCGTCTTGCGCGACAGCGCGGTGAAGCCGGCGATCGACGAGAAGGATTTCGGGACGCGAATCTCCTTCGGCACGTCGCCGATCTTCTGCATCGAGTACAGCTCCTGGTTCTTCGTATCGATGGCGTAGATGGTCAGCCGTTCCGCGTCGAGCAGCTCGAGGATCCTCTCCTTGAGCGTCATCAGGATGTGCGGAATCGACTCGGCAGCGTTGATCTGATTGGTGATCGAGGTGAGCTTCTTCCGGTACTCGAGCTCCCGCTCGAGCGAGGACGTGACTTGAACCGACATGCCGGAAGAATAACAGGAGCGCAGAGCGCGGGAGAACGCGGAAACCTGCGCTCTGCCCTCCGCCCTCTAAATGCCCGTCACGCGCACGACCTCTTCGAACGTCGTCGTGCCTTCGGCCAGTTTGCGCAGCGCGCTCTGACGCAGCGTGCGCATGCCGCGCTTGATGGCCATGTCCTTGATCTTCAGGAAGTCTTCCGAGCGATCGATGAGGTCGCGGATCGAATTGTCGACAGGCAGGATCTCGAAGATGCCGGTGCGGCCGAAGTAGCCCGTGTTGCGGCAGCGGATACAGCCGGCGCCTTCCTTGACGATGATGCGCTTGCCCGGAGGGGCCTGCAGGTTCAGCATCGCCGCCTCTTCGCGCGAGAGCGGCCGGTTGCGCCTGCAGTCTTCGCAGATGCGGCGGACAAGGCGCTGCGCCATCGCCCCGATGAGACTCGAGGAGATGAGAAACGGCTGGATGCCGAGGTCGACGAGGCGCGTGATCGAAGTCGCGGAGTCGTTGGTGTGCAAGGTCGAGAACACGAGGTGCCCGGTGAGCGCAGCCTGAATCGCGTTCTGCGCGGTCTCCTCGTCGCGGATCTCGCCGACCATGATGATGTCCGGATCCTGACGAAGGATCGTGCGCAGCGCCGAGGCGAATGTGATCCCGATCTTGTTCTGCACCGAGGTCTGGTTGAACTCGTCCCACACCATTTCGATCGGATCTTCGATCGTGGTGATGTTGATCTCCGGCGAAGCGAGGCTCTTCAGCGCCGAATACAGCGTGACAGTCTTGCCTGATCCCGTGGGACCGGTGACGAGGATGATTCCGTGCGGGCGGGCGATCCAGTCCGCGAACGTCTTCAGCTCGTCCTCGTAGAAGCCGAGGCCGGAGAGGTCGCGGACCATGATGTCGGGGTCGAAGATGCGCATCACCACTTTTTCGCCGAACGCGGTCGGCAGCGTGGAGACGCGCAGCTCGATCTCCTTGCCTTCGTGCTCGGTCTTGATGCGCCCGTCCTGCGGCCGGCGCTTCTCGGCGATGTCCATGCGGCACATCGTCTTGAGGCGCGACGTCACGGCCAGGTTCACGAGCTTCGGCACGCGCTGCATCTCGTGGAGCACACCGTCGATGCGGAAGCGGATCAGCGCATATTCGCGCTTCGGTTCGATGTGAATGTCGGATGCGCGCGAGTCGTACGCGTGCTGCAGCAGGTAATCGACGGCGTTGACGATGTGCTGGTCGCTCGACTCGATCTCGGCGCCGGACTTGAGCTTGACGTACTGCTCGAGGTTGCTGAGGTCGATCGCGCCGCGATTCAGGTCGCGCTCCGCCTTCGTCACCGCGGCGCGGAAGCCGTACTGCTCCGTGATCACGCCCATCACGTCCGACTCAGCGGAGACGACGAGCTCGATCTCCTGCTTCGCGATCGAGCGATAGGAGTCGATCGCGACGGTGTCGAACGGGTTGACCATCGCCACGACGAGCTTCCCGTCGCGCACGGCCACCGGAATCATCTTGTACTTGCGCGCGAACGGCCGGGAGATCTTCGACTCGATCATCTCGACGTCGAGCTTCAACGGATCGATCTTGAAAAACGGCCGATGCGCATCCTCGGCGATGAGACGCGCGAGGAGAAAGTCGTCCATGCGGGTGTTGTTGCCGCTGGCATCGGTCAGGTTCATCGCCGCCAGCGCCTTGAACGGGCTCGCTTCGTCCTCGGCTCGCGACTTCAGGGCCGAAGCCTTCTGCTGCGCGCGAAACTGGCGGTCGACCGCTTCGACTTCGGCGCGCTGCTTCTCATCGATGAAGCCCGAGTCGAACAGCAGATCACCGAGATACGCGACGGTGATTTCGCGCGTGACTCTTGGCGGCGGTGTGGAGGTGATGGTGGACATTTGAGTGTCGGACGTCGAAATTCAGCTTTTCTATTCTAAGACTTCCAGCAAAAACCCCTTGAGGTACTCCCCTTCCGGCGCGTAAATCGACACCGGGTGATCCGGCCCGGCCGTGAGGCGTTTGACGAAGGAGACACGGCGGCCGGCGTCAAGCGCCGCGGCGAAGATGACCTTCTGGAACAGGTCGAGCGACATGTGGCCGGAGCACGAAAACGTCATGAGCCTTCCGCCCGGCGCGATCATCTTCAGCGCGAACAGGTTGACGTCCTTGTAGCCGCGCGCAGCGCGCTCCACTTCGCCGCGGCTTCGCGCGAACGCGGGAGGGTCGCAGACGAGGAAATCGACGTGCTGATTCGTCGACGAACGCTCGCGGACGAACTGGAACGCGTCCGCGACGGTGAAGGTCGCATTGGTTCCGTTGAGCTCATGATTGCGCCGCGCGAGCTCGATCGCGCTCGCCGACACGTCGACGTTCTCGACGTTCGCGGCGCCGCCGGCAGCGGCGTACACGCCGAACGCGCCGGTGTAGGAGAACAGGTTCACGACCGCCCGCCCGCTGGCAATCGTTCGCGCGAGCGCGCGGTTCTCGCGCTGGTCGAGAAAAAATCCCGTCTTCTGACCTTGGCGCGCGTCGACGAGAAAGCGCAACCCGTTCTCGGAGATCTCGGTGATCGGCTCGCCTTCGCCGATCGACTGCGAATCGGTCGGCAGCTGCTCGAGTCTTCGCGCCGGTAGATCGTTCTTGAAGAAGACGAGCCGCGGCCTCGCCTCGCGCTCGATCGTCGCGATGATCAGATCCTTCAACTGTTCGAGTCCGCTGTTCGCGATCTCGATGACGAACATGTCGCCGTACCGATCGACCACGAGCCCGCTCAGTTCATCGCCTTCGGCGTGAATGAGACGCGCCGCTGTCGTGCCGTCGCGCAGGATGATGTCGCGCCGGTGAATGGCCGCACTGATGCGCCGCTCGATCGTGCCCGCGCTCAACTCGTCGCCGCCGAACGTGAGGGCGCGAAGACGGATCTGCGAATGCCGCGAGTAGAGGCCCGAGGCGACCGGCGCTCCGCTCGGATCGACGAGATCGGCGATCGCGGCGTCCTGCGGGCCGCTCTCCTTTGCGATCGCACCCTCGAAAATCCATGGGTGGCGGTTCGCAATGACTCGCTCTTTTCCGCTTTTCAGAACGAGACGGCGTCGATTCATATGTGCGAAGACGTCGTTCATGTCTCTATAATGCAAGGAGATGTCGGCCGCCGCGAAGAAGCAGTTCCACACCCAGTGCCAGGAAGAAGTGTACCGGCAGGTCAAGACCTATCTCGACGAGCTGGTCGACGAACACTTCGACGACTCCGATCACTGCGACTTCTACCTGAAATATGGATCGACGGTTCTCGAGATCTCGATCGCGCCATACGAAGAAGATGACGCCGTGATCGAGGTCCTCGCGTTCTGCGTCCAGGGCGTCGAGCCGACATTCGAGTTGATGCAGGAGCTTCTGCGGCTGAATTCCGAAGTGCCGCTGGGCGCGTTCAGCATGCTCGGCAACGACATCTTCTACTCGCACTCGTTCCTGGGCCGGCGCCTCAGGCCGGAGCAACTCATCGCGTCGCTCGACAGCGTCGCGAGCATCTCGGACGAGTACGACGAACAACTGGTCGACCGCTACGGCGGCGAGACCGCGCTCGAGCGTCTGCGACATCAGACCACTGTCGTGAGACCGACAACGTAAAAGGCGGGAGCGGCATATCGCTTGCTGTTTGAAAGAGCTATGACGATGCGAACGGGTGTGATGGCGGCGAGCGTGATGGCCGTTCTGCTCGCCACGGGGTGCACCGGTGGCAAGGAAAGCACCGCCGCTGAAGAGCAGATTCCCCAGAAGAACCCGATGACGACGACCGGCCAGGAGCCGGCCGGCGCACCGGGCGCAACGGCCGCTGCACAGCCGGCGGTCGATCCGCGCAAGGTCCTCAATTCGATCGGGCCGGCCATTCCGATTTATGCCGGCGCCCGCTACCGCGATGACCTCTCCCGCCGCGACGAAGTCATGGTCCGCAATCAGTACGGTCCGCAGGCCAGGGTCTACACGCTGGCGACCGACGATTCGTTCCCGCAGGTCTACCACTACTACACCACCTACCTCGCGCAGTTCCGCGCGTACCCGGCGCAACTGCCGTATCCGCCCGGGCAGCAGAACTGGCGGACGCTCGAAGTCCAGCTGAACCAGGCCATGCAGGACCCGTTCATCCCGGGCGAGTCGCTGCGGCCGGACGGCAAGCAGGTTGTCCTTCAGGTCGCCGAGACAGAAGCGGAGCCGAAGACGGTCATCCGCTATATCGTCACGCCGCCGGCGGGAGCGCCGATGACGACAGCGTCGTCGGGCGTGGGGCAGCAGCCGGTCGCACGATAGTTGCCTCGAATCTCCTGCGGTAGGGCGATCCACGACCGACGTGCAGGGCTCGTGGGCATGCGAATCGCTGCGCTGCCAGGAGATCCTTCGCCTTCGCTTCGCTACGGCTCAGGATAAAGTCGAGAACCATGTACCCCTTCCGCCGCATCCTCATCCCCACGGATTTCTCGACTGCTTCGCAGTGGGCATTCGACGACGCGGCGCGGATCGCGGCGAAGTGCGGCGCCGAGATCCTCATCCTGCACATCCGGATGACATGGGAGTCTGATCCCGACGAGCTGCGGTTTCCGGCCGATCCTTCCCTTTACGAGTACGCCGAAAAGCTGGAGCTCGAGAAGGTTCGCAATCAGCTGCGCGCCGCGGGCGCCCAGGTCGCGCCGCGGCTGATCGTGAAGAATGCGCCTGACCCCGGAGCGGAAATCGGCAGGACGGCGACCGAGGAGAAGGTGGACCTGATCGTGATTGCGACGCACGCGCGGCACCACGTCGCCCACCTGCTGGTCGGGTCGACCACGATGTCGGTGATCAACTCTCCTCCCACGCCCGTGCTCGCGATCCGCTACGGCATCAAGAAGCGCCAGGGCATGCAGCGCATCGTCGTGCCCGTGCATCTGAAGCAGAAGTCGCACGCGGCGCTCGACCTCGCAGTGAACGTCGCGCGACGGCAAAAAGGCGAGCTGCATCTGCTGACGATCTGCCGCGAGACCGACCGGCAGGCGGCGACGGCATTGCTCGACCAGCTTGCCAGCGCAAACGAAGGCGTGCCGATCGTGAAGGGAATTCTCACCGGCGATGTGCAGCGCGAGATCGTGCGCTATGCCGATCGCGTCGAAGCCGACGTCATCTTTCTCAACGCCGACATCCAGATCAGCAAGGGGAAGATCGAGATCGTGCGCCATGCAGCGACGCCGGTGCTGATTGTGCCGGCGACAGACCGGTCCGCCTAATAATTATCTTGACACGCCATGCCGCATCTTTGAGAATGCGCGTGGGTCCAAAATCAGCAGACAAAACTAGCATCTCTCGGCGCTGGTCGTCTGCCCGCTCGCAGTCCACACACACCACTAAAGGAAAACAGATGAAGAAACTCTCTCTTGTACTTGCCGCAGTTCTGATCTCCGCGAGCGCGTTCGCGGATCAGTACATCGTCACGTTCCGCGGCAACACGGTACCGGCTGACTTCGCTGCGCAGGTCGCGGCGGTTGGCGGCACGATCACGTTCCAGCACCCGATCCTCGCGATCGTCGACGGTCTCGACGCAACCGGCGCGGCTAAGCTCGGCGCCGGTTCGGGAATTGCCTCGATCGATGCGGACGCGCAGTTCACGCTCGACGAAGGCGCGCCCGCAGTCGCGGAAGAGGCGTTCGTCGCGCCGGACAGCGCAAACGCTCCGTCCACCGCATTCTTCTTCGCGCGTCAGTGGCACCTTCGCGCGATCGGCGCCGACCAGGCCTGGGCGGCCGGACGCCTCGGCTCCCCGAGCGTCACCGTTGCCGTCCTCGACACCGGCATCGATCGTCAGGCCTCGCCGCATGCCGACCTCGCTGGCCACGTCGACTACGCGCGCGGACACCAGTTCCAGCTCGACAATCCCGCCTGCATCCCCGCCGCGCCGTTCACGTTCTCGCCAACCGACGACCTCGTCTTCCACGGCACGCACGTCGCCGCCACGATCTCATCCAATGCGCTCGCCGCAGCAGGCGTGACCTCCAAGGTCACGCTCGTCCCGGTCAAGGTCCTCGGCCTGACGAAAGACGCCAACGGCCGCTGCACCGCCGGCTCAGGCTCGAACGCGAACGTTCTCGCCGGCGTGCTCTACGCCGCCGACATCAACGCAGACGTCGCCAACATGAGTCTCGGCGGCGGCTTCAGCAAAGCCGGCAACGGGCGCCTGAATGGACTCATCAACAAGGTCTTCAACTACGCGCATGCGCACGGCACGCTCGTGGTCGTCTCGGCCGGCAACAGCGCCGCCGATCTCGATCACGACGGCAACTTCAACGTGACCTTCTGCAATGCGCCCAACGTCGTCTGCGTCGCGGCCACCGGCCCGACCAACAACTCGACCAACGGTCCGTGGGTCAACATCGACGCGCCGGCGTTCTACACGAACTTCGGACGCTCAGCGATCAGCGTCGCCGCGCCGGGCGGCAACGGCAGCTTCGTCTGGGCTGCGTGTTCCAGGAGCGCGGCTTCAGTCGGTCTTGCGGTCTGCCGGACGGGAACGTTCATCGTGGGCGCCGAAGGCACTTCCATGGCCTCCCCGCACGTCTCCGGTCTCGCCGCGCTGCTCGTCGAGCAGATCGGCCACAACAATCCTTCGGCGATCAAAGCTGCGCTGCAGCAGACGGCCGACGATCTCGGCCAGCCGGGCACCGATCCGTTCTACGGCAAGGGATTCATCAACGTGCCGCGCGCGCTCGGTCTCCAGTAGTCATCCTTGATTCCCCGGGTGCGGCGGCTGCGTGCCGCCGCACTCGTCTCACGTCCGCCGGCGGCCGATCATGTCGAAGCCGACGGCCGCGACGAGCACCGCACCTTTGATGATGTACTGCGTCGCGTTCTCGACGCTCAGCAGCGACATGCCGTTGTCGAGGCTGGCCATGATCAACGCGCCGAGCATCGCGCCGGACACCGTTCCGCGACCACCCATCAGGCTCGTTCCGCCGATGACGCACGCCGCAATCGCGTCGAGCTCCATCAGGCTTCCCGCGTCCGGCGACGCGCTGCCGACGCGCCCGGTGTGCAGCAGCGACGCCACCCCGACGAGCGCGCCGAGGATGCAGAACGCGGCGAGGATATGCGTACGCCCGTTGATGCCGGAGAGGCGCGCCGCATCAGGATTGCTGCCGATCGCGTAGAGGTAACGGCCGAACGTCGTGGCGCGCGTGAGGAACGCGCCCGCGGTCGCGACTGCGAGCAGGATGATCACCGGCAGCGGCACGCCCCCCTGCGCATTCATCAGATAGATGAAGACCGCGATCAGGACGCTCGGAACAACGATCTGCGCAATCGTGGCCGCGGCGCTCGGAACCGGCAAACCGTAGCGCCGCCGCGCACGATTGCGCCTCACGGTCATCCACACGACGGCCGCGATCGCGATCGCCGCGAGGACGATGCCCGAAGCAGGTGTCACGAGCGCAACGCCCAGCAAACGAAACACCGGCAACCGCACCGGAATCGTCTCGCCCTTGCTGAGATAGAGAATGACGCCGCGCCACGTCAGCAGTCCGCCGAGCGTGACGATGAATGACGGGATGTTGGCGTACGCAACGAGCGAGCCCTGCAGGAGCTCGACGCCCACTCCGACCACGATTGCCGAGCCGAGCGACGCCGCCAGTCCCCACCCCTGCGTCATCGCGGCGATTCCACCGGCGAGACCGAGCACGGATCCGATCGACAGATCGATCTGCCGCGCGACGATCACCAGCAGCATGCCGACAGCGAGCACGCCGGTGACCGACATCTGCTTCAGCAGGTTCGCCAGGTTCACGGGATGCAGGAAGAGTCCGTACGGGTAGAGATCGCTGACCGTCATCCACTGGAAGTAAATCCAGATCGCGATCAGCGCGAAGACCATCGTGTACGCGCGCACCGATGAGGTGGAGATGCGCCACCGTCCCAGCCGCGTCTTGCCGAGGTCGGGGGCGATCAGACTCGCTTCGTCGGTCTCGAGGTTCTCCACCGTCATGGACGAGATCCTTTCATGCCACTGCCGCTGCGTGGCCGGTCGCGGCGGCCATGACCGCCTCCGCCGTGGCCTGGTCGCGCGTGAACATGCCCGTCAAATGCCCTTCGTGCAGCACGAGCACGCGATCGGAAAGCCCGAGGACTTCCGGCAGCTCGGACGAGACGAGGACGATCGCCAGACCCTCCCCAGCGAGGCGGTTGATCTCCGCGTAAATCTCCTGCTTCGCGCCGACGTCGATCCCGCGCGTCGGCTCGTCGAGGAAAAGCACCTTCGGACTGGTGAGCAACCATTTCGCGAGCACGACCTTCTGCTGATTGCCGCCGGACAACGTGCCGGCGATCGTGAAGACCGACCGCGCTTTCACGTGAAGATCCTTCATCGCCCGCTGGCCGGCGGCGGTCTCCGCGTCGACGTGGGTCACCACTCGGCCAGACAGCCGCTTCAACGCCGCAAGCGTCATGTTCGCGACAATCGTCTGATCGAGCAGCAGTCCGAATTTCTTGCGATCTTCCGTGACGAAGCCGATCCCGCAGGCGATCGCGTCGCCGGGATCGTCGATGGCGACGCGATGCCCGTTCACGAAGAACTCGCCGCCTGTCCGGCCGGGATGCGCGCCGAAGATGGCCATCATCAGATCGCTGCGGCCTGCGCCGACGAGACCGGCGATGCCGAGGACTTCGCCGCGACGCACCTCAAAGCTGACCTTGTCGACGAGAAGCTTGCCGGGAACATTCGGATCCTCGACCGTGACTCCGTGCGCGGCGAATACGACATCACCGGCGCGATGCGTCGATGCCGGGAAGATGTCGCTCACTTCGCGGCCGACCATCCGCGCGATCACGCGCGCGAGGTCGAGCGACGACGCCGGATCGGTGCTCACCGTATGGCCGTCGCGCAATACGGTGATGCGATCGGCCAGCCGGAACACTTCACCGAGTTTGTGTGAGATGTAGATGATGCCCGCGCCGCGCTCGCGCAGACGATCGAGAATGCGGAAGAGGATTTCGGCCTCGGCATCCGTAAGCGCGGCTGTCGGCTCGTCGAGCACGAGCATCCGCCCTTCGCGCGACAGGGCCTTGGCGATCTCGACGAGATGCTGCTGGCCGATGCCAAGGTGTCCGACGGGCGTGTGGGGCTCGAGGTTGAGATGGAGCTCGTCGAGAACGGCCTGCGCGCGGCTGTGAAGCGCGGCCGGCTGGATCATGCCGAAGCGCCGCGGCTCGCGGCCGAGAAAGATGTTCTCGGCGATCGAGAATTCGGGGACGAGCGACAGCTCCTGATGCACCACCGCAATCCCCGCCGCCTCGGCGTCCCGGATGCTGGCGAACCGGCGGATTTCGCCGTCGACGTAGATCTCGCCTTCGTACGTGCCGGCGGGATA
>DASWBH010000310.1:0-4312 GCA_036390755.1 Thermoanaerobaculia bacterium
AACGGTCGTGGTGCCGCACCCACGACTGAGTGTCTTTTGGATCTTCGTCGCGTCCCTTCGGCACCACGTCGAGATAATGATAGGCGGTGTTCATCATGTCGATGCCGCGCGCGTAACACGAATAGGTGTGGAAGATCGCGCCGCTCTGATCCTTGTAGAACACGCTGACGCCTTCGCGGTCGGTGAAGCCCGGATCGATGCCGTAGTTGTACACCGCCGTTCCGCGGTCAACCGATTCCTGAGTGAATGACGCCCCGAAGTCGTAATTGAAGTCGGTGTTCCCGGACGAGAGCCAGTCGAAGCTCCAGCCCATCCGTTTCTTGAACGCTCCGAGCTTTTCGACCGGCGCACGCGAGATCGCGACGAACGTGACGTCGCGATGATTCAGGTGCACGGTGACGCCGTTGAAGTTGTCCGCCCAGAACGAGCAGTGCTTGCAGCCGGCTCCCCACTCCGGCGGGAACATGAAGTGGTAGACGACGAGCTGGCTGCGGCCGGCGAAAACGTCGGAGAGCGTCTTCTTTCCGTTTGGCGTGTCGAAGACATAGGACTTTTCGACGCGCTCCCAGGGAAGCTCGCGACGCTGCCGGCTCAGATCGTCGCGAAAGTGCGTGAATTCCTTTTCCCTTTTCAGAAATGCTGTTCGCGCGGCAAGCCATTCGTCGTGCGAAACCACCGGATGTTGAATCGAGTCGGTCATGGGCTCACCTCCGTGGCGCGTGATAATATTCAACCGGATGGTTGAACACAAGCTCGATGCCGTCTATGCCGCCATCGCGGATCCGACGCGCCGCGCGATCCTGTCGGTGCTCTCGTCCGGCGACGTGAACGTCGGCGATCTCGCGGAGCGGTTTCCGATTTCGTTCAACGGCGTCTCCAAACACGTGAAAGTTCTCGAACGCGCCGGACTCGTCGAGCGGACGATCCGCGGCCGCGAGCACCGCCTGCGCCTCAACGCGAAACCGTTGCGAGACGCAGCACGCTGGCTGGAGCATTACCGCGCGTTCTGGGATCTGCGGCTCGATCAGCTCGAGGCCGTGCTTCTCGAGCGCAGGAAGAGTCGCCGGTGAGCGCGACCGCGATCGTCATTCGCCGCGTGATCCCGGTTCCGCGCGAGGAGATTTTCGCCGCCTGGCTCGATCCGGCCACTCTCGCGCTGTTCATGCGTCCCGGCGCAACGACGAAAGCGACGGCGGAGGTCGACGCGCGCGTCGGCGGCAAGTTCCGAATCGTGATGTTCCACGGGGACGAAGGCTACGAACATCGCGGCGAATACCTGGAGATCGATCCGCCGTCGCGTCTCTCGTTCACGTGGATCTCGGTGAACACGGATCTCCAGCCGACGATCGTGACGGTCGAGTTCCACGACCGCGGCGGCAGCACGGAGCTCGTGCTGACGCATCGCGGCCTGCCGGAAGCGCAGGTCGAGCCGCACACCAAAGGATGGACAGATATCGCCTACCGGCTCGAGGACACTCTCGTCAGCGGCCCGCGCCGACGATCCGCTCGATGAGCTTCGGATTGTCCGGCAGCAGCTTCGCTTTCGGCAGGCGCGGCGTCAGCTCGCGCCATCCCGGCTCGAGCTGGAACGCTTTCGCGAACAGCGGCAGCGATTCGTCGACGCGGTTCATGTTCACGAGCGCCACGGCGTGCCAGTAGATCATCTCCGCGTAGCGGCTCTGCGGAACGCCGGCCGTCGTCGCCGCGATCTTCTCCGCGGCGGAGTACTCGCGCAGCGCCCCTTCGTTGTCGTTGTGCTCGGTCGCGAGATCGCCGGCGTTCATGTGGTTGTACGCGCGCTGCAGCGCGACGAGCCGGCGCAGCTCCTTCAGCGGCTCGGGATTGTCGTCGACGCGAAGGTTGAAGATCTCGTCGAGCCAACGTTTGCCCGACGACTGTGCCTTCACGACGATGATCGCGGCCGACTGCTTCCCGCGGATGTCGCCGCCGACCGACTGCGCGCCGTCGAGCGCCGCGAGAAGTCGATCGGCGAGATCGCCGGTCGTATCGGTGTACGCCTTCACCATTGCCGGCCAGACGCTGTCGTTCGACATCAGGTTCGCCTGCGCGGCGAAGTCGCGTCCGGTCATCATCGTTCCGCCTGCCGTTCCGCACTGCAGCTGCTGCGTTGACGTCGAGGCGTTCGCTATTCCGCCCGCGGCCTGGATGTCGCGCGCGCCCGTGAACGTGGCCACGCTGCCGGTCGGGTCGATCATCGCGACCTGTCTCACTTCGCACGAGATGTCCGATCCGAGGAGCCCACGGAGCGCGTCGGGAGCGGATTTGCCGGTGCGCAGGAGCTCGAGGCCGAGCTTCCCGTACGACGGATCGACAAAGCTCTGCGTTGCAATCGCGCCGACGCCCGCTTCGGCCCACGGCACGATCTGGCCGACGGCAAACCAGTGCGACTGCACGGCCACTCCCATCTCGCCCGTCTTCGGATCGCGCGCGACGATCGAGAATGTGTTGACCGGACGGAGCTGCGCCAGCGCCGACTGCGCGGAGAGAAGGACGACGATGAAGATCAATCGCTTCACGATGCCTCCCGTGTGAGGCGCGAAGCATGTCACAGCTGATTGCCGAGTCGCTCCAGCATCTGTGCAGTCGGCGCGCCGAACTGCTTCTCGACCTTGTCGCGGGGCGCGCCGCCGATTCGAACAGCATCCGCTCGCATACCTCCGCGCGAAGATCCCTGCGCAACACCGATCAGTGGTCGGCGACGCTCGCGCCGATGGTGCGTCGAAGCCGGCGACGATGCGGTCGAACGATGTCGTCGTCGGCGATCTTTCCGCGGGTCCCGATGCGAAGGTCGCGCTCGACGCGCGCTGGATCGTGAACGAACCGTGCGACGTTTCATGTTCGCGTAAGCGGATCGCCTCTGGTCGGGCCGACGGGAACGATCACGGTAGGCGAGGCGGGTAGCGTCATCACGACTGTGTCGTTGAGCGCAGCCTCCGGAGGTGTCGCGCAGGCCGATTTCGTGGTGACCGGCGTGAATTCGGGCACGCACACCTACACGGTCTCGTACTCGGGCGTTACCTTCCCGGTGCTCAGAACGTTCGGCTGATCGACGCGAAAGGTCGAGCGGTGCGCCACTAGCTGAAGGTGTAAGCGGCGGGCTCAAGCCCGCCGCTCCACTTTTCAAGCGAGGATTTCGGCCAGCGCGTTCAGCCGCTCGCCCCACATCGCTTTCACGCGGTCGGCAGCCGCTTTGTTCGCGAGCTTCGAGTGCTGCACGGCGACCGAGCTGCGGCCGTCGCCCTTCGCCGTGAAGCCGATGGCCACGATCGTGTCGTCGTCCCACGTCAGGCGCATTGTCTTGTTCGGATTGGAGGTGCGAACTCTGACTTTCGTGGGGAGCCAGCGCGCGCGCAGGCGTGCGTTCGCGAACGCTTTGAACAACCGGTCGACCGGCACCGGGAACGTCTTGCTCTTGGTCGTCTCGTAGCCGCCGTCGCGGCGCTGTCCGACTGCGCGAAGTCCGCGGATCCGCTCGTAGCCGACGGTGATCATCTGCGTCCACCAGTCGGGAGTTCCGACGGACGCGACGTATTTCGCGATGTCGCGGTGGGTTTTCTGCGCAGCGCCTGCGGCGTCGAGCAGCTTCACCCAATCGGCCCAGTTGCGGCCGCTCTGCTTTTTCACCGAGGCATCGCTCATTCCGGCGAGTGCGGCGTAATCGGCAGGGGTTTCTTTTTTCTTCAGGAGTTGCATGCGCGCGGCGGTGTACGACTCGCCGGTCTTCTGCATGCGGGCACGGACGATCCGCTTGAGGTCTTTCTGTTTCGGCATCACGATCTCCTTCGTTCCATGCCGCGAGCGAAGCTCCCCGGCAGCGACGTCCGCGACGGACGAAGGTTCGTCATACCGATCCGGGAGTACGCCCCCCTTTGCCTCGCCGCGGGTCCTGCCGGGGAAGACCGTCGAGGTTGGGCGCGGATCAGCGCCGCGCGAATGGTAGCAAAGATGCGCGCGTGATCGAAGAGGAGCGACGTTCAGTCGGCCGCCGGAAAGGAAACGCAGAAGAGCGACAAGGGCCTTCCTCCGACTCGACGAACTTGTTGAGGGCGAGGAACGTGGCGGCAGCCATTCGGTGCGCCATGTAGTATCACTATGCCGAGTCGCCGCGGCCGCTCCACGCGTGACAGCCCCCGCCGTGAACCACTGGTACCACCATCGCGGACAGCTGATGCTGTACCTGCGGCTGCTCGACGTGCCGGTTCCAGCCGTGTACGGGCCGAGCGCCGATGAAGCGCGGATTGGACCTTAGCGTTTACGTCGATACTTGAAGTGAGCCGCGGCGGGAGAGCAG
>DASWBH010000311.1:0-4263 GCA_036390755.1 Thermoanaerobaculia bacterium
CGCATCTGGCGCGATCCCGACGGCTCGATGATGGCGGCGTTCCGGAACCCGGAGCAGAACGCGATCGGCCGCACGACGCAGTTTCGGGTCGAGCAGGACGGCGACACGCTGCATTTCACCGCGCAGCCGGACGTCCGCATCGACGCGACGGTCAGCGGCGACGGCATCGCCGTTCACTGGCCGCCGATCGATCGCACGATCGAGCTGACGCGGCGCAGCGTTCCCACGGTCGCGAAATACGTGTATCGCAAACCGCCGGGCACCGGCGACGGCTGGACGACCGCGCGCGCGAAGGACGCCGGCATGGACGAAGCGGCGCTCGAGCGCATCGTGCAGCGGTTGCTCGATTCGGATCCGTTCGCGCGCCGGCCGGTGCTCGTGCACTCGCTGCTGATCGCTCGTCGCGGCAAGCTCGTGCTCGAGGAGTACTTCCACGGACACGGCCGCGACGAGCCGCACGACTTGCGCTCGGCCGGGAAGACGTTCGCGTCCGTAATGCTCGGCGCCGCGATGCATCGCGGCACGCACGTTGCGCCGGACACGGGCATCTACGACATACTCGCGGGCATGGGTCCGTTCGCGAATCCCGATCCGCGCAAATCGCAGATCACGCTCGCACAACTCATGACGCACACCTCCGGCCTGGCCTGCGACGACAATGACGACGCGTCGCCCGGAAACGAAAACGCGATGCAGAGCCAGTCAAAGCAGCCGGACTGGTGGAAGTACACGCTCGACCTGCCGCTCGTTCACGATCCGGGTACCCGCTATGCGTACTGCTCCGGCGGGATGAATCTCGTCGCCGCGGCGCTCACGACCGCGACGCACACTTGGCTGCCCGAGTATTTCGAGCGGACGATCGCAGGGCCGCTCGGCTTCGGTCCTCACTACTGGAACCTGATGCCGGACGGCGAAGGCTATCTGGGCGGCGGCGCATATGTGCGCCCGCGCGATCTGTTGAAAGTCGGGCAACTGTATCTCGACGGCGGCGTGTGGCGTGGCAAACGGATCGTCGCCAGGTCGTGGGTCACACAATCGACGCAGCCGCGCGTGCACATCTCTCCGGCCACGACCGGCATGACGCCGGAGCAGTTCTCCAATTCCTACATTGAAGCCGACGACGCATACGCGTGGCACTTATCGGCCCTGCATGATTACGCGGCCAGCGGCAACGGCGGACAGTTGCTCATTGTCGTGCCGGATTACGATCTCGTCGTGGTCTTTACAGCGGGAAATTACGGACAGGGCGGAATCTGGACGAAGTTCCGGAGCGAGATTGTTCCGCGCGAGATCCTCCCGGCCATCAGGAAGCGCCCCTCATCCGCCTTCGGCACCTTCTCCCCGCTTCGCGGGGCGAAGGAGGATCGTTGATGAGTGACTTCGACCTCATGCACGCGTGGTGGCGCGCTGCCAATTACCTTTCCGTCGGCCAGATCTATCTGCTCGATAACCCGCTCCTCCGCGAGCCGCTCAAGCTCGAGCACACAAAGCCGCGACTCCTCGGCCACTGGGGAACGACGCCGGGACTGAACTTCATCTACGTGCATTTGAATCGCGTGATCAAAGCGCGCGACCTCAACATGATCTACATCGCCGGCCCGGGTCACGGCGGACCGGGCGTCGTCGCGAACACGTATCTCGAAGGTACGTACAGCGAGACGTATCCGCACATCACGCAGGATGCGGAGGGGCTGAAGAAGCTCTTCAAGCAGTTCTCGTTTCCCGGCGGGATTCCCAGTCACGTCGCGCCGGAGACGCCCGGCTCGATTCACGAAGGCGGCGAGCTCGGATACGCGCTCGTGCACGCGTACGGAGCGGTTTTCGACAATCCCGATCTCATCGCCGCCTGTGTTGTCGGCGATGGTGAAGCGGAGACAGGTCCGCTGGCGACGAGCTGGCACTCGAACAAGTTTCTCAATCCCGTTCGCGACGGCGCAGTCGTGCCGATCCTCCACCTCAACGGCTACAAGATCGCCAGCGCCACCGTCCTCGGACGTCTCACTCGGGCGGAACTGGAGAATCTTTTCGCCGGCTATGGATATCGGCCGCACTTCGTCGAAGGCGGCGATCCGCCGCGGATGCACCAGTTGATGGCGTCGACGCTCGACGCGGTGTTCGACGAGGTGCGCGCGATCCAGGCCGACGCGCGGGCGAACGGATTCCGCGAGCGCGCGGTTTGGCCGATGATCGTTTTGCGGACGCCGAAAGGATGGACCGGCCCGAAAGAGGTCGATGGATTACCGACCGAAAATTCATGGCGCTCGCATCAGGTGCCGTTCGCGGACCTCGCAGCGAAACCTGCGCACGTGAAGTTGCTCAGCCAGTGGATGAAGAGCTACGCCGCCGAGGAGTTGTTCGATGAAAGCGGCAAGCTGCGGAGCGACATCGCGGAGCTCGCGCCCAAAGGCGATCGCCGGATGAGCGCAAATCCGCACGCGAACGGCGGCCTGCTTCTTCACGACTTGCGCATGCCGGACTTTCGCGACTACGCGATCGAGGTGAAGAAGCCGGCAACGGAGCTCGCCGAGGCGACGCGAATCGCTGGCGGCCTTCTGCGCGACGTGTTCAAGGACAATCCGAACAACTTCCGCATCGTCGGGCCGGATGAGACGGCGTCGAACCGGTTGAACGCGGTGTTCGAGGCGACCGATCGCGTCTTCGCCGCGAAGATCCTGCCGACCGACGAGCATCTGTCGCACGACGGCCGCGTCATGGAAGTGCTCAGCGAGCACATGTGCCAGGGTTGGCTGGAAGGCTATCTGCTCACCGGCCGTCACGGTTTCTTCTCCTGTTATGAAGCGTTCATCCACATCGTCGACTCGATGTTCAACCAGCACGCGAAGTGGCTGAAGACGACGAGAAAGATTCCCTGGCGCCGGCCGATCGCATCGCTCAATTACCTGCTGACGTCGCACGTGTGGCGGCAGGACCACAACGGATTCAGCCATCAGGATCCCGGATTCATCGACCACGTCGTCAACAAGAAGGCCGAAGTCGTCCGCGTCTATCTGCCGCCGGACGCGAACACGCTGCTCTCGGTCGTCGACCACTGTCTGCGCAGCCGCAACTACGTCAACGTGATCATCGCCGGCAAACAACCGGCGCTGCAGTACCTCGATATGGATCGCGCGATCAAACATTGCAGCGCGGGCATCGGCATCTGGCCGTGGGCGAGCAACGATGAGGATGCGGAGCCGGACGTCGTGATGGCCTGCGCGGGCGACGTGCCGACGCTGGAGACGCTCGCCGCGGTCGCGACTCTGCGCGAGCGCATTCCGGAGCTGAAGGTCCGCGTCGTCAACGTCGTCGATCTGATGACGCTCCAGCCGGCGAGCGAACATCCGCACGGACTGTCCGACCGCGACTTCGACTCGCTCTTCACGGCGAACAAGCCGATCATCTTCGCGTTCCACGGTTATCCGTGGCTCATTCACCGGCTGACGTACCGGCGTACGAATCACGACAACCTGCATGTGCGCGGATACAAGGAGGAGGGGACGACCACGACGCCGTTCGACATGGCGGTTCTCAACGATCTCGACCGCTGTCACCTGGTGATGGACGTGATCGATCGTGTTCCGGCACTTCTGCCGCGATACGCGCATGTGAAGCAGGCCATGCGCGACATCCTCGTCGACCATCGCGAATACATCCGCGAGCACGGCGACGATCTGCCGGCCGTGCGCGACTGGCGATGGCCGTTCTGACGTGAACATCCTCGCGCTCAATCCTGGCAGCTCGTCGATGAAGCGCGCGAGCTATCAGTTTCCCGGCGGGACCAGGCTGCAGGACTCCGAACGGGCCGAGGCTGTCGGCGTCCGCGTCGTGCACGGCGGCTCGAAGCTGGTCGCGCCCGTGAAGGTCGACGACGGAATCATCGCGGAGATCGACAGACTGACCGAGCTCGCCCCTCTGCACATTCCTGCGGCGCTCAAAGCGATCGACGACGCGCGCAGGACGCATCCGGGAGTGCCGATCGTCGCCGTGTTCGACACGGCATTCCACCAGACGATGCCCGCGGTCGCCGCGCAGTACGCCGTGCCGGCCGCTCTCGGCGTGCGCCGCTACGGATTCCACGGCATCTCGTATTCGTACATCACCTCCCGCGTTCGCGCCTCGCGCCACATCGCCTGTCACCTCGGCAACGGCGCCAGCGTGTGCGCGATGCGCGACGGGCACAGCGTCGACACGAGCATGGGCTTTACGCCGATGGAAGGCCTCGTGATGGGCACGCGCGCGGGCGATCTCGATCCCGGCGTCATC
>DASWBH010000312.1:0-3834 GCA_036390755.1 Thermoanaerobaculia bacterium
GCCGCGCGTGTGGCCGCAATCGACTTGGCGGCCGTGTCGACGTCGCGGACCGCGCCGCGAACCTGGACGGCGATGTTCTGCCGCAACTGCTCCTGCGTCAGCCGCGACTGGTCCAGGTCCAACTGCGCCCGCTTCGCCTCGGCACGCGCGCCGATGTTGGTCACCGGGACACCCAGCGTAAAGCCGAAGGTCCAGGTCGGAAAGTCGGTGCTGAAGACCTGCTGCAGCGCTGTGCCGTAGCCGGTGGAGGTGAACGTGCCCGTCGGCAGGCCGGTGAGCGGATCGAACACCGCGGTACGGCCGGCCAGTCCGACCGCTCGGTAGTTCATGTTGAAGTCGAGCTGCGGCAGCCTCTGATTGCGCGCGTACGTGTATGTGATGTCGCGCGTGGCCGTGGTCAGCGCAGCCTGCCGCAGTTCGGGACGCGTGTTGAGAGCGGTGACGACGGCGGCGTTCGTGTCGATGTTGACCGGCGTGTAATTCACGGGGTCGGTCGGAATGATCGGACGATCCCAATCGGCGGGATCGAGATTCATCAGCGCTCGCAGGCGATCCTCGGCATTGCGCACCGCGGCGACTGCAAGGATCAGGTTCTCCTCCTCCGTCGCGATCTGGACGCGCGGCTGAAGGATGTCGAGCGGCGCGGACGCGCCGACGTCAATGCGGATCTGTGTGATGCGGGACTGGTCGCGTGCCAGGAAGAGCGACTCCTTGACGACTTCGACATTGCGACGCGCGTAGACGAGGTCGAGATATGCCTGCTCGACCGAAACCGTCGTGTCCATCAGGCCTTGACGGAACAACTCCTGGTCGATTCCGAGGGTGTTCCGCGCGATGGTGATGCCCCGCCGAGTCACGTCCAGACCGAAATTCCGCAGCAGCGGCTGCGTCGCCTGGAACGCGAGGCTGGGGTTGTACGCGGGGCTGACGGTCGTGCCGCCGCCGCTCGTGGTGAAGCGCGAGTTGTTGACGCCGAGGAAGTAGTTGCCGCCGGCCGGGAGGTTCTGGCCGATGCCGAGGTTCATCGTGGCGGTGCGAGACTCGTTCGCCTGGAACGTCGACACTGTCGCGTTCTTCTGCCGGTTCTGCTGGAACGTCCCGTCGGCAAACCAGTCGTACAGGCCGTACTGGGAGCGGAGAGATTCGCCGCCCATCACATAGTTGTAGCGATTGATGCCGACGTCCAGGTTCCGCTGCATCGACGTGCGCAGGGACTCGTCGAGAGTGAGCTTCAGTGCACGCGGATTCGCCACGTCGGCGTCGGTTTCCGCGGTAACGGGCTCCGTCGCGCGCGTGGACGTCGTCGTCGTGGTGCTGGTTGTGCTGGCAGGCTGCTTCGGTGTGGTGGTCTGCGCAGCCAGCGCTGTCGCGGTCAACGACAGGCAAATGATTGATATCCACCGTCGAACTGCAGTCATGTTGTGTAGTCCTCCCGATCGTGGCGGAGCCAGATCACGCGTCTAATTACGAACGCTCGAGTTGAGAGTTTCGCCGCGATCACGGCGACGTGATGCGGCTCCGAATTCTATGATGAGACGCGCGAAGGGGCTTCGGCGTTGGCCGGCAGCGGCGCGCCGGCGAAATGACAGGCCGCGAACTGCCCCGGTTTGTGCTCGACGAGCGGCGGGACGACGTCGCGGCAGACGGGGAACTGCGCGATCGGACAGCGCGTGTGGAACACGCAGCCGCTCGGCGGATCGAGCGGCGTCGGGATGTCGCCGCTCAGGAGAATGCGGCTCTTGCGCACCGTCGGATCCGGAATCGGGACCGCAGAGAGCAATGCCTTCGTGTACGGATGGAGCGGGTCGGCGTACAGCGAGCGGCGATCGGCCAGCTCCATGATCTTGCCGAGGTACATGACGGCGACGCGCGTCGAGATGTGCTCGACGACCGACAGGTCGTGCGCGATGAACAGGTACGTCAGTCCGAGCTCTTCCTGCAGGTCCTGAAGAAGATTGACGACCTGCGCCTGCACCGAGACGTCGAGCGCGGACACCGGCTCGTCGAGCACGAGGAACTTCGGGTTCGTCGCGAGAGCGCGTGCGACGCCGATGCGCTGCCTCTGTCCTCCGGAGAATTCGTGCGGGTAGCGCTTGCGGTAATCGGGATCCAGGCCGACTTTCTCGAGCAGCTGCACGACGCGGTCCGCGCGTTCGGCCGAGCTCATGCCGCCGTGGATGATCAGCGGCTCGCCGACGATCGTGCCGACGGTCATGCGCGGATTGAGCGACGCGTACGGGTCCTGAAAGACGATCTGCATGTCGCGCCGCCTGGCGCGCATACCGGAAGCGTCGAGATCGAGCACGTTCGTGCCTTCGAATTCGATCGAGCCCGACGTCGGTTCGATCAATCGCAGGATGCAGCGGCCCACCGTCGTCTTGCCCGAACCCGACTCGCCGACGAGGCCGAGCGTTTCGCCGCGCGAGACGCCGAAGCTGATGCCGTCGACCGCCTTCACGTTCGCGACGACGCGCGCGAGCACGCCGCGCTTGACCGGAAAGTACTTCTTCAGATCGCGAACGAGCAAAAGCGACTCGCCCGCACCGACCGGAACCTTCGGCGTCTGCTGGGAGCCCGATTCCTCGTCGAGGTTGTGCGGCTCGTTCGTGACGACCTCGCGCTCGCGCGCCGTCTGATCGGCCGTGGTCGTCAAGCCGCCGGTGATCGCGGGAGCGACCTTGTCGTCGCCGGGAACGAACGGCTTATCGGGCAAGGCCGCCCTCCCGACCGAAAAGCGAATGTCGAATGACATTCATCTTTCGATCCGCTCCGGATCCGCCTCATCCCCATGCAGGTAGCACCTCGCGTCATGTCCCGGTCCAACGACCATCCGCGCCGGCTCATTACCGAGACAGATGTCCATGACGTCGGGGCAGCGCGGGTTGAACTTGCAGCCCCTCGGCAGCGCGGTCAGTGGCGGCACCATGCCCGCGATCGTCGGCAGGCGCGTCTCGCCCCCGGGTTTCGTCACGCTCGGCAGCGACTTGAGGAGGCCGCGCGTGTACGGGTGAGCCGGATTCGCGAAGAGGTCGCGCACCGGAGCCTCCTCGACCACGCGGCCGGTGTACATGACGATCACGCGTTCGCAGAACTCCGCGACGATTCCGAGGTCGTGCGTGATCAGAAGAACGGCCAGGCCGAGACGCTTCTGGAGGCCGGCCAGCAGCTCCATGATCTGCGCCTGGATCGTGACGTCGAGCGCCGTCGTGGGCTCGTCCGCGATCAGCAGTTCCGGATCGCACGACAGCGCCATCGCGATCATCACGCGCTGGCGCATGCCGCCCGAGAGTTGATGCGGATAGTCGTCGAGGCGTCTCACCGGATCGGGGATTGCCACGAGCTCGAGCATCTCCCCCGCCATCTTCCACGCCTCTTTCCTCGACACATCCTTGTGAAGGCGGATCGCCTCCGCGACCTGCGAGCCGATTTTGAAGACCGGATTGAGCGACGTCATCGGCTCCTGGAACACCATCGCGATGTCGTTGCCGCGCACCTCGCGCATCTGCTTTTCCGACAGCGACGCGAGATCGCGCCCTTTGAAGCGGACCTCGCCGCCGGTGATCCGTCCCGGCGGCGCGACCAGTCGCATGATCGACATCGCCGTCACGCTCTTGCCGCACCCGGATTCGCCGACGAGCGCCACGGCTTCGGCAGGCCGCACGTTGAACGACACGTTGTCGACGGCGTGAACGAACCCGGTCGGCGTCGGGAACGACGTCCTCAGTTTTTTGACTTCGAGGATCGCTTCCGCGGGATTGGTATCCGTATCCGCAACGCGAGCTCCGGTCATCCCGATGGGCTGGGCCGCAGTCACGGCCGGGATCGTAGCAAGAA
>DASWBH010000313.1:0-4398 GCA_036390755.1 Thermoanaerobaculia bacterium
GACGACGAAAAGTCGCGGACTCCCGCCGTTGCCCTGACCGCATATGGCGGTCCTTTGCAGCGTCAGTTGGCCCTTTCTGCAGGCTTCGATGATTACGTGAAGAAACCATTTGCACCGCAGGACCTCGTCCGCGCCGTGAAAGCCGTTTCGCAGCGGCCGTGGCGCGAGGCGCCGGCGGTCCGGTCGTAACGGGCAGAGCGGCGTACGCGCCGCTCAACCGCCTTGCGCCGCGATGCTCGCCGTCGGGCTGATGTTCGGTTGGCTCCGAATGGTCAGGACCACGCACGGTCCCTGGCGAATGGCATCATGCACAACCGGATGAGCAACTCGCATGAATCGTGAGCCACAACAGCGGCTGGTGGAGCGCCGCGATCGAGGAGTGATCCGCCACGCGAGCTCCGTTTATGGCGCGTCACTCGAGGGAAATCCTCTCACCGTCCATCTTCCGGATACAGGAAGCGCCGGCATCGTCGTTCTCGCTTCCATCCATGGCGACGAAGCGGAGACGACGGTCGTCGTTTCCGAGGCGCTGCGATGCATCCCGCCAGGCGATCTGCGGGCTGCAGTGATTCTCTGCGGCAATCCCGACGGAATGCTGCGCGGAACGCGCGGCAACGCAAGAGGTGTGGATCTAAACCGGAACTTTCCAACCTCCAACTGGAATCCCGATCCGGTCTGCTACAAGAGTCGCGCAAACGACGCGCGCGATATCGCGCTGAGTCCTGGAGTGCGACCGGCTTCTGAACCGGAAACGACCGCACTTCTCTCACTCCTGGAGCGGCTGCATCCGCGCGCCATCGTCAGCCTGCATTCCGCCCTGGCGTGTGTTGACGATGCCGGGGCATCAAGTCTCGGCCGCCAGCTTGCGAACCGCTGCGCGCTCCCTTTCCTGACCGAGATCGGCTATCCCACCCCGGGCTCGATGGGTACGTGGGCCGGCGAACAAGGGCTGAATCTCGTCACTCTGGAACTCGAGGATGCCTCCCTGTACACCCTCAAGGATCGCCACGTTCCGATCCTGATCGACCTCATGACCGGCCGGATCGAGCTCGAGGGATAGACATGCACATCCTCATCACCGATTCCGGCGTCGGCGGTCTTTCGGTCTGTGCGTACGCCGAGAAGTTCGTGCGCTCGCACGGCTTCAAGGAACCGGTCCGCCTCACGTTCGCCAACGCCGCTCCCGAAAACTATTACGGCTACAACTCGATGCCTTCCAGAGAGGCGAAGCTGCGGACGTTCGACCGCTTCCTCAGCAACGTCACCGAACGGTATGCACCCGACTTCATCTATGTCGCCTGCAACACGCTCTCGGTCCTCCTCCCCGATACTCCGTACTTTCATGACGCTGTCATTCCCGTGAGAGGCATCATCGAGACAGGCGCCGGGCTCGTGGTGCGCGAGCTCGAAGCCGATCCGCGGACCGCCGCGATGATCTTCGGAACGCAAACGACCATCGACGCCGGCGCCTATCCGCGGTTGCTCGAAGCGCGGGGAGTGGAGGCGTCGCGCATCATCAGTCAGGCCTGTCCGGGTCTCGCCGACACGATCTCCGAAGATCGTGAAGGAGTCAGAACGAGGTCAGAGATCGCCCGCTGGGTGGGTGCGGCGATCGCGAAGATGGAACGGGAGGACAGGCCGGTCGTCGCCGGTCTCGCCTGCACGCACTACGGGTATCGAAAGGAGCTCTTCGCCGGCGCGTTCGCCGACGCCGGAATCCGAGCAAAAGTCATCAACCCGAACGAGCGGGCAGTCGACGATCTGTTCGGAACGCGATCGGAAGCGGGCGCGGGGATGAACCGGGAAGTCGACGTGGAGTTCGTGACGAGGTACGCGATTCCGGCGGCCACAGTGGAGGCGCTCACGTGGTTCCTGAGCGATATCTCGCCACGAACCGTCGCGGCGATGAAGAACTTCGTGCATCTCCCCGATCTGTTCTAATGCGCGCCGTTTTCGGCCTTCCTGGGCGCCTTCTAGCGGGCAGGGCTGTGGGAGTCACGTGCGCGCGGCGTAACGGTACTGCGTCGCCGATGCGGGCATCGATCGGAGCGCGGCTCCGCTCCGGCTTCAACCCAGGTCCAGCCCGTGGCGCCGCATTTTTCGCAGTTCCACGGCTGCCGCGTGAAGACCCGCGGCGGTGGTGGAGCATCGAAGTGCCCTTCCGCGCGGGTCATTTTTCCAGCGCCAGTGTGCCGCGGCACTTCGACCGTATCAGCGGCGTTCTCGCTGTTCGGGCAGGCAGGCCAGGGACATGGCAACTGTCGATGTTCGTGACGATGTTCGGCGCAGGTCTTCATCCACCGCTCATCCTAAATGACTGCGCGCGCCCAAGAAAGACATTGCGCGTCGACGACGACCATAATGCGTTGACCACGAGCCGCAATTATGGATGTCAAGAGTCACTGGGAATCCATCTACGGCACGAAGGCGGCCACCGAGGTGAGCTGGTATCAGCGCGAAGCGACGGTGTCGCTGCAGCTGATCCGGCAAGTCGCGACGAACGGAAGTGCCGTGATCCTCGACGTCGGCGGCGGCGCGTCCACGCTCGTCGATTCGCTTCTCGCCCTCCGCTATTCGAATGTCGCGGTCCTCGATATCGCAGCGAACGCGCTCGCGAGCTCTCGCGCGCGACTCGGCGCCGGCGCGAAACGCGTCCGCTGGATCGCCGGCGACGTTCTCTCGCTCGATTTGCGCGACCACTCCGTCGACGTGTGGCACGACCGTGCCGTCTTTCACTTCCTGCTCTCGCCGGAAGACCGGCGGCGTTACGTCTCGAAGGTGCGGCGCGCACTTCGGCCGAACGGCCACGTGATCATCGCGACATTCGCCGAGGACGGGCCGACAAAGTGCAGCGGGTTACCGGTCGCGCGCTATGACGCGCGACAACTGCATGGAGAATTCGGAGACGACTTTCGCCTCCTCACGACGATCCGGGAGGAGCACACGACACCGGCTGGTGGCCGGCAGTCGTTCCGTTACTGCCTCTGCTCGTTCGCACCAGCAGCGTCCGCCGCTGCTTAGCCCGCCTCTTTGTCGAACCATAAGTGTGGTTTGATTCTTTGCGTCGTCAGCCTCCATCCGTAGCTGATCTCATCGACGGCAACCAGCGGCAAAACTCATCGGCCGGAAAAGAAAACGATGATCATCGATTTTCACAATCACTTCTATCCGCAGGCGTACCTGGACGCGCTCCGTTCGGGATCGAGCCGGGTGCAGGTCACGATCGATCGCGACGGCAATCCGGTTCTTCACTACCCGGGCGACTACAACATTGCCGTGCGCGGACATCGCGACATCGCCTATCGCGACAGCGTTCTCCGCGAGCAGGGTGTCGACCGGCAGGTCCTCAGTCTCACGACGCCGGGGACGCATGTCGAAGAGCCGGCGCTCGCCGTCCGCCTCGCGCAGCTCGTCAACGACGGATTCGCTGCGATCGTCCGCGACCGCAGCGATCGCTTCAGCGCCATCGCGACGCTCCCTCTGAGCGATCCCGCGGCGTCGGCGAAGGAGCTCGAGCGCGCGTGCCGCCAGCTCGGCTTCTGCGGCGCGATGGTGTTCAGCAACATCAACGGCGTCGCCCTCAGCGACGAACGCTTCCGGCCGGTGTGGGAAGTGGCGAACGATCTCGCGGCGGTGATTCACATTCATCCGACATCGCCGGTCGGCGTCGAGGCGATGCAGGAGTTCTGGCTGATGCCGCTGGTCGGGTTCCCGCTCGACACCACGCTCGCCGCGGCGAAGCTCGTCTTCAGCGGCGTCGTCCGGCGTTTCCCGCGCATCAAATGGGTCCTCGGCCACCTCGGCGGCGCGATTCCTTATCTCGTCGAGCGGCTCGACCGCGGATTCGAGGCGTTCAAGGAATGCCGCGCGAACATCGACCGGCTGCCGAGCGAGTATTTGAAGAAGTTCTACTACGACTCCGTCAATTTCGATCCGCGTGCGCTGCAACTGGCGATCGACTTCGCCGGCGCCGATCACATCCTCGCCGGCAGCGACTATCCACATCAGATCGGCAGCCTGAAGAAGATGTTCGACAGCATCAACGCGCTGGAGATCCCGGAGAGCGATCGCGCCGCGATCCTGGGCGGGAACGCGGCGCGGCTCATCATCCGCGACTGAACGTAAATGCCGCTCGTCCGATTGCAAATCACGATGTCTGCTGACGGCTACGTTGCCGGTCCGCATCAGAGCCTCGAGAATCCGCTCGGCGAACGCGGCGGCGAGCTGCACGAGTGGGCATTCGCCACGCGCAGCGCCCGTGCGATGCACGGCTGGGAGGGCGGAGAAACGGGCCCCGACGATGACGTCTTCGCGGAGTCGTTCGCGAATCTCGGCGCCACGATCATGGGCCGGCACATGTTCGGCGGCGGCCACGGAACGTGGGACGAGGCGTGGCGC
>DASWBH010000314.1:0-19759 GCA_036390755.1 Thermoanaerobaculia bacterium
CCTTCGGTGTCGCAAACCTGAGAGAACAGGAAGCCTTTGGCCTTCGGCTTCGCCGCGGTCACTTTCAAATCGAGCAGGAAGCAGTCCGGCCCGCACGGCCCGAACTTCCTCGGCTCGATTTCGAAGTCGACTCTGTGAATCGCCGGAGCGATGTCCTGCTGCCAGCGCGCGCGGAGCACTTCGAATGCAGCCTGCTCGACCGGCGTCCAGGGAATTGTGAAGCGATAGTTACCCGTGACCAGGCCGTCGTCCGCGCCGGCATCCTCGAAGTGAAGGTTCGCATCGAACAGTCCCTGCATGACGAGCGGCACGTGACGATCGCGGATCTCGTCGACAGGGTAGTGAACGGCGAGCGTGTGATTGAGGCGGTACTGAAAGTCGAGCTTGACGTCGCCAGTGGCCTTTCCGTCGACGATCTTCGCGCCGGTCGTGGTCAGGCGCACGTCGTTCGCGGCGATGCTGACGCCGGCGCGGCTGACCGTGCCGACTTTGCCCGTGAGCGTCGCATCGACGATGCCGGAGTAGCGGCCGTCCGGCCGCACGCGCAGATCGCGCACTGCCAATCGCGACGGCGCGCTCATTCCGACCCTCGGTCCGCCGGGCCAGTGAAATTCTCCCGACGTCAGGTCGAGCGCGATGGCGCCTGCCGAGAATGCGAACTGCGGCTGTCCATCCTTCTCGGACGAGTAGACGCGGAACGCTCCGTGGTCGAGCACGCCGCGCGAGAAGCGCGAGCGGCTTCCGACGAAAGACACCGACCCGTTCTCGATCTCGCCGTCGATGCGGCCGTCGACTTCGAATCGCGCCGGCGGCGTGAAGGTGCCCCTGTCGATCGCGAGACGAAGGGACGTCGTCTCGAGCTCCATGAGATCGCCGAACGCAAGCGGGTATCCGGGAAACGCCTCGAACTCGGAGTTGCCGATCTTCACATCGTGAACGAGCGCGAGAAATTGAGCCGCGTTGTCGGTGGAAGAATCTTTCGAAGAGAGAATCTGGCCGCGCAGGATCGACTGGATGTCCGCCGGCATCTCGAGATGCCGCAGAGCCGGCCCGGCCAGCGTCCGGAACACCGCGATGATCGGCCGCCACACTCCCCGGCCGCGGAAGCGCGCGATGGTGACGCCGCCGCCTTCCTCGAAACGGATCTGTTCGATCGCCAGCTTCGGGCGGAGACCTCTGCCGGCGATGAGGAGCTCGCCGCCGGTGACATCAATGTCCAGACAGCGGACGCGCCCTTGATCGGCTTCGACGATCAGCGCGGCGTTCGGCGACCCGGTCGTCTGCGCTGTCCAACCCGGCGCGACTTCGACCTGGCCCGGCTTCAGCGCAACCGCGACGTTCAGCTGACCGCGATTGAGCAGGCCGGCGAGCTGATCGAGGAGAACGGTCGAGTCAGGCTGCGCCTGCGCAGGAATGGACGTGACTGCAAGAACAAATACCGCAGCCCAGCGGAGCATCGCGGCAGGGAGCGTGCAAATCGCTCGCCGTCATTCCGAGCCGCGCAGACGGCGAGGAATCCGGGCGGTGGGCTCGTTTCCACCGCCCAGATCCTTCGCCGTCTTCGCGGCTCAGGATGACATGACCTACTCCGACTTGACCACGATCAGCGGGACGTTCTCTTTCTTCGCCGCTTCGTCGAGCGCGGGCACCTGCGTTTTCAGCAGCGTGTTCCACTGCCCGACCGCGTTTGTCAGTCGCTGATGCAGCGACGCGTACACGTCGAGCATCGACTGCGTCGGCGCCGTATCGGCGTTCTCGATCATCGTCCGGAACGTGTCGTACTGCTCATTCAGCATCACCGGATACCGCAGCGTCCCCTCCGAGCTCTTGAGCTTGACCTGCGTGAGCAACGCTTCAACCGGCGCGACATCCGATTCGAACTTGTCGATCGCCTTGACGAGATCGCCGCCGCGGCCCGTGCCGTCGAGACGGCGCTTCACGCTTTCGAGATCGCCGCGCACCGAACGCATCTGATTGAGCGAGCGGTGCAGAGCGGTGATGTCGTCGCGCACCTTCATCTGCAGATCGAACGCGCTCTGCAGACCGGCCGGCGTCGTCTTGACGCGCGGATCGGCGAGCACGACGAGATCCGTCGACTCGCTCTTCCCGTTCGCCGTCAGCGTCAATCGATATTTGCCCGGCAGCACGATCGGTCCTTCGGGACTGTTGCCCTGATAGAACAAGCCCGGCGTCTCGACCGGCGACTCCCACCGCAGATTCCACGGGAAGCGATTCATCCCTGCCGTCGCCGGGATCAGCTCGAGCGGTTTGATCTGATCGGGCCACTCCGGCGGCTGCTCGAATTCCGTCTTCTTCTTCTTGCTCGAGAAACTGCGCACGAGACGGCCCTGCGGGTCCTTGATGTCGAGCGTCACTTCGCCTTCCGGCGCGGTCTTCAACCAGTAGTCGATGTACGCGCCGGTCGGAGAGAAGCCGACGGGACGATGCAGCTCGATCGACTCCGGGTAGTGCAGGCGGACGGTCGGCGAAGGCGTGTAGAGATGCATGTCGCCCGACGCAAGTTGCGACGATGCCTCGCGCAGCGGCGCGACGTCGTCGAGAATCCAGAACGCGCGGCCGTTCGTCGAGACTGCTACGTCGTCGTCTTTGATGATGAGATCCGTCACCGGCGTGACCGGGAGGTTGAGCTGCAGCGGCTGCCAGTGCTGGCCGCTGTCGAACGACGCGAACATGCCGGACTCCGTCGCCGCATAGACGAGATCCTTCCGCTTCGGATCCTGCCGCACCGCGCGCACGAACGTCCCGTCGGGAATCCCGTTCGTCAGCTTCGTCCACGTCTTGCCGAAGTCGCTCGTGCGGTAGATATATGGATGCAGGTCGTCGAGGCGATGGCGGTCCACGGCGATCCACGCGCTCGCCGGATCGATCGGCGACGCGTCGATCTGACTGATCGTGCTCCACTCCGGCAGGCCCGCAGGAGTGACATTCGCCCAGTTCCTGCCGCCGTCGCGCGACACGTGAACGAGACCGTCGTCGGAGCCCGCCCACAGCAGATCCTTCTGTGCTGGCGACTCGGTGAACGAGAAGACGGTGTCGTAGTACTCGACGCTCGTGATGTCGAGCGTGATCGGGCCGCCGGACGGCTGCTGCTTCGATTTGTCGTTGCGCGTCAGGTCGGGGCTGATCGCCGTCCAGCTCATGCCCTGGTTCGTGGACTTGAAGACGCGCTCGGCGCACGTGTAGATCACGTTCGAGTCATGTGGCGAGATGACCGTCGGCTCGGTCCATTGGAAGCGATGCTCGAGATCCGCCGCGCCCATGCCCGAAGTGTCGAGCGGCCAGGGATTGATGTACTGCGCCTGGCGCGTTCCCCTTTCCCATCGCGTCAGGACGCCGCCGTTGTCGCCGGCGTAAACGACGTCCGGGTTTTTCGGATCGGGAGCGATCGAGCCGCTCTCGCCGCCGCCGACGTCATACCAGTCCTGACGATCGATCGAGCCCGTGTCAGACCGGCTGGCGATGGCGACGCTCGAGTTGTCCTGCTGCGCTCCATAGAGTCGATACGGATAATCGTTGTCCGCGACCACGTGGTAGAACTGGGCGGTCGGCTGGTTGTACTGATTCGTCCACGTCTTGCCGCCGTCGGTCGTGATCGTTGCGCCGCCGTCGTTGCCGTTGATCATCCGCTGCGGATTTGTCGGATCGATCCAGAGCGCGTGATGATCGCCGTGCGGTGCGGGCAGAAGCGAGAACGTCTTGCCGCCGTCGGTCGAGCGGAACGCGCCCGTGTTGAGCACGTAGACCGTGTCGGCGACCTTCGGATCGGCGAAGACATGCGTGAAGTACCACGCGCGCTGACGATAACGCTCGTCCTCGTTGACCTTCGTCCACGTGTCGCCCGCGTCCTCGGACCGGAACAGACCACCTTCCACCGCTTCGATCAGCGCGTACACGCGATTGTCGTCGGCACCCGAAACGGCAACGCCGATGCGTCCCAGCGGACCCTTCGGAAGGCCGCCGCCTTCGAGGCGCTTCCACGTCCCGCCGCCGTCCGTCGACTTGTACAGACCGCTGCCCTCGCCGCCGCTCGAGAGACTCCACGGCGTGCGGCTCACTTCCCACAGCGACGCGAACAGGATGTTCGGGTTCTTCGGATCGAAGACGACGTCGATCGCGCCGGTGCGGTCGTTCTTGTAGAGGACTTTCTCCCACGTCTTTCCGCCGTCGGTCGTGCGGAAGACGCCGCGCTCGGCGTTCGGTCCGTAGACGTGTCCGAGGGCGGCGACGAGGGCGATGTTCGGATCGCGCGGGTGAATGACGAGCGCGCCGATCTGGCGGCTGTCTTTCAGCCCGATGTTGCGCCACGAGCGGCCGCCGTCGGTCGACTTGTACACGCCGTCGCCGGACGCGAGATTGCCGCGGATGCAGCCTTCGCCCGTGCCGACGTAGATCACGTTCGGGTCGGATTCGGCGACGGCGATCGCGCCGATCGACGCCACCGGCTGCTTGTCGAACAGCGGCGTCCAGTTGCCGCCGCCGTCGGTCGACTTCCACACCCCGCCGGCGACGCCGCCGAAGAAGTACGTGTTCGGATCACCAGGGATCCCGGTGACCGCTTCCGAGCGCCCGCCGCGGAAGGGCCCGACGAGGCGCCACTTCATTCCGTTGAACAAAGTCTCGGGAACGGTCTGGGCTGATGCGGCTGAGGCGATGAACAGAACAAGAGCTACGGCCAGCTTGCGTAGAGAAGGCAAGGTTTCGCTCTCCTTTTCGAAAGGACGTTGCGGCGAAGCATATCGGAGAGACGCCGCAACGAGTCAAAGCGCGAGCCCCGGCTACGACGAACGCCGTGCGCGCGTCCGCGCCGCCTTCTTCGCGGCGGCGGAACGTGAGCTCGCGCTGCGCTTGCGCGCGACTCTCCGCGAGTGACTGCTCAAGGCCTTTTTCGATGCGGCCGATCGGCCTTCGCGCTTCAGCGCCGAGCGAACAGCGCGCGATCGTTTCGCCGACGTTTTCTTTCCGTGGCGGCTCGCCGCCTGTTTCGCACTCCGCTTCGTGCTTGCTTTTCCGTTTTTCGGCGGCGGCAGGCGCACGCCCGCACGCCGTGCCTTCGAGAGGCCGATCGCGATCGCCTGCTCCGGGGATCGCGCGCCGTGCTTGCCTTCGCGGACGTGGTCCATCTCTTCGCGGACGAATTCGCCCGCCTGCGTCGAGGGCGCTTTCCCCTCGCGCCGATCTTGACGCGCGCGCTCAACCGTTGCCTTCTCCGGCATGGCTCCTCCTTCGTTTCTCGCGTGAAAAACGCGAGCAATGGGTGAGCCATCGCGCGTTCATCGTCCGATTTTCTCCGTCGCTCCTCCCTCCACCACCCTCTTGATCTCCTCGATCCTCGCCTCCGCGTCGGCCTCGCCGAGCTCGATCAGACGTTGCAGGAATTCGGGGACGAACATGAACAGGCTCATGAAGTCGGCTTCCGACGTCTCGCGCGTGCCGAGCCTGCGCGTGACGAAGCGGAAGGAGCGCGGCAGGCGCGGTTCGTACTGCGCCGCGAGCCGGCCGACATCCTGCGACGGGCGGATGACGGCGATATCGACGATGCGATATCCGTGACGCTGCTCGGGCGAAAGGTCGCGGAGGAACGCGTTCGAGCGCTCCAGGCGCCCGGTATCCTCATCGATCACATCGAGGAAGACCGCGTTCACCAACTGTCCGAGGATTTGAGCGGGCGGAGGATAACCGGCGATCTGCGGCTCGCTCGCTTCGGAGAACGATTTCGCGTAGTGCGTGGAGATGGCCAGCATCCGGGTGGCGCCGAGATGCAGTGCCGGGGAAAGAGGGGCCGACAGCCGGATGCCACCATCGCCATGCCAGTGGTTGCCGAGGCGAACAGCGGGAAAGATGACCGGAAGAGCTGCCGAAGCGAGGACGTGGTCGATGGTCAGAGGCGCGAGGATGCTGCGGCGGAGCGGCCGCTCCCACGTTTCGATGTCGCAGCCGGTCACCCAGGTCATGGTCTGTCCGGTTGCGTAATCGAGCGTGGTCACGGAGACCGCCCTCGGCTCGCAACGAGCCACGTTCTCGGCGAGGCCGGCGATCACGCCGGCACCATTTTCGGGATAGAGGCGCTCCAGCAGTTTTCGGAGCGGCGTCGTATCGGCGAGTCCGTGCACGCGCGGTGCGAGCGGCATTCCTTCCGACACCTTCGTTCGCAGGAAGACATTGCGCAGAAGCGAGATAGGATCGACGCGGAGGATCTCTTTGAGCGTGAGCGTCCGCCAGATCCCGCTGAGCTCCTCGACGATGTCGCGCAGGGGTCCGCGACGCGATGCCAGGAAGACGGCATTGATCGCGCCGGCTGAAACGCCAGTGATGATGTCGAGGTGTACCTTGGGGAAACGGCGAGCGAGACATCGGAGCACGCCTACCTGATACGCGGCACGCGCTCCGCCACCGGTGAGCACGAGCGCCAAAGAGTCGGTCGGCAGGTCCATCGGCCGCAGTCAGCATCGCATCGACCGGTGGCCGGCGCAACCGAGCGCCGAGGCGTGATCGGATCCGGTAGCGGAGCTCCGCCGACGGACTTATGATTCCCGCTTCCCCGAAGGAGGTCCCGATGCGGCTCGCCCTTGCCCTTGCACTCCTGCTGCCCTTCCGCGTCACAGCTCAGACGCACGAACATGAACATGCGCATCTCATGAGCGTGTCGGATATCGGCGAGGTGCGATTCCCGTCGACGTGCGCGCCCGACGCCGCGAGGAGCGTCGAAGCGGGCGTGACCATGCTGCATTCGTTCTGGTACGACGAAGCGGAGAAGGCCTTCCGCCACGCCGTCGAGCAGGATCCCAAATGTGCGATCGCGTACTGGGGCGTGGCCATGACCGGCTACCACCCGTTGTGGCCGACCCCGGTCACGCCGGCATCGTTGCGCAGCGGCAGTGAGGTGCTCGCCACGGCGCGCGGTCTCACGAACGCATCGGCGCGCGAGCGGTCGTACGTCGACGCGCTATCGACGTTCTACGATCAGCCGGAAGGAACGGCCGTACACGATCGTGCGGTGAAGTACGAGGCGGCGATGGCGGACGTCGTCGCGCACTATCCCGATGACGACGAGGCAGCGATCTTCTACGCGCTCTCGCTGAACGGAGCAGCACAACTGACCGACAAGACTCATGCCCGTCAGAAACACGCCGCGGAGATCCTGAACAAGCAGCTTGCGAAGCATCCGCGCCATCCCGGGATCATCCACTACCTGATTCACAGCTACGACTCGCCCGAGCTCGCGCCGCTCGCGCTCACCGCGGCGCGGTCCTATGCGCACATCGCGCCGTCGGTCCCGCACGCCCTCCACATGCCCTCGCACATCTTCACCCGCCTCGGACTCTGGGACGAATCGATCGCGTCGAACCTCGCGTCGTCCAAAGCAGCGAAAGAGCATCACGACCCCGGCGAACAGCTCCACGCCATGGACTACCTCGAGTATGCGTACCTGCAGCTCGGCCGGTTCGATGACGCACAGCGCGTCATCGATGAAGTGCGGGCGATGCCGCAGCCGCTGGTCGAGACGAAGACCACGTATGCGATCTCGGCGATTCCGGCGCGGTATGCGCTCGAACGCCACGACTGGCGCGCCGCGGCCGCACTCGCACCCACGCCCGGAGTCGACTGGGACAAGAGTCCGCGGACGGCCGGCCTGACTCAGTTCGCGATCGGAGTCGGCGCAGCACGATCGGGTGACGTCGAACGCGCGAAGAGCGCGGAGGCGAAGCTGACGTCGTACGCCGACGCGCTGAAGACCACGAACGATGCGATCTGGGCGCCGCAGGTCGAGGTGCAACAGAGGACGGTCGCGGCGTGGCGGCTGTTCGCGGAGGGTCACAAGGACGAGGCGCTGGCCGCGATGCGCGCGGCGGCGGATCTCGAGGACCAGGCGGAAAAGCCGTCGGTCACTCCGGGAGCACTGCTTCCAGCGCGCGAGCTGCTCGCCGACATGCTCGCGGAGATGCGGCAGCCGGAAGCGGCACTGAAGGAGTACAAGGCAGTGCTCGCGGTCGCGCCGAACCGCCGCAATGCGACGGCCGGCGCGGCGAAGGCGTCGACGTCGCTCGCAGCCGTGCGCTGATCAAGGCCGCAGCTCAGTCGTGAATCTCTGACGGCCGCATGTCCTTCGCGCCCGGCAGGACGTCGGCAAGCTGACCCGGATCGTGGATCAGCACCGGCAGATGCTGCGGACAGATCCGGAACGTCGTGCCGCGATATTCGAACGTGAGCAGCGGCGTGGCGTCGCTGTCGCGCTGGCAGAGGATGCAGGTGTCGGACATGCGCCGAATCATAATCGCGACCGCTTCGGGCGTACTCACGACTCGCTGAGCTCGAGGCGGCGCTATGCTGACGGCGTGGACACGAATCGATCGCTTCGCAAGCATCTCGTCGATTTGCTCACAGGCGAGAACGCCCACGTGAGTCTTGATTCCGCAGTGGAAGGTCTGCCGAAAGGTGCTCGCGGCAAACGCCCGCCCGGCGGGGAACATTCGCCGTGGGAGCTGCTCGAGCACCTGCGCATCGCGCAGTGGGACATCGTCGAATTCAGCCGCAACGCGAAGCATGTCTCGCCGAAGTGGCCGGCCGGTTACTGGCCCGAATCGCAAGAGCCGCCGAGCGATCATGCGTGGGACAAGAGCGTCGAGGGATTTCGCGCCGATCTGGAAGCGATGGTGGAGCTGATCGAGGATCAATCGACGGACCTCTTCGCAAAGATCCCGCACGGCTCCGGCCAGACGATCCTGCGCGAAGCGCTGCTCGTCGCCGATCACAATGCGTATCACGTCGGGCAGCTCGTCACGGTGCGACGGCTGCTCGGCGTGTGGAAGTGATCATTCCTGCAGGACCGCAATGTCGAGACGGCCGAGGTGCGCGGGACGATACGCCACGGCCTGCAGGCGTGCCCGGTGCGCCTCGAAAGCCTCCGCTCCGCCAGTTTCTCGTGCTCATCCATGCGTCACATTTCTCCGTCGCGTTTCGTCATTTACCTGATGAACGAACGTCACTCGATGTGACACGGAGGAAATCATGCAGGCACGGATGAGTAACCCCGCAGTGATCAATGCCCAGGCCATGAAGGCTCTGTACGCGCTGAAGCAATCGACCGAAGAGCACGGCGTGCCGGAGCAGACGCTTCTGCTGGTCGAGTTGCGCGCGAGCCAGATCAACGGATGCAGCGTGTGCGTCGACATGCACTCGCGCCAGCTCAGGAAATCCGGCGAAACCGACGAGCGCCTCTTTGCTGTGGTGGCGTGGCGCGACACTCCGTATTTCACGGATGCCGAACGCGCTGCTTTGGCGCTGACTGAGGCCGTGACCCGAGCCGAAGTGCCGGACGCGGTCTGGGACGAAGCCGTCCGCCATTATGACGAGCAGGCGCTCGCCGCGCTCCTCATCGCGATCGCGAACATCAACGTCTGGAACCGACTGAACATCGCCACACGGCAGGTGGCGGGTGAGTGGCTGGCGGCGGTGTAAGGGGCTTGGCGGAGTCCCCACCGCGGGTCCCGGCTGCTTGCGGCCAGGACCCGCGGCGCCCTGCGGTCTAGAACCGCAATCCCAGCGAGAAGCGATACGTGCGCGGAAGCTGATACGCGTCTTTGGAAGTCGGCTGGCCGAAGATCGGGCCGAACTGATAGTTCACCCCCTGCTGCGGTGTTTCGGTGAACGGGTTGAACGCGACGCAACGCGACGTCGAGCCGGTCTGCAGGCATGAAGTCTGCCGCCGCGTGACCACTATCTTATTGACGAAGTCGGGATCTTCAATAGCCTGCTGATTGAACGCATTGAGGAGATCCGCTTTGAAGAACGGGCTCACACCGCGAAGCGACGGCAGCGACCAGTTCAGACTGAAATCCATCGCGGAAACATTGTCGACGCGGAATGCCCCGCGGTCGCTGAAGAAGTACTGGACATTCGTCGGAGGCGTGACGTAGCCGGGATTGACCACTCCGCCGGTCTTCGGCCCGTTCGACGCTCCGGCACGAACGTCGATCGATCCGATCGCTGAATACGCGAGCGCCGAATGGTAGTGCTCGAGCACGGACAGATCGAATGTGCCGGCTCGTGACGGCAGAGCGTACTGGACCCACAGATTCGCGCGATGCCGCATATCGGGGCCGAGGAATCCGACAGGATTGTTCTTTGCGAAATCCGTGTACTCGGGATAGTCGTGGAAGTCCGTCAGGACCGTGGCGAAGCTCGGCTGCTCACCTTCGACGTTGCCTCGCAGTTTCGAGTACGTGTAATTGCCGCCGAGAGTCAATGCTTTGAAGGCCCGGAACTGCGCCTGCATCTGCAGCGCCTGGTACCGGCGACTCAGTCCGGCGTCCGCGTTCTCGATGACACCCTGATCGACAAATCCGCCATTCGGATCGGGTGCCTGTCCGGTCGCGATCGTTCGCGTGACCACGTAGAACGCCGCCCATTTGCGGTGCACGTAGTCCGCACGTACGTATCCGCGGCCGCCAATATTCAGCGCATATCCGGCGGTCATTTCGTCCATGTAGGGCGCGCGAAGCGAATGATCGAAACGCGTCGTCGAGCCGGGCACGTTCGTGCTCGTCAGAAGCGGCTCACCCGCTTTTGTGCCGCCGACAGAGTTGAACCAGTCGAACACCTGCTGAATCACGCCGGCAACCGGTATGAGCTGCGAGACCGGCGTCCCGACCGCATTGAGTTGCGGACCTTTGTAATCCCAGTAATACGACGCATAGCGGCCGGCAGTGGCCGTGTTGTCCGCCGGTCCTTGATCGACTTTCGATACATAGCGGCCATAGCTGACGCTGATGCGGTGCTGTCCGTTTCCTTTCGGGTCGAAGTTCGCCGCCAGACGTGGGCTCATTGCGCTATCGTCGACGGTCTTGCGTCCGGCCTGATCGCGTCCGAACGCTTTGTCATAGCGCGCGCCCACGTTGAAGCTCCAGTGCGAATTCAGGTCCCATTTGTCATTGAGAAATAGCGACCGAACGCCGAAGTTCGAAGTTCTCGACAGCGACGGGACGGGATCCCACTCGATCTCGCCTGAGCTCGGGTCAGTTCCGAAGTAGACGGTCGTCGAGCTGAGCTGAGAGGAGCTGATGTCGGAGCACGCCACAGCGATTCCGCCTTTGTCGCAGAGGATGATCCCGTGAATGCGGAAGTCGCTTCCCGACTGGAAATTGTTTTCGTTGCGCAGCTGATGGAATTCGTCGTAGCCGGTGACGAGGCTGTGATTGCCCGTCGACGCGGTCGACAGGTAATACGAGCCTTTGCCCAGCCACTCCTGGTTGTTGCGCTGCTTCGGCGGACAAGGTGAGCCGCAGAACGTGGGCGACCACATACGGTTCCCGGACGACGTGTCGAGCAGCAGCGTGCCGTTGACGAGGTCCCGATTTTCCGCGCCGTTGGTGAACCGGTCGCGCATTCTGCTGAACAGTCCTTCGAGCAACAGGTTCTCGGCGGCCATTCCGTTGTAATTGAGCGACAGGAGCGATCGCGGACGGTCGAACGGCGTCAGGCTGGCCAGGTCCATCACCCGCCCGTTGCTGACCGAGTTCGAGCTGATGTCGTGCTGATTCGTGTACGTGCCGACGATCGAATGCTTCTGCGTGATCTGCGCGCTCAGCTTCGCTTCATAACGAGTGTCTCGATCGCCGAACGGATACCCGATGTTCGTGAACGTCGTCTGACGCGTCTCATGCGTCTTCTGATAACGGCCGGCAGTGAAGAACCACAGGCGGTCGCGCACAACGCGGCCGCCGAGTGTGCCTTCGTACTGGTTGTTGAGTGTGTCGAGGTTGGGCACCTGGCCCACGAACGCGCTCTGGCGCGTCCAGCTCGGATTCGTCAGGTTGTCGCGCGCAGATCCGCTGAAGTCGTTGCCGCCCGACTTCGTGATCGTGCTGACGACTCCGCCCGTGAACCGGCCGAACTCCGCCGACACGCCGCCAGTGAGCACCGTCGTTTCCTGAATCGCGTCTTCGATGTACAGCGGATTCGGCTGGCCGCGCAGGTTCTCGTTGACGACCACGCCGTCGACGAGGAACAGGTTATCGAACGAGTGCGATCCCGAAATCGTAATCTGGTTGTTCGGCCCCGCCTCGGTCACGCCGGGAGAGAGAAGCGTGATCGCCCGGACCGAGCGGTCGATCGGCAGCTCGTTGACCTGATCGATCTTGAAGTTCGTCGCGACCTGCGTTGACTCCGCGACCGGCGACGCCGCCGCAGTGACCGTCAGAGTCTCCGTGACCGCGGAGACTCTCATCGCGACGTCCGCGCGGCTCGTTGTGGAGACGTCCACCGTCACGTGCTTTCTCAGCGTCTGCATGCCGGAGAGCTCGTAGGTGACCGTGTAGTCGCCGGGCGGCAGGGCGGGGAAGTTGTAGCCACCTGCGTCGCCGGTGACCGCCGTTCGTGTGCCCTGCAACGATGGCGACATGACCGTGACGGTGACACCGGGAAGCGGCTTCCCTTCGGTGGTGACCGTGCCGCTCATGGTTCCGGTGGTGATTTGCGCGAAGACCGCGCACGGGAGGAGAAGGACGAAAAGCAACAGCGAACGGCGGACGAGAACTTTCATTCGCACCTCCGCGAAAGACACAGCTGTTGGACTGACTGGCTTGGACGAGTCGGAAGGAATTCTATGACTCGGGGAGGCGCGTGTCGATCAGACGCGCAGGCGCGAACACGACGTTGTGTTTTACATCACTCCACCAATCAGCGATGTCTCAGTCCGTCGAGAATGCCGCGAATCTGCGCGAGTGCGAACGCGAAGTGACCGCGGATCGCATACTTCGCCGCATACGACAGATCCTCGTAAATGAGCGAAGAGATCTTCCCGACGCCGCGATGCGCCCGAGCGACGACATAGCGATTGCGAACTCGCATCCGGAATCCTGCGCGTCCAAGTCTTCCCGCACTCGCCGATCCTTTGTGCATCACGAGCGCCTCGGGTACGAGCTTGAATCGCCAACCGCGTGCGCGCAGCCGCGCGCTCAGCTCGACGTCCTCGTAGTAGGCGAATAAATCGGGTCTCAGAATGTCGCCCTTGATGGCGACTTCCCGGAGTGCGTGTGTGCGATACAACGCCGCCGTCGCCGAAATCCCCCACGGTTGCGCAATCTGCTTCAGAGCTGCGAGTTTCTGGCCGTGGCACACCTGCCTGAAGGTGCCGTCTTCGATCGTGATCCCCGCGCCATCGACAGTGGTGTGGTCCCGAAGGATGATGCTCTGGGCACCGGCGATCTTGCCTTCGCCTGCGACGGCAGGCAGCAACCGCTCCAGCCACTTCTCGCCGAGCACCGCATCGTTATTGATCCAACCGACGAACGGCGCGGTGACCTCTTTCATCGCACGATTGATCCCGCCGGTGAACCCGAGGTTCGTGTCGTTGCGGATGATGATGTAGGGAATCCGCAGGAGGTCGTTCGGCAGCCGCTGATACACGGGCAGATGCGAACCGTTGTCGACAATGATGACGCGCGCGGGCCGCTGCGTCTGCTCGCCGATCGACTGCAGACAATTCAGCAGCGCTTCGCCGCCATCCCAATCGAGGACGATGAGATCGGTTGCGTTTGGCGCCGGAGCGCTCATTGTTTCTCGCCGCGACTATACCCACTTCGAAGGCATCGCTGTTGAGGCGCGAAGTCAATCAGCGCACCGGAACGAGCGCCATCGTCGTGGCGCGACGTCCCGGAGTGCGAAATCCTTTCACGTACTTCATCGACGACGGCGTGGTGTATTTCTCCGCGTACGCGCGTTCCACCGCATCTTGAATGCGCTCGCTCCGGGTCACGACGGCGCGGACGGGAATCTCAGATCCGTCCTTCGCGAACTTCATCGCGCCACGTTTCTCGCGGAGGAACGCTGCGTGCCAGCCGGCCGGCTTGACGTACCACGAGCGCACGTAGACGCAGCCATTCACTCGGACGAACCAGACGGCGGTAAAGCGATGGTCGTCGCCGGCGCGAATCCAGACGTACTTTGCGTCGATCGTCTTCACCGGGCGCTCACTGGCCGCGCGCGAGCCGCGACAACAGCACCGCGGCGCGTTTCGTCTGCACCGGAAGCGTCGTCATGTCGGCAGTTTCGGCGGGTGAATGATCGTCGTGACCCTTCAGACCGGCGGCGTCGATGATCGAGGGGACCTCGCCGGCAACGAAGGCGACGTCCGCGGCGCCGGCTTTGTCCGGACTGGTCGCCGTCACCGCTCCGAAGCCTAGGTCCTGGCTGGCGCGGTCGTAGCGAGCGAGGAGAGCCGTGTTGCCTTCGGCCGGCGCGAGCGGCGGATAGCCTTCCTCGAACGCGATCTGGGCGTGAGTCGGTCCGGACGAGGTCGCCGCCGCCGCGCGCATCGTCTCTTCCGCCGCGCGGTACTGCTCGAGCGTCAGCGTGCGCAAGTCGCCCGTGACCACGACGCGCGACGGAATCACGTTGCTCTTCCCGAATGCCGTACCGCGCTCCTCGGCCGCGTCCATTTCGACCGCCGTTCCGCCGACGATCGCTCCGGGATTGACTGTGAGGTGCGGCTGCGCCGCGAGTTTCTCGCGGAACGTGTCGAGGATGCGCGCCGCTTCGAAGATCGCGCCGTTGCCGAACAGCGCGCTGAAGATCTGCGATGAATGTCCGCTCGCGCCGGTGACGGTCATCTGCCAGCGGGTGGTGCCGCGCCGCGCGACGATCGCGTGCCCCGGATCGCCGTCGCCGTCTTCGAATCCGATCGCGAACTGCGCGCCTTTCGAGGCGGAGACCAGCGCCTCGCGCGACTTGCTCAGCGGAAGGCCCGGTTCCTCCTCGTCACCGGTCATCACGACGATGACGTTCATCGACTTCAACTGACCCGTTGCGTGCAGCGCCTTCAGCGCCTGCACGATCACGACGTCGCCGCCTTTCATGTCGATGACGCCCGGGCCGCGCGCATGCGTGTCGTCGATGCGCTCGAATTTCTGGAACGGACTGTCCGGCTCGAAGACGGTGTCGAGATGGCCGATGAGCAGGATGCGCGGTCCCGGTCCGGGATGATCGGCGATGAGATGTCCGCCGCGGTTGACTTCGCCCTGATCGACCCAGCGCGTCTTGAAGCCGAGCGCGTCGAATTCGGCGCGGAAGACGGAGCCCACCTCGCGCACGCCTTTGATGTTGTGCGTGCCGCTGTTGATGTTCACCACGCGCTCGAGCAGTGCGACTGCGTCGTCGTTGTGGGCGTCGATGTACGTGACGAGCGCGCGCTCGCCGGTCGTGAGCGGAGTTGCGATCGGCGCAGCGTACAGGGATAAAGCAATCAAGGCGAGAGCGAGCATTCAAAGAGTCTATGCTGAGCGAAGCGCAGCATCTCCGTCACACAGCGATGGTCGTACCCGTGCTGCTTGTTTCGTGCGGAATCAATCCCGATGCGCCGCAGCGCTACGTGCGCGTCGACGAGTTTCCGCCCGACGAGCACGACCTGCCGGTCAGCGCGATCGTCACGCCCGAAGAGATCATCCGCGTGGGGAAGCCGCCGCGCGCCCCTTCGCGGATCCGGTGGGACGAGCTGACCGACGAGGACCTGGACGCGATGCCGATCCTGCGCGAACTGGAGCGCGGCGGTCGCGCCGCGGGGCGGTCGACGCGGAAGTGACCGGCGACGGCCGCTCACTGCGGGCGAGACGCCCGCTCTCCTCTCGCCGGAATTCCCACGGCGGAATCGCATCGTCGCGCCACAATCCGCTGCCGAGGTTGCGCGCGATGCGCTGTTCGGCGGCATAGCGCCGGCGATCGTCCTCGGACATGGAGTCGGGAGCGGGATAGACCCATGCGAAACCGCTCGCGACCTGCTCCAGGCCGGCGTCGCGCCCGCCGCAGGTCACCTTCGCGACGAGGCGTCCGTATCGATCGTGAGACTCGCCGCTGATGACGAGCGGACAGTCCGACAGGAAGCGTTGAAGGGACTCGCGGGCCTCATTGCCGAACGGCTGCCGCCGCTCGGGTGCGTCGATTCCGCGCAGACGGACGCGAACGAGATGTCGTCGGTCGTCGAGAACGTCGATCGTGTCGCCGTCCCAGACTTTCTCGAGCGTCGCGCGGAACGGTTCCGCGAACGATGGAGTCGTTGCCAGAAGAGTGATGAAGAGAAGTCGCTTCCACACGCTCCGCAGTTTAGGAGCGCATCTCACGAAGCGAGCGTTTTTCTACTCCGTGCAGAATCAGCGCGATCCGCCCTTCCGCCCGCCCTTCCGCAGAAAGTGCCGTTAGCGGTCGTCGAGCACGATCGCGCCGACGCGCGCGATCTGCTGGAAATGCGAGTCGTACGTCAGGACGCGCGCACCGGCTGATGCAGCGCAGGCTGCGATCCAGACATCGTTGCTGGGCAGCGGTGTTCCAGCCTTTCGGAGCGCAACAACAATCTCGGCATAGACCCGCGCCGTATCGCTGTCGATGGATAATTGTTCGACCGCCGGATGCGCCAGAAATTCGCGCAGTTCGCGTTCGTTCTCGTGCGTGCGCCGGCCGAGCAGGAATCCGGTCCACAATTCGCCAAGGACGATCGACGGAACACCGATCCAGTCGGCCGCGTCGAGGAGTTCAACGACTGTCGCGTCGGCCCGTTGAAAGTGCGTGTATGCCGAAGTGTCAACGACATACCGGCTCAACGCCAGAGGTCCTCATCAACTGTCTCAAACGTCTCAGCGATCGTTCGTTCGAGGTCTGCGAAGTCCGCCTTCGTCCACTTGCCGGCGAGTGACGCGATGCCGTTGCTCTTCTTCCCCACGCCGAGGCCGAGGCCTTTCCGCAGCGTATCGACCACCGTCTGGTTGAGGGATGTGCCGCGCCGTTTCCGCACTCTCTCCAGCTGCGCGGCCACATCGTCGGGAACATTGCGGACCGTCAGGTAGCTCCGCTTCTTCCGCGCATTCATGTAGAACATTCTATGAATGCACAATCTGCAGTCAAGCACGAGCACTGCGGAATGTCGTCAGACGCGATCGCTTCGACGCGATGAGAATCCGGTGCCGTGCCGGGATCAGTAGGATGTCGCCGGAGCGACGGGCGGCGGATTCGACGTGCGCGCCGTCTGGTCCATCTGATTCGAGCCCGCGGTCGATTGCACGGTCGCGTTCTGCGCGGTGGCCGGGCGATCCAACCCTGTCGCGGTCGAATTGACGGTCGCGTTCACCGCGGACGATTGCCCGCTCGAGTAAGTCGCGCGCGCGGTGCCGTTGTCTTGCGCCGCCGGCTGCGGTGTCGACGTGACGACCGGGCGCGGCTGCTGTGTCGCCGCGGACGAAGAGGTCGTTGCCGCGGCCATCGCCATGAGATCCGCGACGGCGTCAGTCGGCGCAGTCTGCGCGGCCGAAGACGAAGCTTCCGTCGCGAGGTGCCCGCGAGAAGCCGCCACTTCCTCGTTCGTGATCACGTGCTTCGGAGTTTTCCCCATCCGCCCGCTCCGCTTCGCCGCCGCGACGAGCGGCGAATCGGGCTGCTGGGCGGCAGCAAGCGGCAACGCCAAAGTCATTACAGCAACGGCGATCAGACTCACGCGCGTCATATGCGACCTCCCGGCTGGTTTGGCCTCGCATGTTACACCGTGATGACGGATGCTTAGCTGGCGTCGCTGCGAAACAGGAAGGGCGCGTTCGGCTTCGACGGGCTTGTCGAGTCCGCCGTACGCGAGCGATTTCCAGACCAGCAAAGACGCGCGCGGCCGCCCGGCGGCGATGCCCTCGTCCGCGAGTTGAATCACGCGCTCGAACCTTTCCATTTGCCTGTGCGCGTCGATCCACATTTCGAACGCATCGTGATCGGCCGGGTCGAGCGAGACGATCCGCGCGAGGATCGGCAGCGCCTCAGCGTACTTGCCGTCGCGAATGAGATCGAACGTATCGAGAAACTCGCCGTCGGTGGTCTTGAGGCCGTCGCGGTCAGCCATCGATCGCGCATCGTAACGCCGTGCGGCCTAACTTCTAGACGGTTCTCCGCCGCGTAGAAGAAATTGACCTCGCGACCGCTCCGAGGGAGCCTCGGCGTGGAGGTTCGAATGGGAAGAGAAAAAGACTACTTCGCGAAACGAGACAAGAATCCGACGATGCGCCCGCTGCTGCTGAAAGATCTGCCCGAGACGGTGCAGATCGCGATCAAGAAACGAGCGTGGCGCGACGACGTGTCATACGAGAAGGCCGCGGCCGACCTTCTTCACGACGCGGAGATCGAGCGTATCGCGCAGCACGATGTGGCCATTTGGGAGAGGGAGCATCGATTCGACGACGAGCCGTTCTGACCAATGGCGAAGCCGGTCGGATTTGAAGCAGATCACCGGCGCTTCGCCGACGCCGGCGCGAATTGCTCCCTGATCTCAGAGAGTGATACGGCGCCGAGATTGTTCATGTGCAGAATGTCGTCGTCGGCGCAGCGCTCGAGGTCGGGCAGTGTCTTCACTCCGTAGTCGTACGCATGATCGATCGACGACACCGAGCCAGAAATGGTTCGGACGCGATTTGCTGAAGTCGATCTCGCGATCGAGCGGATCACTCCGACGCCGTCTCGTCACTGCGTTGATGTTTCGAGACGTTCGACGCGCGCGCGGAGATCCGCAACCGTTTCTTCGAGCGAGCGGTGTCCTTCTTCGAGCGTGCGCATGCGGCGCTCGAGCTCAGCATGAGAGAACTTGATCATTAGCTTGCGTATCGGCAAAAGCCTGTTTCATTTCCGTGCGGAGATCGATCTCCGTGCGATCGAGTTTGCGGTCGAGCTGAACAACGGATTCCGCGAGCAGATCGAAGCGGTGATCAACGCGCTCGATTGTTACCTCGAAGAGCCGCTTTAGTTCGTCGTCGGTCACGCTAACGATTCTACCTCGGCATGCCGTCACGATAATGCGGCCGTGCGCTTCCTCGAAAAGACGCCCTGCTCTGTGCGTTCGCGCGAGCTTTGTGGTCGTCAGATTCGAACTCATGTCGAACCACCGGCGGTCCAACTCCACTCGTGAGAAAAAATTCGGGCGGCCGTGAGGCCGCCCGATCTGCTAACTCGCTATTGACTCACACCCTCACCCGGCGCTCCGCGCCACCCTCTCCCGCACCGCGGGAGAGGGCAGACAGACGCGGGTTACTGTTCGTCGTCGAAATCCGCCAACGACAGCGCGTCGGCTTCTTCGTCCTCGACTTCCGGACGGAGCAGGTCCTCGAGGCTCGGCTGAACCACAACCGGCTCGTCCTTCTCGAGGTAGACGTCGCGGTACGTCGGCATGCCGGTGCCGGCAGGGATGAGACGGCCTACGATCACGTTCTCCTTCAGGCCGCGCAGGTAATCCACGCGTCCGGCGATCGCCGCTTCCGTGAGAACACGAGTCGTCTCCTGGAACGACGCCGCGCTGATGAACGAGTCCGTGCTGAGAGACGCCTTCGTGATGCCGAGCAGCAGCGGTGTTCCGTCGGCAGGCTCGCCGCCGCGGTTCATCACCTTCTCGTTCTCCTCGATGAAGCGGAAACGATCGACCTGCTCGTCGACGAGGAAGTCGGTATCGCCCACCCTCGTCACGCGCACCGAGCGCAGCATCTGACGGCAGATGACTTCGATGTGCTTGTCGTTGATCGCCACCGACTGCGAGCGGTACACCTCCTGGATCTTGTCGACCAGGTACTTCTGCAGCTCCTTGATGCCGAGGACCGAGAGCACGTCGTGCGGATCGATCGGACCGTCGATGAGCGGGTCGCCGGCCCGGACGCGCTCGCCCTCCTGCACGTTGACGTGCACGGAGCGGGGCACCGAGTACTCGTGACGCGTTCCCTCTTCGGTCTCCACGATC
>DASWBH010000315.1:0-17944 GCA_036390755.1 Thermoanaerobaculia bacterium
CCGGGATCGACACGAGCCCGAACGCGATTTGTCCTGACGCAAATGCTCTCGGCATAAGTTTGGTAGTCTACCGTACGTGGATTGAGTGAACAAGAATCTGTGCAGTCTTCAATGCACAATAACTACCTACGAATCTACGACGTCGTCCGGCAAATTCCCCGCGGCCGCGTCGCCACCTACGGACAAATCGCAGAGCTCGCCGGGCTCGAGGGTCATGCCCGCCAGGTCGGCTACGCGCTCCACGCACTCCCCTCCTCGCTCGCCCTGCCGTGGCACCGCGTCGTCAACGCCCGCGGCGAAGTGTCGCCGCGCAGCGGCGACGATTCGGATGAGTTGCAGCGCGAGCTGCTTCGGGCGGAGGGAGTGAAGTTCGATGCGCGCGGGAGGATCGATTTGAAGAGATATGTGTGGAAGCGGCGTTAGGCCTAGAAATACCTCAACGTCAAATCCACCAGCTTCTGCTTCAACCGGCTGTACGGCGGAAACATCAGTTCGATCGGGCTGAACTTCGTCCGCTGTTCGAGCACGCCGCGCGAATTCGAGAATGCCTGGAATCCGGCGAACCCGTGGCCGCGGCCCATCCCCGATTGCCCGACTCCTCCGAACGGCAGACCGAGTTGGAAGAAGTGAATGAGCGTGTGATTGACGACCGTCGCGCCCGCGGTCGTGCGCCGCACGAGATCGTCGATGACCTTTCGCTCGCGGCTGAAGATGTACGACACCAGCGGCTTTTCGCGCGCGTTCACGAACGCGATCGCCTCGTCGAGATCCTTGTACGTCAGCATCGGCAGGATCGGTCCGAAGATCTCCTCCTGCATCGCCGGCGAATCCGCGGCCACATTCGCGAGCACCGTCGGTCCCATGCTCCGCGGATTCGCGTCGCGCGGGCCGCCGCTGATCACTTCCGCTCCCGACGACATCGCCGCGTCGTAAATGCGTTTCACGCGCGACGCGTGGCGATCGTCGACGATCCAGCCGGCCGATTCGCCGCCCTTCTCCATCGAGGCGATCGCGGCGCCGAGCTTCTTCGCGAACGGTGCCCGCACCGCTTCATCGACGAGCAGGTAGTCGGGCGCGATGCACACCTGACCGCAGTTGAGAAACTTCCCCCATGCGATCCTCTTCGCCGCTTCGTCGAGATCTGCAGTGCGGTCGACGAACACGGGCGACTTGCCTCCGAGCTCCAGCGTCACGGACGTCAAATGTTCGGCCGCGGCCTTCATCACGATCTTCCCGATCGCGGGGCTGCCCGTGAAGAAGATGTGGTCGAACTTCAGCTTCAGCAGCGCCTCGGCAATGCGGGCATCGCCTTCGACGACAGCCACTTCGTTCTCCTCGAACAGATCGCCGAGGATGCGCTTGAGGCATGCGCTCGCGTGAGGCGTGACCTCGCTCGGCTTGAGGATGATGCAGTTGCCCGCGGCGATCGCGGAGATCACCGGTCCGAGGCTGAGGTTCATCGGGAAGTTCCAGGGAGAGATGATGAGGACGACGCCTTTCGGCTCGTAGACGATTCGCGACGACGAGCCGAGAAGCGCGAGCGGCGCGGAGACGCGCCGCGGCTTCATCCATCGGTTCAGATGCCGCGCGGCGAAACGCGCTTCGCCGAGGACGGCGAAGATCTCGGAGAGGTCGACTTCGGCCGCGGGCTTGCGCATGTCCTCCCACAGCGCGGTCCGGATCTCGTCGCGCCGGGAGAACATCGCCTTCTCGATCCGCTTGATCTTGTCGCGGCGCTCGGCCGCGGTCGACGCGGCCACGCGCGGCTGATTCGCGCGCTGCGCCTCGTAGAGTCGCTTGACATCGACGCTCGAAGCGCCGGCGGAAAAATCTGCAGCCGGTGCGACTGTGGCCACGTCGCGGATTCTATTCGATTACGGGAACGTCAGTTCGGCGATGTCGCTGAAATGGAAAGACACCGGCTGGCCGGTCGTATGATCGAGCGCGATCACGTCGACTTTGTAGCCGAAACACGCGTCGACGAATCCGGCCGTCACGCTGCTGCCCGATTTCAGCTGGACGGTCACCGCCGGAATCGGTCCGGAGCTGCAGCACGTCGCGTCGCTGATCTGCCCGCCAGGCGTGATGCGCTGGATCTCGGAACGGTCAGGCGTGAACGGGTTGCCGCCGTTCTGGCAAAGGTTCATCTTCGAGTCTTTCGTGAGGCTGAACGGCGCGCTGTAGCCGAACTCGACGCTGTCCGTATCAAGTTCGGCGGTGGTGCCCGTGACGAGCCGCAGGTGCACGGTCGGCTTGGACGTGACGCGAAATGTTTGCGTGGAACTGCCGTCGACGTGAAGGGTCGTGGTGAAGGTCTCGTATCCGACGCGCGTGACCGTTACTGCGACGTCGCGGCCGATCGGCACGTTGAGCGTGATCTTTCCGGTCGCATCGGTGAATCCGGCGTGAGTACCCGCGGTGACATGGGCCTGGGCGACGGGACGGCCCGTCGAAGCGTCGACGATGGTCGCGGTGAGCTGGGCCTCGTTGCTGGCGATGCCGGGCACGACAGCGCGGCGTTTGTGGGTCTGAGCGAGCCCAGCCGCAGCGATGAGAACGAACAGCGTGAACATTCCAACAGCGCGAAAAACGGGCATACGAAGGGTCATCGGTCTCCTCATGGCGGGCGCATGGTAGCACCCGACTTATTAGTACGGATCAGGCAGGGGTGACGTCACGCAGTTACTTTTTCCACTCACTTCGCAGAATCGCGTGATAGACGATGTCCACGTACTCGTCCCACTTCTTCACGTGCTGCCGCAGCGTGCCCTCGTACTTCATGCCGTTCTTCTCCATCACCCGGCCCGAGCTCCTGTTGCGGGAGAAATATCCGGCGTAGATGCGGTTCAGGTTCAGATGCTCGAAGCCATAGCCGATGATCAGGCCGGTCGCTTCGGTGGCGTATCCGCGGCCCCAGAACGGGACGCCGATCCAGTAGCCGACTTCCGCCCGGCCCCACTCCTTTTTCGTAACGAGGCCGATTGCGCCGACGAGCTCGCCGGCGTCGATGGCGAAGTTGATGTGACCTTCCTCCGCTTTCTGCTTCTGCAATCCGATCCACTCTTCTGCCGCGCCGTCGGGATATGGATGCGGAATGAGCAGCGTGTTGAGCGCGACCTCGCGCGCGCCGGCGAGCTGCTGCACGCGCGGCGCATCGGACATCTCGAACGGCCGCAGCGTCACGCGCTCGCCGCGAAGAACCGGCACTCTCATGCTGCCGATTGTAAGGAATCGAGCAACTCGCGCACGCGCCGCTCCACCTCGCGTTCGCCGGCAGTCATGCGGTCATGCTCGAGCGCGTCGAGCAGCGAGCGCAGCGCGCGATAAGCATCGCCGCGATCGGAGCTCTCGCGCAGGAGTGTCGCGGCGTCGATCCCTCGCGCGGCGAGACGTTCGTGAACGACATCGCGGATCTGGGCCGGCGAGCGGTCGTCGACGAGCTCACGGACGCGCAACGACTCTCCTCTCCGCCTTCGTACGGTGCGCAATGCGATCGCCGCGAGCAGCAGCGCGGCGGCCGCAGCCAAAACGATCAGTGCGAGGTTGCGCGTTTGCGACGATCGTGCGCGAGCAGTCGACCGGCGTGCCGACGACTCCGCCGGACGCGCGCTGCCGGTGACGTCGAGCGTCGATGCCTCGCAGCGCAGAACGCGCAACTGCGATGTACCCGGGGAGAACGTCGCGATCGTCAACGGCGGAATCAGCATCGCGCCGGAGCTCGCCGGAAAGAGGACGTACTGCCACCGCCGCGTCATCGACGGCGCGTTCGCGCTGCGGTCGAGCGATGTCCCGCGTTCGACGAGCTGCACGTCCGCAGCCGGGGCGCGTTCGAAATGTGGCGCGGCGGCCGCGCGTACGTTCCCGTGGCCGGTCAGCGATGCATCGATCACCACCGGTCCGCCCTTGCCCTGTCGCGGCTTCGAGCAGTTGAGCGTCAGATCGCCGATCACGGCGCCCGCCGCGGCGGCCGGGAGCGGATGAACCGCCAGCGATAACGGCGCGGACGAATAGCTGATGTCCACGACGTTGCCTTCGAACAGCCCGAACGGTCCGCCGCTCGACCTTCGCATCACGGCCGCTTCGACTTCCATCGATCCGATCGGCAGCGTGCCCGCGCGCAGCGGAAAGAGCGCCACGCGGCGGATGGGCATCTTCTGCATGACGATGTCGCCGACGAACGCCTGCGTCGGCTGCGCGGTGCGCACATCGACTTCTTCGACCCAGAATTCGGCGAGCTTCGGGACTCCGCCGATCTGCCACTCCTGCACGCTCGTGGCGTTGTACAGCCACCACGTGACCATGACCTCTTCGCCCAGGGCGGCCTGCGTCTTGTCGGCTTCGGCGATGACGAAGAAGGGATCGCGGCCGGTTGCGAGGAGCTCGCGCAGGACGATGGCCGCATCGTTCGACTCTGCGGCGCGATCGGGCAGGACCTGCAGCGCGATCGCCGGAAAGCTCTCGCGTTCGCCGTCCGGCAGGGTGATCACGAGCGGCCCGACCTGCGCCGGCCCCGCCCCGATCGCGCGCGCGGCGAACCGGAATACTTTGCGCCGCACGACCGTGCCGTTGATCCAGGAGAATTCCGACGACACGGACGGCGTCGCATTGATCGCTAGGTTGCGCACCGGCACGTCGACGTCGTCGAGCGACGCGAACGCGTCCTCCAGTGACACCGTGATCGTGACCGTCTCGCCGACGCGCAAAGCGTGGCGGTCGACCGTCATGTCGTTCGCGCGGGCGGGCACGAAGATCAGAAAGCAGAAAGCAGAGAGCAGAAATGACTGCCGCATGCATTTCTGCTTTCTGCTTTCTGCAGTCTGCTTTCCTACCACCCGATCCTCGCGTTGTCGGTTCGCGCGCGCTTCATCCGCTGGAGCTCCTCCTGCTCCTGCTGCTGCACGCTTCGGAGCAGCGCCTCGGCGTCGCTCTGCTGCTGCTGTTCTTCTTTCTGACCGGTCGACGGCGATTTCTGATTCTGCTGTTGTTGCGGGGCGGAAGGCTGCGGCTGCCCTTGGCGCCCTGCGGCGGAGCGCCGCGCGTTCTGCAGCCGGTCCAGCGCGATCTCGAGATTGCGCTTCGCACCGGCGTCGCCCGGGCGCAGCTTCAGCGTCTCGACGTAATCGCGGATCGCGTACTCGTAAGCCTTCGCGGCGAGCGCGCTGTTGCCGCGATTGAAGAAGCTGTCGGCGCGCAGCGACGGGTCGGCCATCGCTCGCGACAGCGTCGCCGATCCTTCAGTCATGTTGCCGGCCGCGACCTGCGCGGTGCCGAGGTTGAAGTCGTTCCGCGGAGAGGGAGCGAGCCGGTCGGCCGAGCCGAACGAGCGCACGGCTCCCTCGTAATGACGCGCGCTGTACTGGTTCGACCCCCGATGCGCAGCAGCGTGCGAGTTCGTGTCATGCCAGACGCGCTGCCATAGCGCGATCGGCGACGCCACGAGCAGGGCGACGGCGAACACCTTCACCGCATCCTCCCGCGCTCCGCCCTCGGCGCTCTGCGCTCTCGTCTCATTCCGCTCCTCGATTCGTCAGCGAGCCGAAGAAAAATGCGACGAATGCGACAGCGAGCGGCCACTGATAGCGGTCGATCGGCACCTGCAGCGGCCGGCTGCGATCCCCTCCCGGCGCCCGCTCCGCCAGCAACGGGTTTAACGCCGCCTCGGCAAAGGGGTTGTCGAGGAAACGCCCGCCGGACGATCGCGCGATGCGCTGCAGGACGTCGGGCTGCTCTCTCGTGTTGACGATCTCGCCCGACTCGTCGCGCAGAACGCCGTTGCCGGTCGGGATGGTTGCACCGCCGGTCGTTCCCACGCCGACGGTCGAGATTTCGATGTTGCGCGTCTTCGCGCGATGCAGCGCTTCGGCGAGTGCGAACCGGCTGCCCTGCTCTTCGCCGTCGGAGATGATGACGATGTCGGCTTTCTGACTCGACTCACCCTGCAGCAGCTTCAGCGACGTGTTGATCGCCTCGCCGAGGTCGGAGCCGGGCTCGCCGACTTCGCCGGGCTGCAGCGTGTCGATGAGCGACAGCAGCGCCTGATCGTCATTCGTGAGCGGCGCGATCACCTCGGCCGACCGCTCGAAGGCGACGACGGCGACGCGCCCTTCCGTCGCTTCGATCATTCGCTTCGCGAGCGCTTTCGCCGCGGCCAGCCGCGACGCGCCGACGTCCTCCGCGGCCATGCTGTTCGACACGTCGATGGCAATCACGCGATTCGACTCGCGATCGACGATCGGCATCGTCGTGTAGCCGGACTCCGGACCTGCCAGTGCGATCGAAACCGCGATCCACGCCGCGGTGATGAGATACGGGCGCAGCACACGGGCGGGATTCGCGACACCGCGCAGACGCTCCGACATGAGTCGCCGCGCGATCCGCACGCGCATCCGCTCGCGAGCGATCAGAAATGCGAGCACGAGCGGCGCAGCCGCAGCGAGCCAGAGCCAGAGTGGCGCGCGAAAGGTCATGCACTCACCTTCTGCCACAGAGTCTCATTGCCGGTGAGGGCGAACAGCAGCAGCGCCAGACCGCTCGCGAGCGGCCACACGTACAGCTCTTCCACGACCTCGGTCTTCGGCGCTGTGAGCCGCGACTTCTCGAGCATGTCGATGCGATGGAGCACGTTGCTCATCGCGTGTGCGTCCGTGGCGCGGAAGTACTCGCCGCCTGTCTCGGACGCAATGGTGCGCAGCGATTTCTCGTCGATCTCGCCGCGGATGTGCTGGTAAACCGTCTCGATCTCGCCGGTGAACGGATTCTGGCGTTTGATCGGCAGCGGCACAGGGCCTTCACTGCCGACGCCGATCGCGTAGACCTTGATCCCGTAGTTCGCTGCCAGCGACGCGGCGACGAGCGGATCGATCGAGCCGGCGTTGTTCACGCCGTCGGTGACGAGAATGATCACGCGGCTGCGGCTCTTCGATGTGCGCAAGCGGTTCACACATGTCGCGATGGCATGGCCGATCGCTGTGCCATTGCCGTTCTCGCCGACTTCGGCGCGGTTGAGAATCGAGCGTGCCACGTCGCGATCGAACGTGATCGGCACACGCGTCACCGCGCGGACGCCGAACGTCACGATGCCGATGCGATCGTCGACGCGATGCTCGATGAAGTCGCCGATCAGCTCCTTCGCGACGGCGAAGCGGTTGCGCGGCCGGAAATCTTCGGCGGCCATGCTGCCCGACGCATCGAGCGCGACGACGATGTCGATGCCGTAGCGGTCGCTCGCTGCAGCGCGCACGACTCGCTGCGGACGGGCCAGGGCGATCGTGACGAGCAGCAGGGCGATGGTCTCCAGGATGAACGGGACGAGCGCAGTGGCGGAGCGAAGCGAGGTTCTCGGTCCGGCGAGCGCCAGCGACGAGAAGCGGAACGAGCCGAAGTGCGCGCGCCGGTCGCGGACAAACAACACCACCCGCGCGATCACGGCGAGCGCGGCGAGCAGCGCGAGCGGCGTGGCGAATCGGATCATGCGGCGGCCTGCTCCTCCTCGACCTGGGGCGGCGGAATCAGCGCGAGCGCGCCTTCGGAGAGCGCATCGAAGTCGGCCGGCGGTGCGCCCCACGGCGAGAACTTCTCGAGGTCGCCCTGCCGCAGGATCTGCGCGACGGCCGGGAAATGCCGGTCGTCGACGCGCGGCAGCAACTGCGACGTCGTCAGCTCCGTGCCGAGGTGCGGAGAGAGCGACGCGAGGTAGAGACGGGTGGCGTCAGCGAGCGCGGCCCATCGCTTTGGCTGATCGGGATGCGCGCGCAGACGCTCGATGGTCACGCGGAACCGCTCCGCCGGCGCGAGCTCCATCTCCTGCGCTCCGCGCTCGGCGCTCTGCGCTCTGGCCAGCAACACGACGGCGGCCCAGAGTGCGGCCGCCAGGATCGCCGCAATTCCAATCGCGATGAACGGCGCGTGTGTGAACGGCACCGGATGCGGCGGCTGGAGCGGCGCCGGATCCAGCTTGTCCTTCGGCTTCAGGACCGAGTGCACGCGCACCGTCAGCTCGGGGAATCGCTCGCCGCCGAGGGTGCCGGAGATCGTGAACGGTTTGGGTTCGAAGGTGCGGACGACGACGCGTCTGCCGTTCGACGAAACGACTTCATACGAATGCGACGGGTCGAGGACGACCGGGCCGGGAGGCTGCGGCGGAAACTCGATCGTGATCAGATCGCCGACCGTGGGGGCGGCCGGCTGGATCGCCGGCTCATAGACCGGCGCGGCCTTCGGCAGCAACAGCAGGAGCAGGGCGAAAATCATCGGTGTCGGGCGATGCGATCGCGGAAAAAGCGCAGCAGCTCGCGATCGTACGGAACAGCGGTCGAGACGGGAAGCCAGTCGATGCCGCTGGTGCGGAAGCGGCGCTCGAGCTGCTGGTTGCGCTGCGCGGCTCGTTTCGCGATGTCCGCGCGCCGGAGATCGACGAGGCGCGCCTGACCGCTTTCGGCATCGATCAGACGAACGAGTCCGCGATCGGGGAATCGCTCCTCGCGCGGGTCGGCGATCGAGATGGCGATCAGATCGTGCTTTCGATTCACGCGTTTGAGCGAATGCTCGAAGGCCGCGTCGAGAAAATCGGACAGGAGGATGACGACCGCGCGCTTCGCGCTGACACGCTCGAGAAATCGCGTGGCCGCCTCGAGATCCGCGGCGCCGCGCGGCCCGCGCATGGCCGCGTCCACCGCCGCCCTCACGATCACCTGCGCATGCGCCCTTCCCCTCCTCGGCGGAATGTATTTGCGTACGCGGTCAGCGAACAGCAACAGCCCGACGCGGTCGGAATTCATCACCGCGGCGAATGCGAAGACCGACGTCAGCTCCGCGGCGACGTCGCACTTGCGCCAGTCGACCGAGCCGAACGACATCGAGCCGGAAACGTCGACGGCGATCAGAATTGTGAGATCGCGCTCTTCGACGAACTGCTTGACGTGCGGCACGCCGCTGCGCGCGGTCACGTTCCAGTCGATCGTGCGGATGTCGTCGCCGGGCTGGTACTCGCGGACCTGCGAGAACTCGATGCCGCGGCCGTGAAATGCGGAGTGGTAATCGCCGGCGAAGCCCGCCCGGATCATGCGCGCGCTCAGGAGCTCGAGCTCCCGTACGCGCCGCGCAACCGGCTCGCGGATCTGTGCGGGTTTCGGGCGGAAGAGCGAAAGCATAGGTCAGATCGCAGATCTGCCATCTGCGATCTACGGCACGGGTACGACTCCGAGAATCTGGTCGATGATGCGATCGGCGGTCACGTTTTCCGCGGCTGCTTCATAGCTGAGCACGAGGCGGTGCCGCAGGACGTCGTGCGCGATCGCCTTCACGTCTTCCGGAATCACATACGCGCGGCCCTGAATGAACGCGTAGCCCTTGGCGACGTGCGCGAGCGCCAGCGTCGCGCGCGGCGATGCGCCGAACGAGACGTGCGGCACGATCGCGGGAAGCTTGAACTCTGCGGGGCGGCGCGTCGCGCTGACGATCTGCACGATGTAGCGGCCAATGCGATCGTCGACGTGAACGGCTGCAGCGAGACGAGAAATCTCTTCGACTTCCTCGAGCGGCAGGACGCGTTTGACGACGACGTCGTCGGCCGTCGGATCGAGATAGAGGCTCAGAATGCGCAGCTCCTCGTCGACCGACGGATACCCGACGTTGAGCTTCATCACGAAGCGGTCGACCTGCGCCTCCGGGAGTGCATACGTGCCTTCGTGCTCGATCGGATTCTGGGTGGCGATGACGACGAACGGATCGGGCAGCGCGTACGTCGTGTCGCCGATCGTCACCTGCCGCTCCTGCATCGCCTCGAGCAGCGCGCTCTGCACCTTCGCGGGTGCGCGGTTGATCTCGTCAGCGAGCACGAGATTGGCGAAGATCGGTCCGAAGCGCGCGTTGAACGTACGGCCCGCCGGATCGAAGATCAGCGTGCCCGTGATATCGGCCGGCAGCAGGTCGGGAGTGAATTGAACGCGCTTGAACGTGCCGTGGATCGCGGCGGCGAGCGTCTTCACGAGAAGCGTTTTCGCCAGGCCGGGAAGACCTTCGATGAGCACGTGGCCCCGCACGAGGAGCGCGATGACGAGGCGGTCGATGACCTCCTGCTGCCCGACGACGACGCGCGCGATCTCGGTGCGGAGGCGCGCGATCGTCTCGTGCGATGCGGCGATCTCGGATTGGATGGTCGACTGATCCATGCTCTCCGGTCAGTTTATCCTGAGCGAAGCGAAGGATCTCCTGCGCGGACGGCGAAACGGCAGGCCACAAGGACGATCTTCGCCGTTCTCGCAGGAGATCCTTCGCTTCGCTCAGGATAAGAACTTGCCAAAGAAAAAATGGGGCCAGAACTTCCTTCGCAACCAGGCGGCCGTCCAGAAAATCATCGCTGCGATCGAGCCGGAGCCCGATGAGTCGATCGTCGAGATCGGCCCCGGTGAAGGGGTCCTCACCGAGAAGCTCGCCCTCCTCGACAACGAGGTCACGGCGATCGAGATCGACCCGGAGCTCGCCGCGCGCCTCCGCCAACGATTCGGTGACAAAGTCGGCATCCGCAACGAAGATGCGCTCGAAGGACCCCTCCCCGGCCGCCCTTATCGCGCCGTCGGCAATCTCCCGTACAACGTCGGCACTCCGATCCTGCGGCGCGTCATCGCTGACCCGAATCTGCGCCGCGCCGTGTTCATGCTGCAGAAGGAAGTCGCGCAGCGCCTCGTGGCGAAGCCGAACGACGAGCAGTACGGATTCCTCACCCTTTACACGCAGATGTTCGCGTCCGCGCGCATCCTCATGACCCTCGGACCGGGTTCGTTTCATCCGGCGCCGAAGGTCGACAGCGCGGTCGTCGTGCTCGACCCGCGCCCCGTTCCGCAACCGGCGGACGGCGTGCCGCTCATCGATCTGATCAGCGCCGCGTTCCGCATGCGCAGAAAGAAGCTCGTCAACAACTTGACGGAATGGCCACGAGACGTAGTGCTACGAGCCTTGCGCGAAGCCGACATCGACGAAAACGCCCGCGCCGAGACGCTCACGCTCGACCAGTTCGCACACCTGGCGGCGCGCCTGAAGGCGGCGCGCTGAAGCGCGGCGCCACCTCATCAGTGGTTCTTGGCGTCCTTCTTCAGCGTCTTCCCGGCCTTCTCCAGCGCCGTTCCCGTGTTGTGCTCCGCATTCTTCACCGCGTCTTTGACGTCCTTCTTCGCCTCGGCGGTGGCCGCGGTATCGATCGCGGGTACGGTGGTGGTCTCGGTGTGCGTGGTCGTCTGCACTGTCGTCGTGTCGCCGACCGTCGCGTTCGTCGTAGTCTTCTCCTGCGTGCACGCGCACAGGAGAAGGGCCGCGGCAACAATCGCGAGTGTTCTCATGACGGCAAACTCAGCAAGAACCTCGCCGGTTACTGCGCCGTCGCGTCCCCCGGCTCGTATCTCCATTCCGTCTCGTGCTTAGCTCCCTCGGCGAATCGCGTGTCGACGTACTCCTCGAACGCGATCGGGCGGTCGAGGACGCCGGTCGAGCGCATCAGGCTCACGATCAGCTCGAAGTCTTTGCGCGCAGGTGAGAGCGGCTGATAGAGCACGCGGTCGAGCGGCTTCGTCAGCGCCCAGCGCAGCAGGCGCGGATCCTGTCGGTAGTAGTAGCGGCCGACGAAATCCGCCGCATGAATGCGACGGACCTGCCGTCGGGGCGGGTTGTCGAGCCACAGACCCGATCGCGCGATGCCGTCGACCAGGACCTGCACGGCTTCGGGCCGCTGATCGATCACGTCCTGCCGGACGACGAGCACGCACGAGATGTAGTCGGGCCAGTACTGGCGCGCATTGAAGAGAACGCGGCCGAAGCCCGCCATCTCCGCCTGCGCCGGGTACGGCTCGCCCATCGAGAACGCGTCGATCGCGCCGGCGGCGAGCGCGCCGGCGACATCGGGCGGCGCCATCTCGACCATCCGGATATCGCGTGCGCTCATCCCGTTCTGTGCGAGCGCCTTGAAGATGATCAGCCGCTCGTCCGAGTAGCGGCTCGGAATCGCGATCGTCCTTCCGCGCAGATCGCCGAACGTTCGGATCGGGCCGTTCTTCGCGACCACGACCGCGCTTCCGTAGCGATGTCCGAGGTAGACGATCTTGATCGGGACGCCCTGAGCACGCAGGGCGATGGCCATCGGCGCGACCATGAATCCCGCCTGCATCTTGTTCGACATCAGCGCTTCCTTGATTTCAGGAAATCCCTGAAACATGCGCGGAATGAACTGATGGCCCGACTTCGAATGCGAGGCGATGTAGTCGGTCACCGGGCACGCCAGGTGTCACGTGACCGGAATGAACGCGACGTTGAGCTTGCGTTTGGCGAACGGCAGCCGGTCGTTCAGCAGCACGTTCCAGTCGACATTGAGCAGCATGTGCGCGCCGGTGATGAAGACGAGCCAGGATATGGCGCCCAGCATGATTTTTTGCACGTGATCACCCCCTCTCGGCCTCGGAAACTCGCAACGTCAAGCTGTCGCTTCTCGTTCATCGTCCGATGCCGTACGAAACAGCAGCGTGACGCCGCCGACAGACAACCGATCTCCATCGTGAAGTTCGGTGGGTTCGCTGATCTGGCGCGTGCCCACTCGCGTCCCGCTCTTGCTGCCGAGGTCCTCAACGAGAATTTGCTCGGGCCCGACGCTGATGCGCGCGTGAGAGCGGGACACGTCCGGCGAGTCGATCCAGATGTCGCACCCGGGGTGACTGCCGATCACCGCCACAGCTCGCGAAACCGACACGCGGAAGTTGTCGCAGCAGAGCACATACGTTCTCCCCGGTGGCTCGTCGTCGCTGACGGCTTCGCCCGCGAACGCATAGCCGTATCGCTTCACGGTCCGGATCAGACTTCTGTCCGCGTCGTCGAGCGCGGCTCGCAGCTCCGACACGATCGTTTTCAGATGGCTCTCTTCCGCCTCGACGCCGGGCCAGAGCTGCTTCGTGAGCTCTTCTTTGGAGACTGCCCGCGGCCGGACGTCGAGCAGCAGTTCGAGGAATCGAAGGGTGCGCGCCGGCAGAGGAATTTCGTGTCCGCCGGAAGCGAGTTGCCGCCGATCAAGATCGAGCTCGTAGACGCCAAAGCGGACAGACATGAAACGAAGCGATTCCGAACACCCGGAGCCGGGGTCATTCTACGCCGGCCGTCCGGCTGCCGAGCGCAAGTGTGCGCCGGCGATGAGGGCGGGCCATGCGGCCGCGCGATGCTCCTGCGCTCGGGCGCGAATGGCGGACTGACCGTAACAGCCCGTTACATCGGCGCCTGCGCGCGCTCGAGACGCCGAAATGCGGTGTCGAGCGCGAGACCGATGATGCCGATCAGCAACATGCCCGCGACGACCAGGTCGTATCGCTTGCCAGCGTTGCGCGCGTCGATGATCAGGTAGCCGAGGCCGGAATCGACGGCGATCATCTCCGAGGCGACGAGAACGACCCATGCGACGCCGAATGCGATGCGCAGCGAGGCGAGCATCCGCGGCAACATCGCCGGAAACACGACGCGACGCAGAAGCGCGGGCGTCGTCAGTCCGAAGTTGCGGCCGGCCTGCAGAAACATCGGCGGCACGTTGCGGACGGCGTTGGCGGTGGCGACGATGATCGGGAACACCGTGCCGAGAAAGATGAGGAAGATCGGCGCTGCGTTCGACACCCCGAACCAGATCACCGCGAGCGGCATCCACGCCAGCGGCGAGATCGGCCGAAGCATCTGCACGACCGGATTCACCGCGCGCTCGACCGGCGCGTACCAGCCGACGAGCATCCCGATCGGCATGCCAACGATCACGCCGGCGAGATATCCGGCGAACACGCGAACGAGCGAGTCGCGAATGTAGGACCAGAGCAGACTCTTCTCCGAGAGCGACACGATCGCGCGCGCAACGTCAACCGGCGACGGAAAGATCTTCGTTCCGGTCATCCGCACCGCAAGCCACCACGCGAGCAGGAGCACGATTCCCGTGCAAACGGGCAACGCGAATCTCGAATCCCGAATCCCGAATCCCGCCTTCATACCTGGTGCGCCAATCCGATCTCCGCAAACAACTGATCGCGGAGTGCGATGTATCGCGGCGCGCTGAGATCGCGGGGATGCGGGATGTCGATCTCGATGATGCGGCGGATGCGGGCGGGCCGCTGCGACATCACGACGACGCGGTCAGCCAGCTGGACGGACTCCTCGATGTCGTGCGTGACGAACAGGATCGTCTTCTTCTCCGCCTCCCAGATGCGCAGCAGCTCGCGCCGCATCTGCAGGCGCGTGATCGAGTCGAGGGCGCCGAACGGCTCGTCGAGATAAAGCACATCGGGATCGACCGCCAGCGCGCGAGCGACTTCCAGACGCTGCTTCATGCCGCCGGAAAGCTCGCTCGGATACGCGTGCTCGAATCCCTGGAGGCCGACGAGCTGTACGTAGCGCGCGATGCGATCGCGTTTTTCGCCGTCGCGAAGCCGGTACAGCCCGAAGCCGATGTTCTGCTCGACGTTGAGCCACGGAAACACGCCGCGCTCCTGAAAGACGAAAATGCGCCGCGGATCGGGTCCGGAGACCGGCACGCCGTCGATCGATACTTCGCCTTCCGTCGGCGCAATGAACCCGGCCACGATGTTGAGCAGCGTCGACTTCCCGCAGCCGGACGGTCCGAGGATGCAGACGAATTCCCCGGCGCGGACGCTCAGGTCGATCGAGTCCAGCACGCGCATGCTGCCGAACGACTGCGACACGCGATGGAACTCGACCTTCACTGCTGCGCGTAGCCCCAGCGCACGAAATCGAGACGCTCGGCGCGTCGCATCAGCAGATCGAGGACGACGCCGATCGCGCCGATGAGAATCATTCCAGCCACGACGAGATCGTAGCGGTTGCCGGCGTTGCGCGCGTCGATGATCAGAAAGCCGAGGCCTGAGTTCACAGCGATCATCTCGGCGGCCACGACGACGAGCCAGGCGATGCCCAGCGCAATGCGCATGCCGACGATCAGCTGCGGCAGGATCGCCGGCAGAATCACGCTTCGGATCAGTTGCGCGCGCGAGAGGCCGAAGTTCGAGCCGGCGCGAACGTGCACGGTGTCGATGTTGTGCACCGCGTGCATCGCCGTGACGATCAGCGGGAACAGCGACGCCAGGAAGATGAGAAAGATTGCGGAGAGATCTCCGACGCCGAACCAGAGAATCGCGATCGGGATCCATGCCAGCGGCGAGATCGGCCGGAGGATCTGCAGAAACGGATTCACCGCGAGCTCGCCGCGGCGCCACAGTCCGAGGGCGATGCCCGAGGGAATGCCGATCGCCACGGCGGCGAAGTAGCCCCACGTCACGCGAAAGAGCGACGCCACGATGTACTTGATCAGCAGACCGCGGCGCGCGAGCTCACCGATTGCGGCAAGCGCAGGCAGCGGTCCGGGGACGAGAGTGGCGTGAGTCGCGGTGACCGCCACCTGCCAGGCAGCGAAAAAAATCGCGATGCCGACGAATGATGAGCGCCTCATCCTGTCACGATCGCCACTGCCAGTCCGTCATAGCCTTTCACGCCAACCGTTTGCAGGATGGTCGCATTGAGCCTTGGATCGCGCCCGAGCATCTCGTTCATGCGGCGGACGGCCTGCACGCTCGCGTCGCTGCTCTTTGCGTTTGCGATCTCGCCGTCCCGCACGACGTTGTCGATGACGAACACCGTCCCCGGATGCGAGACTTTCAGCGACCACTGGAGGTAGTCGGGATAGCCGGTCTTGTCGGCGTCGATGAAGATCAGATCGAACGTCCGGTGCTCTGACGCGAGATCCTTCAGCGAATCGAGCGCCGGGCCGACGCGCACTTCGACGCGGTCGCGCAGGCCGGCCCGGTCGATGTTCGCTCGGGCGACCTGCGCGTGATTCGGACTGAGCTCGAGCGTGATGAGTTTCCCGTCAGCCGGCAGAGCGCGGCCGAGCCAGATCGCGCTGTAGCCGCCGAGGGTTCCGATTTCGAGAATGTTTCGCGCGTGCGCGATCGCGGCGAGCAGATACAGAAGCTTCCCCTGATTCGGCGCAACCTGGATCGAAGGCAGGCCGGCGTCTTCGCTCGCCTTCACCGCCGCTTCGAGAATCGGGTCGGATACGCCGAGCGTCCTGTCGATGTAGTCGTCCACTGCGGTCCATTGCTTCTCCACGCCGCGGAGCCTAGCAGAAGGCCGCTATTTCGAAATGGCGACGACCGCGTATCGCAGATCGCCTGTCTCGTCGAACGGGTAACCGGTCATCATCGTCAGCCGCCGGTCGCCGAAGTCCTGCAGGATGGCGGTGTTGTTCTGCTTCACCACGCGGATGCTGCGCACGCGGTAGCGGACGATCTCGCCGGACGGCATCGCCACGACGACTTCATCGCCGATGTCGATGTCGTGCAGCACGGCGAACCTCCGACGGGGCGCGGAGATGACCCAGTTGCCGCGATCCGCTTCACACGTGATCATGAAACGCCGACCGTGCCGCGGGAACTCGATGCGTGCAATCGGCCGGCTCAGCATCAGAGCGCCGAGCGCGGAGCGCAGAGCGCCGTACAAGATTGACCCGCGCACCGCGCTCTGCCCTCTGCGCTCCACATTCGAAGTCATGAAGTGAATAGACGTCTCCAAGACGGCGTGCGCGCGAAAGTGGCGCGGAAAAGCAGCGGCGGAAATACGGCGAAACTAAGGCAGCAGCGAACGCCGCGCGCGCCCGTACAATCGAAGTGAATGGCATCGATTGCCGTCGTCGACGACGAGGCGAACATCCGCGAGACCGTCGAGTTCGCACTGCGCCGCGAGGGGTACGACGTACGCAGCTATCCGGACGGTCTCGAGGCGTGGACCGTATTCGAGCACGAGCTGCCCGACGTGGTCATCCTCGACATCCTGATGCCGCGCATGGACGGCCTCGAGCTCTGCCGCAAATTGCGCGCCGTGTCCGATACGATCCCGATCATCTTTCTGACCTCGCGCGACGACGAGATCGACCGCGTCCTCGGCCTCGAGCTCGGCGCCGACGACTACCTCGGCAAACCGTTTTCGATGCGCGAGCTCGTCGCCCGCGTGCGCGTGATGCTGCGCCGCGCCGCGCGCCGCGCCGAGACGCCGTCGAGCGAGGACAAGCTGATTCGCGTCGGATCGCTCGAGCTCGACCCGGCGCGATTCCTCGTGCGGTGGAAGAACCACGGCATCGAGCTCACCGTGACCGAGTTCCTCATGCTGCAGGCGCTCGTGCGGCATCCCGGTCACGTGAAGACGCGCGTGCAGCTGACGCGCGAAGGCTACCCGCACGACAACTACGTGAGCGAGCGGACGATCGACAGCCACGTCAAACGCATTCGCAAGAAGTTCGAGGCCGTCGATCCGCAGTTCGATCGCATCGATACGGTGTACGGAATGGGTTACCGCTATCAGCCCGAAAGCGCCGGAGCGCATTGATGCGATTCATGCGGGCGTTCTCGCGCATCTCGCTCCGGCTGATGCTGTTCAACCTGCTGCTCGTCTTCCTCCCGGTCGCGGGCGTGCTGCTTCTCGATTTCTATGAGGCGCATCTCGAGCGCGCGCAGATCCAGTCGATGCTTCGCGAAGGGCGGATGATCGTCGGGCTGATTCAGACGGATCCGCAGGCGCGATTCGAGACCATTGCGCCGCTGCTCCGGCAACAAACCGTGATCAGCGATCAGCGATTCCGGATCGTCGATACGGGCGGCCATGTCGTGCTCGACTCGGGACTGCAGCGCGACATCGAGGCCGACTCATCGTCGAATCCGCAGAAGAACTGGTTATACCGATTCGGCGTGGCGCTGCTGAGAAGACCGCTGCTCTGGATCCGCCCCGTGACGCGGCCGCTGCCGTCGAGCGACGACTACGAACGCGCCACCACCCTCCGCGGAAAAGAAATTCAGAACGCGCTCATCGGCCTCCGCGGAACGGAGAAGCGCGTGTCGTCCGCGCCGGACCGGCAGGTGACGCTGTATGCGTC